>JAVVER010000139.1:0-7772 GCA_032251145.1 Vicingaceae bacterium | reverse complement strand
TCTAATTTATTAACAAACAATATGTTGAATACTTTTTAAGGGGTGACTAACTATGATTATAAAATTTATGTAAAATTGGAATACCACATAAAAAAAGCCTCTAAATCAAATGATTTAGAGGCTTTTTAGTTTTTTAATTTACATTCTTAAGAAACAGCTTGTAGCTTTATTAAATTTAAAGCTGAACCTGCTCTAAACCAATCTATTTGTTGTTGGTTATAGGTATGGTTCAATTTAACTTGTTCTTTCGTTCCATCTGCATGAGCTAACGCTAATGTTAACTGTTTGTCAGGAGCAAAAGAAGCTAAGTCAATAAAGTTAAACGTATCATCTTCTCTAACTTTGTCGTAATCTGCTTCATTAGCAAAAGTTAACCCCAACATACCTTGTTTTTTAAGGTTAGTTTCGTGAATACGAGCAAAAGATTTAACAATAACCGCCACAACACCTAAATGACGAGGCTCCATTGCAGCATGTTCTCTGGAAGAACCTTCTCCGTAGTTATGGTCGCCCACAACAATACTTGGAACTCCAGCAGCTTTATAAGCTCTCGCAGTTGCAGGAACTTCTCCTTTTGTGCCAGTTAATTGATTCACTACTTCATTGGTTTTTTCACCAAAAGCATTTACAGCTCCAATTAACATGTTGTTTGATATATTGTCTAAGTGACCTCTGTATCTTAACCAAGGACCTGCCATAGAAATATGGTCGGTAGTACATTTGCCTTTTGCTTTAATTAATAATTTAGCTCCCGTAATATTTTGTCCGTTCCATGGTTTAAAAGGTTCTAATAATTGTAATCGTTGAGAGTCAGTGCTAACTAAAATCTCAATACCGCTTCCATCAGCAGCAGGAGCTTGATAACCGTTATCTTCCACATCAAAACCTTTGCTTGGCAATTCATCACCAGTTGGAGGGTCTAATTTTACTTGCTCACCTTTGTCGTTTGTTAATGTATCTGTAATCGGATTAAATCCTAAATCTCCTGAAATGGCAATTGCAGCAACCATCTCTGGTGAAGTTACAAAAGCGTGTGTATTTGGATTTCCATCAGCTCTTTTAGAGAAATTTCTGTTGAAAGAGTGAATGATGGTATTTTTTTCTTGTTTATCAGCACCAGCTCTGTCCCACTGTCCTATACATGGACCGCAAGCGTTGGTAAAAATGGTGGCATTCAAATCTTCAAAAGGTTTTAATAATCCGTCTCTTTCAGCAGTATATCTTACTTGCTCAGAACCCGGATTAATACCAAATTCAGATTTTGTTGTAAGACCTTTTTCAACAGCTTGTTTAGCAATTGAAGCTGCTCTAGCTAAATCTTCGTAAGAAGAGTTTGTACAAGAACCAATTAATCCCCAATCTACTTTTAATGGCCAATCGTTTTTAGTTGCTTTTTCTCTCATTTCAGCAACAGGAGTAGCTAAATCTGGAGTAAAAGGACCATTTACATGAGGAGATAAAGTTGATAAATCAATCTCTATCACTTGATCAAAATATTTTTCAGGATTAGCATAAACTTCATCATCGCCAGTTAAATGTTCAGCCACTTTATCAGCCAATTCAACAACATCAGCTCTATCGGTAGCTCTTAAATATCTTCTCATGGCATCATCATAACCAAAAGTAGAAGTGGTTGCACCAATTTCAGCTCCCATGTTACAAATAGTTCCTTTCCCTGTTGCAGAAAGTGATTTAGCACCTTCGCCAAAATATTCAACAATAGCTCCTGTTCCACCTTTAACCGTAAGAATTCCTGCTACTTTAAGGATAACATCTTTTGCAGACGTCCATCCATTTAGTTTGCCAGTTAATTTAACGCCAATTAGTTTAGGAAATTTAAGCTCCCAAGCCATTCCAGCCATTACATCTACCGCATCAGCTCCACCAACACCAATAGCAACCATTCCTAAACCACCTGCATTTACAGTATGTGAATCTGTTCCTATCATCATTCCACCTGGAAAAGCATAGTTTTCCAATACTACTTGATGGATAATACCCGCTCCTGGTTTCCAGAAACCAATTCCATATTTGTTACATACAGAACTTAAAAAGTTAAATACTTCGTTGTTTTTATTTAATGATTCTTGTAAATCTTTAGTTGCTCCAACTCTTGCCTGAATAAGGTGGTCGGCATGAGCAGTTGAAGGAACAGCTACTTTGCTTTTTCCGGCTTGCATAAATTGCAATAAAGCCATCTGAGCCGTTGCATCTTGCATGGCTACTCTGTCGGGAGCAAAATCTACATACGATTTTCCTCTTTCAAAAGCGGTTGTTGCTACACCATCCCAAAGATGAGCGTATAATATTTTTTCTGATAAAGTTAGTGGTTTGCCCACTACATTTCTTGCTGCAGCAATTCTGGAAGGAAACTTCTCATATACTGCCTTAATCATTTCAATGTCGAATGCCATGATACGTTAATTTTTAATTTATAAATGAATAAAATACTTGTAAAATGAAGCTTGAAGTGAATAAATGCTCTTGCCAACGCCTACTAATTCCATAATGGATATTCTTCTTTTTTGCTTTCTTGCTGCGAATTTACGATTTTTTGATTGCCGACAAAAATATCTTTCGGAAAGTTTAAAACTTTTAACACTATTGGGTTTTTAGATTAGAAAAGTATAAAATAACCTTAAAACCTGAATTTTAAAATAATAATCGAACTCAGGTTTAAAATATTTTCAACCTATATCTTCCCAGTTTTCTGGCTACTAATCAGTAAATCGTTATTGTGGATAAACTTAAAATCTACATAATTACTTTTGGTTTTATCCATTAAGTGAATGATGTTTTTGTAGCTAATTTCATTAGAATTTACAAATACTTCGTTAGCGTTATAAATTTCTATTAAATCGGGTAGTTGGTGCAGTTTTCCATTATAATTTTTAACATCATCATTTTGTAAATCGTTAGTTGGTTTTACCGTTATTATGTTGTTGTTTTTCAGCTTTTCTTTCATTTTTTGAATAAAAGAAGCGTTGCCAACCAAAATGCTGGTATTGTATTTATTCTTTTTAATCCTTAGGTGATTATAATAGTTTAAAAATATCCTGCTAAAAGGAATAAATAACAATACGCCTGCTAAAATACTAACAATGTATTTTGTTGAAAATGAAGAGGTGTTTGGAAAAAGATGGTTTACTCCAACAAAAATTACGCATCCCAAGATTAATCCTATAACTGTTTTTTTGATGCTTACATTTTTAGAATATGCTCCTGAAATGGATAAGCCTACTAAGAAAGAAAAAACTACAGCCATCACATTTAAAATACCATAATTATCAAAAAATTCTATCTGATTTGGGAAGCCTATCAACGGTTTTATAGCATTAAAAACCAATAAAGAACTCAACATAAAAACAACATCAATAAGTGGTAGTTTTATGTAAGTAATAAAACGCATTAAAATTGCCAAAAAAGCCCGTAAATAGATGGCTATATTGATAAAGAAGGAAAAGACCTTAGCTTTGCTAGCAAAATGTTTTTTAGAAAAGATAATCATGGCGTTGTAAAATACAAACACATAATTTATACTACCTTTTTTAGTGCTTTCCCCTTTGTAATGTATAATTTGAGCTCCTGGGAAATAGTAATTTTTGTATCCCGCTTGTGTTATTCTATAAGATAAATCAATGTCTTCTCCATACATGAAAAAGGCTTCATCTAAATAACCAATTTTATCTAAAACACTTTTTCTCATCCACATAAAAGCCCCTGATAATACTTCTATTTCGTTGGTTTCATCTTTATCTAAATAAGCTAAATGGTATTTGGCAAAAGTTTTAGATTTAGGAAAAATAGCAGATAATCCAAAAATTTTATAAAAGGAAACAGAGGGAGTTGGTAAACCTCTTTTAGATTCTGGAAGGAAAATCCCACTTCCATCAACCATTTTTACTCCCAAACCACCTAAGTCGGGATGTTTATCTGAAAAAGCAATACATTTACTAAACGTATCTTCTTCTACCACTGTATCTGGATTGAGCAACAAAATATACTCTCCTTTAGCAATAGCCATTGCCTGATTATTGGCTTTAGAAAATCCAACATTATCTTTATTAGCAATAATTATTACTTCAGGAAATTGTTGACTAACCATCTCCAAAGAATCATCCGAAGAATTATTGTCAACCACAAAAACCTCTGCAGCAATTCCATTTGTTGCCTTAAAAACAGAAGTAAGACACTGCTCTAGAAAGTTTCTTACGTTGTAATTGACAATAATAATGGATAGTTGCATGGAAATAAATTATTACCGCAAGGTTAAGGTATTTTCAAAAGGAACTCTGTTAAGAATAGAACGTCCAAGCGTAAGTTCATCGGTATATTCCAGTTCGTCACCTATGCCAATTCCTCTGGCAATGGTGGTGATTTTTATAGGAAAATCTTTAAGTTTTTTAAAAATATAAAAGTTAGTTGCATCGCCTTCCATAGTAGCACTTAAGGCTAAAATCAATTCTTGCGTATTTTCTTTTCTGATGCGTTCAAAAAGTTCATTTAACTTCACATCGTTCGGACCAATACCTTCCATTGGAGAAATAATGCCTCCCAATACATGGTATTTTCCTTTAAATTGATTGGTATTTTCAATCGCATACACATCTAATACATTTTCAACAACACAAATAGTTTGGTCGTTTCTGTTGGGGTTTGTACAAATATTACATTGCGTATTTTCAGTAATGGTATAACAACTTTCGCAATAATTTATTTGACTGGCCAACGATGAAAAAGCAGTACCGAAAGAATTTAATTCTTCGTTGGTTCTGGTTAATAAATGTAGCACCAATCGGGTGGCAGTTTTTCTACCTATTCCCGGTAATGATGAAAGTTGCTCTACTGCTCTGTTAAATGACGGTGAAAAAATTTCGTTCATAAATGGTGTAGGAAATTAGTTTTGGTAAAAATACTATAATTTCTATTTAGAAATATACTCTCTTAACGCTTTTACTAACACTAAATGTTGAAACAAAGTTAAAGATTTAACTATTCTTTTTCCACTGATGAGAGTCATCTTCAAAAATTTCCTTACCAAAGACTGGTACTTTTGCCTTAATTTCTTCGGTAATAAATCGGCAAGCATCAAAAGCCATTGCTCTGTGTTTAGATGATGTGAAAACAAATAAACATATTTCTCCTGCTTTTACAATTCCCAAACTATGATAAATATGTAAACAGGTTAAATCAAATTTTTCAAAAGCGGCTTCTCTAATTTCGTGGAATTCTTTTTCTGCCATTTCCTCATAAGCAGTATAATCTATCGCTTTTACCGTTTTACCATCTATTTTGTCAGCTCTAACTTGTCCTAAAAATATAGCATGTCCACCAATGTTTGTTTTAACTTGATGATGAGCTATAGAAGTGGCTATTTTTTCGGGAGATATCGCTCCTGCTACTAATGCTTTTTTCATGTGGTAGTTATTTTATTTCTTGTAGCGATGAGCTTCACTCATACGCTGTATAAATTACGCTCCTTCGGAGCTTTGTAGTTAAGTATTCTTCAGTTCTCAGTCTTCAGTTCTCAGTCTTCAATCATCAGTCTTCAATCATCAGTCTTCAATCATCAGTCTTCAATCATCAGTCTCCAATCTCTTATTTATAATTTCTAATTTTCAATCATTTATCATTTCCAATCTACAATTCCTTCACGAAGATTAATTAACTTATCAAACCCCTGATTTTCTAAAAATTCAATACAATTAACACTTCTAACTCCATGTTGGCAAAAAACCAATGTTTTTAATGATTTATCTATACGCTCCGTCTGTTGCGGAATTTCTTGCAAAGGAATATTTACAACTCTTTCATCATTTAACTTTGGTTGTTCCCATGGCATTCTAACATCCAAAATTTGCAATTCTTTTTCTTCTAAAAAATGAGTAAGGTCATTAATTGATATTTCTTTCATATTGTTTTTGTTTTTTGTCAACCCGCAAAAAAAATCATAATTAAATGTTTTAAAATCGATGTTTTTAGCAATGTTTACTGTGGATTCGTTTTTCGTAATGTTTACAGTTGTTGTATTAGCACCCAAGGCATTGTAAATAGTCAGTTTTCCCGAAAGTATTTCTCCAATTTGTAAAATAATTTTCAATGCTTCATTAGCTTGTTGCAACCCAATTATTCCGGGTAAAACACCCAACACCCCAACATCAGAACAACTAGGAACACTTCCTGCTTTTGGCGGATTTGGAAAAAGACACCTATAAGTTGGTCCGTTTTGGTAATTGAAAACAGTAACTTGTCCTTCAAATTTAAAAATAGCACCGTAAACTAAAGGTTTATTGCTTATCACACAAGCATCATTTACCAAATAGCGAGTAGAAAAATTATCCGTTCCGTCAATAATTATATCATATTGACTAAAAAGTTCGAGGGCATTATCAGTAGTTAATTTTTTGGGAAAAGCAGTAATTTCAATGCAATTATTTCGAGCTAAAAGTCTTTCCTTAGCAACTAAGGCTTTATTTTTTCCTATATCTTTTGTGGTAAAAAGCACCTGTCGTTGTAAATTACTTTCATCAACAACATCAAAATCTATTATTCCAATATTTCCAACACCCGCAGCGGTTAAATAAAGTAAAACCGGACAACCTAATCCTCCCGCACCAATAACCAACACCCGAGCATCTTTTAGTCGTTGCTGACCTTCAATTCCAACTTTATCGAGAATTAAATGGCGGTTATATCTTTTTTTTTCAGATTCGCTTATCAAGATAGTTAAATTTTTTTAAACAAAATTAATCTTTTAATTGGGGTGGTTTTAATTTTTTTAACAACTAATCATCCTTTTATCAGTAAATAATCTATTAAAAGATTTATTTTTGGATGAATATTTTTTTTAAGCATTAAAAATGACACCCAATATAGGCGTATTTTATTTTCTAATTTGTTTGTTGAATTTTTCAACGGTAATGGCGAATGATAGTTTTAAATTAGCTAACAAGTTATATGATGATCAAAAATATGAAGAAGCTATTGAGCAATACGAACTGCTAATTAAAGATGGAAAAATAGCTACTGATGTTTACTACAATTTGGGCAATGCCTATTTTAAAAATGATGAAATAGCACCTGCAATTTTGAACTACGAACGTGCTTTAAAGTTTGATCCGAGTAATGAAGATGCTGCTTTTAACCTTAAAATAGCCAATAGTAAAACCATTGATAAAGTTGAAGCCTTACCTTCCTTATTTATTGAAAATGCTTGGCAAACGTTTGTTACTTCAAAAAGTGTTGATGGATGGGCAATGCTAAGTATCATCTCCATTTTTGTAGCACTACTTTTCTTTGTTGGATATTTATTTTCACCTCAGGTAGTAATTAAAAAAATAGGTTTTTATGGTGGTGTTTTAATAGTTGTGGTGAGTTTATTTACTTGGTTAATGGCACATCAGCACAGTTCTTTATTAAAAAATAAAACAGATGCTATCGTTTTTGTCAATATTTCTTCTGTAATGAGTGAACCCAACGAGAAGTCTAACAAATTATTTTCCATGCACGAAGGGTTAAAAGTTAACTTGTTAGATAAAAAAAATGGTTGGTCTAAAATTAAAATCCAAAATGGAAATGTTGGTTGGGTTAAAAGTGAAGAGATAAAGGAGATTTAGTTTTTACCGCAAAAGAATTTTATTTCTCGCAAAGACGCAAAGACGCTGTATTGGTTAATTGTTAATCGTAAACTTCTTACTTCCAGCTTCGGTCTTCCAGCTTATTTAGTCACCCCTTAAAAAGTATTCAACATATTGTTTGTTAATAAATTAGAT
>JAVVER010000138.1:0-8047 GCA_032251145.1 Vicingaceae bacterium | reverse complement strand
AAACTTTCACACTATAATCAACAATTATTCATCGCTGCTTAACCCGAACTCAGGTACTAAACATTCGTCTATTTAGGAGAGGCTGAGCCATAAAGTTCGGGTACGAGGCTTTCGAAGTATTAAAATCAGGAGTTTACTAAGATAAATAATTGATTTTTAACATAAAAGTAACGAAGCTGTTGGGCTTTATGGGCAGTTCTTATTTATTCATTAAGCGAATGGTTCCATTATGATGATATGCTTTTCCGTTTGCATCATAAGTAACCACTTTCCATAAGTAAATATCGTTTGGAAGTTGTTCTCCTGAGTTGTTTAGCTTACCATTCCAAGGCTTGGACTTATCAGTAGTTTCATAAATTAATTTACCACTTTTATCGGTAATCATCATTTTGAAATTTACATCCCAACCTAATAATGCTTTAGGAATAAATGTTTGATTTTCTTCTATAGAACTATTAGGGATAAATCCTGATGGAGCTAGTAAATCCATATCTAAGGTAATTTCTACAGATTTAGTAAACTCAACATAACAACCAGATTGATGAGTAAGCATTAATTTTACATCATAAGTTCCTTTGTCTTCAAAAACAAAACTTGGCGTTGCTTCTGTAGATGTTCTTCCATCATTCGTTTTCCACAAATAAGCAGTAATGTTTTGGTTTTCTGTTTTAAGCGTTGTAGCAGGATATGAAAATTTATTTTTATCGTGAGCCAACGCTTCTTCTGTATAAGTAAATTCTTTAGTTGGTGTTGGAAGAATGGTTACAATTCCTAAATTTTCAACTGTTTTTTGTTTGGTTTCATTATTTACAACAGTTAATGTCACCTCATAATTTCCAGCTTTATCATAAACATGATGTGGTTGTGCATTATTAGATGTTGTTCCGTCACCAAAATCCCAGAAATAAGATGGGTTGTAAGCGTTAACTTTAGATTTAAATACTACTTGCTGACCTAAACATACTGTTGAACTTAACACTTCTGCATGTACATTTAAATCTGCAACAGTTGTATTCGTATTTTCAGGCGTTTGATTATCAACTATTTCTTTTTGTTTAATATCTTCAACTAAAAAAGGTGATGTTTCTTCAGGCAATTGTTCGGTTTTACTTTCTTCAATAGCTTGATTCTGATTGGAATGATTTTCCTGAATATTATTTTCGTTATTGATAGTATTACCTATAGTGTTATTGGTGTTAGAAGTTTCTTCCTTAGTTAAAGGCGTTTGTTCGTTAGTATTAACTTCTGTTGAGTAATTTTCTATACTATTATTATCATCCACATTATTATTGGAGATAAAGTAAGAAGAAACAGCTACCACAGCAACAACTGAAGCTGCAATGGCAATATTTTTAAGGTATTGAACATTTTTTAACGAGTTTAATTTAGCATCCATCTCATTCCAATGGGCTTCATTAAAAGGAACTTCGTGTTGTTCAAGTTTGTCTTTTATTAATTTTTCGAATTTATCCATGTTTTTGGGCATTCTTTTTTTCTAATAGTTGTCTTAAGTTTCTTTTGGCTTTAGCTAAGTTAGATTTAGATGTTCCTTCATTTATTTCTAGTTCATCTGCAATTTCTTTGTGGGAATAACCTTCTAGCACATACAAGTTAAAAACTGTTCTGTAAACAGGGCTTAATTCTTGAATGGCTTCCATAATTACTTCTACTCCAAAATTGCTGTAAATAGTTTCTGCACTTTCTGAATAATTAGCATCTAAAATGTAATTATCTTCATCCTCTACAAAATATACGCCTTTGTTTTTTCTATAACAATCTATGGCGGTATTTACAATTATCCTTCTTACCCAGCCTTCTAAAGAACCTTTAAAATTATAACTTTTAAGATGTTGAAAAACCTTGACAAATCCATCTTGCAACACATCTTTGGCTTCTTCTGTATTACTGGCATAACGATAACAAACACTCATCATTTTTCCATAATACATCTTGTAAAGCTCTTTTTGAGCTTGCCTATTGCCTTTAACGCATTCGTTAACAAGACGTTCTAATTTATCTTGATCTTCTCGATCCATTTAATTTTATCTTAAGACGTTATTATGTTTGTTCGGTTGCCTTGTGGCGAAAATATCAATAAATTTTGATATTATAAACAACACAACCATTTCAAATTTATTTGAAATGGTTGTGAGCAAGCAAAATGCTATAATTATTTATATAAAATGATTAGAATTTGTAATTTAACCCTACTCCTAAAATTTCTTTAAACTGAACACGTGGTCCAGAGCCATCTACAATGCCATCGTTATTTCTATCTACAGCAATATCAACATCATGATCGTAAATTAATTGAGTAGAAATGGTTGTGGAAATAAATTTATTTACTTTAAATGCTAATAAAAGTTCCCAATTAATGTCAATATGTGTTGGTTCTTCAGTATAATTTGAAAACGCATCAAACCGAGTTTCTAAATTGATGTTTTCCATAATGTCTTTTTTATACATAATTCTAATGTAGCCTCCATATTCAGCTCTTATGGTTTTTCCATTTTTAATTTTATTTCCAAGTACATCAAAATCAGCAGGATCAACCCCAAAAGCTCCTGCATCAGATAGCGTTCTGTCATTTACAATGGTAATTCTTGCTGTAAAAGGGGAGATAAAAGCTGTGAAATTATCATGAGGTTTATAATCCATACCAATAGCAGCTAGTGCATAAGCAGGAGCAAGAAAAGTAGATATTTTTGTTGAATCATCTGGGTAATTAAAACCATCAGCAAACTGTGTTTTAAAATTTACTAAACCGGCATAATACCAACGCTTAGAAGCTTTATAGCCATATTTAGACATAAAGTCAATACGGTCATCTGTTTTTCTCACTCCTTCTTCTCCTTGTTTCAAAATACCATAAGCAAGATTAAGTGTATTATCCCAAGATGAACTACCTTTTTTATAATTAGCAAACGTGCTAAGTAAGCCATTAACTGCTAAAGAATTTTCACCTCCAGCAGCCCAATTAGTAAAACTAGCTTGTGTAAGGTTTGCTCCAAAAACTCCTCCTGTTTTCCAACCATCTAAGCTATCTGTTTTTTGAGTTTTAATTTCTTTTTCAATTTCTATTAATTCTTCTTCAACAACTTGTGCATTAGAAAATACTGAAACAGCCATAATTAAGGCTGTAATTAAGATTTTATTCATTAATAAAAGTTTTAATATTATTTATTGTGAACATGAACATCCATTTGAGGGAATGGAATATTAAGTCCTTCTTGGTTAAATGTATTGTACACTTTTTCGTTCATTCCGAAAAACACAGTCCAATAATCTGGGGCTTTTACCCAAGCTCTAACAACAAAATTAACAGAACTATCTGCCAAAGCAGAAACAGCTATAAATGGAGCAGGCTCTTTTAATATTAATTCATTGTCATCTATAAGTTTTTGCAAAACTTCTTTTGCTTTATCAGTACTATCTCCATAGGCAATACCAAAAGTCCAATCTACTCTTCGTGTTGGTTCGGTAGAATAATTAATTAGAGAGCCTGTTGATAAACCTCCATTAGGAATGATGATGGTTTTATTGTCTCCAGTAGTAAGTATGGTGTTAAAAATTTGAATGCCTTTAACAACGCCACTATAGCCTTGAGCTTCAACAAAATCTCCAACTTTAAATGGTTTAAACACTAAAATAATTACTCCACCAGCAAAATTTTGTAATGCACCTGATAATGCCATTCCAATAGCCAATCCAGCTGCACCTAATATTGCAATAAAAGAAGTCATCTCTATTTCGAGCATACTTAATACACTTATGGCTAGTAAGGTTTTTAACAATGTACTTACAATACTTGAAAAGAAAGGTTTTAAGGAAGGATCTATGCTTCTATTGTCTAAAAACTTTTTAAATGATTTGTTTAACCCCTTAATGATGAATAACCCCACAATTAATACTGCTAATGCACCTAATAATTTAGGCCCATAGGTCATGATTAATTCTGCAGTTAAATCGTAATACTTTGTGACATCAATGTGTTCCATAATTTATTTAATTTTTTGTTGGCTGCGAAATTAAATAAATTTAAAAAATAATGGTTGTTATTTTAAAGTGAATTTTGTTTTTCCAATATCTACACCATCAGCATATACTTCAATGTTGTACTCTCCTATAGGAAATTCATCTATCTTAACCCAATCAATGGTTACTTGCATATCTTCATTTTTATAGTCGATTTCTTTTTTAGAAGAGTACAAACCTCTTACGCCATTAAAATCAAATTTATTAGAATCGTCTGTTTTTTCAGATAAAACTCTTCCATCGGGAGTAAGAATTCTAACATAAATCCATTTTTTACCAGGTTTGGTGATGGTGTTTTTCTGTACGGTAAATGAAGTTCTAATTTTATCCACCTTTTTAGCCCGATCCATTTCTTTACCAGTATTGTCATTCTTTACCTTTACACCGTAAGATTTCAAACCTAAGGTTTTTAAATGAGAAGCAACAGTAACTAAGGTATTTAAATCTTCATTTTTCTCCGTTAATTCTTGGGCCTTTTTTTGTTCGTTAGATAATTGATTTTTTACTGTTTTATTTTCATTAGTTAGTTTATTGTTCAATTGGTTTAACGAATCTATTTGCACCACATAACCTTTCATTATTTTGCGAAGTGTTTCAGTTTCTTTTTTCAACTGATAGATGGACCAATCTTTACCTTTGGCTTTTTTAATCAATTCTTCAATTTTAGCTTTTTCGGCAGCCAGCTCAGTACTTAATTCCTGATTATCTGTTTCTAAGTCTTCATATTTTTTAAGCATTTCTTCCAATTCAGCTTGCACCTGATCTCTTTCTGTAGAAACTTCTGTATAAGCAATTTCTCCTTTGTCAATTGCTTTTTTCAATTCTAAGTTTTGCCAAATAAGATAGCCACAAAAACCCAATAACAAAATGATAATAACCATCATAAACTTATTATTCTTGTTTCCCGTAGGTTTATCTTGAACAGCCGCTTTATTTGTTTCTTTTGATTCCATAACACTTCTTTGTATTAAAATAATATAGCTCAAAATTATACTATAATATTGTTTTGTTGGTGTTTAATTGTTAAAGTTATGCAGATATTTTTGTGTAAAACAATAACTATGAAGTTGTTTAAAGTCCAAATATAACCATGAAAATGAATTATTTTTTTGTAATACGAGGCATTTTTGACAAGCATAGCCATAGCTATGGTTGGAGGAAATAACAATGTAGTGCAAAAAAAGAAACATTTTTTAATTTATAGAGGGGACTTTAAACAACTTCTATATAAAAAAGCTTCCAAGAAATAATCCTGAAAGCTTTTCTGCAATATATGGCTTTTTAATTACTTAATTAATTTAAAGCTAATCGACATTTTATACCTTACTTTAACAGTCCTACCTTTCTGTTTTCCGGGCAGCCAATTAGGCATAGCTTTAATCACTCTTATAGCTTCTGCATCTATGGCTTCGCTAACACCTCTTAATATTTTAATATCTGAAATTTCTCCATTTTTCCCAACTACAAACTCTACATATACCCTGCCTTCAACTCCCCTTTTTATTTCAATTTTTGGGTATTTAATGTTATTAGATAAATACTGAAACAATGCTTTATCTCCTCCAATAAAACCAGGCATTTCATCAGGGTAATCTATTGGATCTGGATCTATTACCGGAGTCTCAACTTTAACCCATTTATCATCAAATTTAGGTGCTTCATAGGGTGTTTCTTTTTCAGTAGGTTTTTCTATTGCTGTATTGTTATCTACAATTACAATTTTATCAATAATTTTTTTTACAATAAATTCTGTCTTCACTATTGGCTTTTCCACTTCTGGATTAACAGGAGGAAGCACTGTTTCTATGTCATCATCAATCACTTTTACACCTTTTAATTCTTTTACAGAATAATAGGTTGTCCATTCGAAAGCGAAAAAAGTTAAAGAAAAACTAATTAATAGTCCTAATTGAAAATAAACAAATCTCATTCGTTCATTTTTCTTGGTGGTTTTTTGAAAATGGTTCATAGCTTTATGGTTTTGGTTAGACAATAGTATAAACTCAAAAACAATATGTTTTAGTGTATGGATGCAATTTTTTGATAATTTCACAGTTTTATGCAAAAATAATTTTACTATGAAACTTCCTTCTATTCAGTATCTTCAAGAAAAAACTGTAACTGCTTTAAAAAGGTTTCCACTAAGCATACTAGCAGCAACTATTGGTGTAATTTGTGCCATTTATTTAATTGAACATGAACATTACCAAGGCAATTTGTTTCCGGTTATCAACCTAATGCTTTGTGCTGCTTTAGGTATTCCTTTATTTTTTTGTGTTACTGTTTTTAGCGAAAAGCTAACTTTTTCCTTTAAAATAAAAGCTTTACTCAGCTTAATAGGCACCTTAATTTTAGTCGGGATTTATTTTAGCTTACCTAATTCTGATGAATCTTTTAATACTTCACTACCTTATGTAAGATATGCCATTTATAACATTACTATCCATTTATTAGTTGCCTTTGCTCCATTTATTCTTAAAAAAGAAATTAATGGTTTTTGGCAATACAACAAGGTGCTGTTTATTAGATTTTTAACTTCTGTATTATATTCCGGATTTTTATACGTGGGAATTGTATTGGCATTAGTTTCCTTAAAATTATTATTTGATGTAAACATTCGTGATCAATTTTATTTTGAGTTCTGGGTAATAATTGCAGGGTTATTTAACACTTGGTTTTTCACTGCTGGAATGCCAACATCTTTAACCAATTTAGATAACGATTATGAATATCCTACAGGATTAAAGATTTTTTCTCAATACATTTTACTGCCATTATTAATGTTGTATTTACTAATTCTATACGGTTATGGTATTAAAATATTTGCCGCTTGGGACTGGCCAAAAGGAATTGTTTCTTACCTGATAGTTTGTGTAGCTATTTTAGGAATTCTAAATTTTTTACTGATTTATCCTTATTCCAAACAAAAAGAAAATAAATGGATAGCCACTTTCTCTAGGGTTTACTATTTTATTTTATTCCCATTAATTATTATGTTATTTATTGCTATTAACATGAGAATTGGAGATTATGGCATTACCATAAACAGGTATATCATTTTATTGTTGGGATGTTGGCTAACATTAGTGGCTATTTACTTTGCCATTGGTAAAGCCAATATTAAATTCATTCCTATTTCACTTTTTACTGTTATACTGTTAACCTCATTTGGTCCTTGGGGAATGTTTTCTGTAAGTGAAAACAGTCAAGTAAACAGACTTAAAAACCTTTTAGAAACACATCAATTATTAGAAAATAATAGTATTACAAATGAGCAAACTATTGATTTGGTATCGTCCTATTACAATCATGAGTTTACGCCTAAAAACGAAAAGCTTTTTCCCGACTCCATTAAAAATGATATAAAATCTATTTTAGATTATTTAAACGACCATCATGGGTTAACCAAAATAAAACCATGGTTTAGTAATAATTATGATGCTGAAATTGCAAGTTTTAATCAAGACAAAAGAAAATACGAGCGAGTTAATGAAGCCAACATATACATGAATGCGTTAGGATTAGCATATACCCATCATTACACTAATAATAATCAAATCTATTTTTCTTTTTCAGCTGAAAATAAACATAATAAGGTGTTGGATATTTCTGGTTATGATTATCAAGTTAAAGTAAATAGCAACTACAACAACAATGTTGTTTTACAAACTTTTGTAATAAACAATAAAGAATATGAACTAAAAATACAAGACAATGAAAACATGTTACTTTTACTTGAAAACAAACAGCTTAAAAGTGCTTTAAATTTTAATGAAATTATTAAAAAATTAATGGATAATTACAAAAACTCCAATAATAATTATGACATTCCTGTAAACGAAATGACAATTGTATCAGAAACAGAAGGTGTTAAATTAAAATTTATTTTTGATAACATTAATATAGAAACAGATAAAAAAACCTTAAAACCAAGCTATTTTAATGGAATTTTATTACTGAAGTTGTTTAAAGTCCAAATATAACCATGAAAATGAATTATTTTTTTGTAATA
>JAVVER010000137.1:2630-8136 GCA_032251145.1 Vicingaceae bacterium | reverse complement strand
ACTTATTAGCTTTTTCCGTGATTTTACTTAGACAACTTTAAACAACTTCATTATAAAAACTTTATTTAATCGTAAAAATTTTAATCAAAACACTTGTTACAAAATAAAAGGGTTTTCAGCAGATTTTATAGTGCAATCTCAATCTAATGATGACATTATTGACATGAAAATTTATGGAAGTAAATTTGTTAAAACTTTAAAAAATAGATACAATAATAATTGTAACAACTATGATTTATTTGGAACCATGTGTCCTAGTATGGAACAACACAACAATTTTATTGACATACTAAACGACCTTTTTTTTAACCAATTTAATGAAATTAATCTTTTCCTTATAGAATACAAATGGGAATGTCATGCAAAACTATGTATAAATAACATTATTAATTCAGCAAAAAAAGTCAATACTACTAAGCTGAATATTTATACAATCAATGGTTGTTTTAAAAATAACGAAGCAGGTTCTACTCTTATTTGTAATGACATTGTTAATATTTTAAATACAATCTATTAATTAATTTATATATACTACTGAATAATTACGAAATAAATAAAATGTAATCCCTAATAAAAGGTGTTAATTCCTTTTTTTTGAATTAAGCAGCTTTAAAACAATAAAAAAAATGAGAAATAATTTAAAAATAAAATATTGCCTATTTACTCTTATTGCCATGATTAATTTACCTTATATGGCAATCAGTCAAGAGATAAAGGTATATAAAGGACTAATTGAAGGAGATAAAGCCAAATATGAGTACTACGAGAAAAATGGAGAACGAATTTATCATGGTGAATTTATTATAATTAAGGACAAATCACAAGGAAATATTAATTATAACTTCAAAGTTTTAGAGATAACAAAATGTAAATACGAACATGGCAATATTACAGGAGAATATGTTATTGAAGATATAACATTTTTACCGTCCTTTAGGTTTGCAGTGCCCGTTGGAGAAGATGAATTTTATATAGCAAAAGTAACAAATAACAATGAAATTAATTACAAACGAATCACAAAAAAACATTATGTTAATGGAAAAATAAATGGACCATTTTCATATGAAGAAATTCATTATAAAAATGCTAAGACGACAAACTCTAATCACGAAAAAATTGAGTCTAATATAAAAGAAAATTACTTCTTTGGAAATTATACCCATTCTGTACTAAAAAATGGGCAAAAACACATTACAATTGATGGTAAATTTGATACTAATGGGTTTTTAATAGGTGAATGGAATTTCAAGATAGAGGGCAAAAAAGAGGTAAGAATATATGGTATTGGACAAAACAAAGGACATCTATTGAGCTTAAAAAGTATTAACGAAGAAACTGGCAAAATAATTCAGTCCGTTAACAGATATTCATACGTAAATTTTAAAAATTTAGAATATTTTTCAAAAGAAGTCTTTCCAATGAAATTATCAAATCAAATATATAATCATAAAGATTCATATGGTCATAATATTTATTATCCTAAAGGATACAAAGATGATTTTGATATAGATTATAAAATTGGAAAACCACTAATTGCAATGTTGTCACCAAGATTTGCAGAGCCTAAGATAAACGGGTTAAACTTTAAGTTAAATATTAAAAATGAGGATAATTTTCTGATTTATGACAAAAAAGGGAACTTAAATCCTTATTTATGGATAGGATTAAAAAAGTTATATATAATTAATGCAAGTTCTTCTGGGGGTGTTGTTCCTGAGTTAGAAAATAAGTTAAAAACTCTTCTTGAAAAACAATCTATTCAAAATTGGAATATCGGTGCATTAGCTTTTAATGAAGTCTCAAAAGATGGATATATAGATTATTCCCTTGATAGTAACACTCTTTCTTATAATATAATGTTTAATAAATATGATATTTTTGACACAACTCAAATATTATTATATAATTCATTTTTAACTGACTTAAAAAAAGCATATTATGATATAAATCCTTTAATAGATATATTTAATTATTGTTTTTATTTGAAAAAAATTACTGGACTCTCCGAACTCAAAAATACTGAAGTTGTTCCTCAAGAATTTTCTAATTTGTATAAAACAATTATCTCTGAAAAAGATAAATTGAGCCAAGAAATGTCATCTTATTATATAGATAATTCACAAATGCAATTAATTCAATTTAATCAATTTATAAAGGAAAAATTACCAGAATTGAGCGTTAAAATAAATAACATAATAGAAGCAAACAAAATCATTGAAACTTTAAACACTATTAAAGCTGAATTATGGCAATTAGAAACTGAAGTGTTTAATGGTATTAAAAATGATATATATTTTCTTATTATCAAACCTTCCATCGATAAATATACAACTAACCCAAAAAGTTATAAAAGTGGCGACTTAACGAATGCCCTAAGTTATTTAGAGGGTTTACGCCAAATATATTTGGGTTATACAGTTGAATATAAAAAATCTTCAACTAGTATGTTAACTACATTGCCAAGTAAAGAAAATAAAATCCAAGAAATGGTCACTTATAAAGGAAAATCTTACAAAAAGGCATTTGAGGATAATACTACGAATGTTGAATTTAAATAACGAAAGTACAAAAAGAGTTAAAAATGATATCGATTTTTTTATATATCAACACATTTAACAAAGGGATAAGTAAATTTAAATGATTTCTGTAATATGAAAAATATATGTAAAAAAACTGATTTAACCAAAAACTTCAACATAGAGTTAGAACATATCCAACTTGAAATAAAGCATCAAAGAGGGCAACATTTAAGACACTTTATTGATCAATATTTTTGTTATAAAAAAGGTTATGTTACCAAATCTGGCAAACCTGCTTGGAAAAAAATATTTTGGAATGAATGTGTTTCTGTAGATGCAGAAAAGAATGGAGGAAAAGTAGTTAAAGAACATATAGTGCCTATAAGTGTAATTAAAGATATGCTTTTAAAGTTAGGTCCTAATGCAACAATAAAGGACATTCAGAAAATATTAGATGACTTTGTTATGTTTGCAACTATTACTAAAGATGAGGATAAAAAACTTAATGATGCTGGCTTAAAAAGTAAAATGCCTGATACTTGTTATGTTAAAAACAATGAACTAAAAGAAGGTTTTGATAAGTTCGCTCGCCATACAGAAGTTGGGATTGAATTAAATTGTTAAAGGTAAAAAAAATACTATAATGGTGAAAGATTGTAATCCATTAAAATAAACATTAATTCCTTCTTTCTGGATTAGGAGGTTTTAACAAAATAAGACTATGAAACCAACAAAACAATTCCTCACAGCTTATCCTATTAAATACTATGTAAGTTTCTTCGGAGCTATACTTATCCTTATACTACACCTCGGAAATTCTTGCTTTGCCCAGCCATCCCTTGCATGGGCAAAAAACATGGGTGGGATTAACTATGATTTCAGTACCTCCATGACCATTGACGATAGTGGTAATGTTTATACAACTGGTCGGTTTCAAGGCACTGCGGATTTTGACCCCGGAGCAGGAACGTATAACTTGATTTCATCGGGTTCAAGTTTTGATATTTTCGTAAGTAAATTAGACGCTGCTGGTAATTTTGTTTGGGCAAAAAAAATGACTGGAACAAGTAGTAATTCAGGTCGTTCCATAGCTGTTGATGGTAGCGGAAACGTCTATACAACGGGTAGTTTTCAAGGCACTGTCGATTTTGACCCTGGAGTAGGAACATACAATCTAACTACATCAGGCTCTAATGATTATATTTTCGTGAGCAAATTAGATGCTGCTGGCAACTTTGTTTGGGCAAAAAAAATGGGGGGAACAGGCTTTAATTCTGCACAGTTTATAACTACTGATAATAGTGGTAATGTATATATTACTGGTTGTTTTGAAAACACATTTAACCCATATAATTTAACTTCAGCTGGTGCTTGGGATATTTTCATAAGTAAATTAGATGTCGCTGGTAATTTTGTTTGGGCAAAACGCATCGGTGGCATTGGTAATGACATAGGCAAGTCCATTGCCATTGATGGTAGCGGAAATTTCTATTTTACTGGAAATTTTAATGGCACAGTCGATTTTGACCCTGGAGCAGGTATATATAATTTAACTTCGGCAGGTTCTTATGATGTTTTTATAAGTAAACTAGATGCTAATGGGAACTTTGTTTGGGCAAAAAAAATGGGGGGAACAGATGATGAACTAAGCTTTTCTATAGCTGTTGATAACAGTGGAAATGTCTATTCTACAGGCGGTTTTAGAGGCACAGCCGATTTTGACCCTGGGGTGGGAATCTATAATTTAACTTTAGCAGGCGGTATTCAGGATATTTTCGTAAGTAAATTAGATGCTAATGGCAATTTTCTGTGGGCAAAAAGTATGGGCGGATCAGATTATGAAACAGGTTTTTCTATAGCCGTTGACGACAGTGAAAATGTCTATTCTACAGGCGGTTTTAGAGGTACAGCTGATTTTAACCCTGGAGTAGGAACTTATAATTTATCTTCAGCAGGTAGTGATGATATTTTTGTAAGCAAATTAGATGCTAATGGCAACTTTGTTTGGGCAAAAAGCATCGGTGGCATGGCTAGTGACATTAGTAATTCCATTGTTATTGATGGCTGTAAAAACCTCTATATTTCAGGCAATTTTTCAAGTACAGCCGATTTTGACCCTGATGCAGGAACTTATAATTTAACTTCTGCAGGTTCTTGGGATGTTTTTATTGTAAAGTTTAACCAAGCTATACCAACGGGGAATAGTATATCGCCCACCCTATGTGCAGGAGACAGTTTGTTTGCAGGTGGAACATGGCAAACAGTTACAGGAATTTATTATGATACACTTATGAATGTGTGTGGCAGCGACAGCATTTTAACCACCAACCTAACTGTTATCCCAACAGCATCAGGTAGTGATTTACAAACGGCTTGCAACAGTCTTACTTGGATAGATAATGTAACTTATACTTCAAGTACCAACACACCTAATTTTACTATTGTTGGTGGTGCAGCTAATGGTTGTGATAGCGTTGTTACACTAGATTTAACAATCAACACTACTCAAAATGGCACTGATTTACAAACTGCTTGCAATAGTTTTACTTGGTTAGATAATGTAACTTATACAACAAGTATCAATACGCCTACTTTTACTATTGTTGGTGGTGCAGCTAATGGTTGTGATAGTGTTGTTACACTAGATTTAACAATCAACACTACTCAATATGGTACTGACGTACAAACAGCTTGCAATAGCTTTACTTGGTTAGATAATGTAACTTATACAACAAGTATCAATACGCCTACTTTTACTATTGTTGGTGGTGCAGCTAATGGTTGTGATAGTGTTGTTACACTAGATTTAACAATCAACACTACTCAAAATGGCATTGATTTACAAACTGCTTGCAATAGTTTTACTTGGTTAGATAATGTAACTTATACAACAAGTACTAATACGCCTACTTTTACTATTGTTGGTGGTGCTGCTAATGGTTGTGATAGTGTTGTTACACTAGATTTAACAATCAACACTACTCAAT
>JAVVER010000137.1:0-2530 GCA_032251145.1 Vicingaceae bacterium | reverse complement strand
AGCTAATGGTTGTGATAGTGTTGTTACACTAGATTTAACAATCAACACTACTCAATATGGTACTGACGTACAAACAGCTTGCAATAGCTTTACTTGGTTAGATAATGTAACTTATACTTCAAGTACTAATACGCCTACTTTTACTATTGTTGGTGGTGCTGCTAATGGTTGTGATAGTGTTGTTACACTTGATTTAACAATTACAACTATAGACAACACCACTTCTTTGAATACTGATACTATTTCAGCCAATCAAAATGGAGCAACTTACCGATGGTTAAATTGTGATAGTAACAATGTTATTATTGCAGGAGCAACAGCACAAAATTTTACACCAACAGCAACAGGAAACTATGCTGTAGAACTTACCGTTGGCTCATGTGTTGACACTTCTGCTTGTGTAAATGTAATTATCACAGGAATAGAAGAATTAACACCAACAGGGATAAAAATTTATCCTAACCCATTTGATGATAATATTGTTATTGAGTTTGGAGATAATCCCTCTCCGTCAGCTGACGGAAGGCCAGGAGGGGCTTCAGTAACTATTATAAGCATAGATGGAAAAGTAGTTTACAGCAATGCAGCAGTTAACAGCAATAAACTTATTATAAATGCAGCAGCATGGAGCAAGGGAGTGTATTCTATTCAATTTATTAATAACAATCAAACGATTACTAAAAAAATAATAAAACAATAAAGTATTATGAGAAATATAAAAAAGCTATTAGTTTATCATTTGTCGGTTACGTTGCTTGCTTTATTCTATGCTGCATTTTCATTGGGGCAAGAGGTAATTTCCTCACAAGGCGACTCATACAGCAATTCTAACTTTAGTACAGATTTTACAATTGGCGAAGTGGTTATTAATACAGAAACAGACAATAATAACGATATTACGCAGGGTTTTCACCAAACAAATTGGGTTTTTGTAGGTATAGAAGATTTTATCCCTACAATTGAAATTAAGGTTTATCCAAACCCAGTTAAGGAACAATTATTTATTGAAACCAACAATTTTGAAAACACCAACTATGTAATTTATGATGTTACAGGAAAAGTGATAGTTCAAGGAAAATTATCAACTGTAAAAACATACATAGAAACGAGTGATCTCCATCCATCTTTTTATTCGCTCGTGATTCAAAATCAAAAAAATGAAACACTTAAAATTTTCAAACTCATTAAAACCCATTAAAAAAATGAAAGCTACTCTACTCACATTAATTGCATTAACAATTTCTTTATGCTCATTTGGTCAATCACCCGAAGCTTTTAAATATCAAGCTGTAGTTAGAAATTCTGGTGGCACTATCATAACTAACCAAGCGGTTGGTTATCAACTTAGCATACTTCAAGGCTCTCCATCAGGAACTAGTGTTTATACAGAAACTTTCAACCCAACAACAAATGCTTATGGGTTAGTTAACCTTGAAATTGGTACAGGTGTAACTACAGATGATTTTTCATTAATAGATTGGGCAAATGGTCCATATTACATTGAAACTTCCATAGATATAAATGGAGGTACAAATTATATAGTAATGGGAGCTTCACAATTGGTAAGTGTACCTTATGCACTGCATGCAAAAACTGCTGAAGCTATAACAGGAGGTATATCAGAAACAGACCCTATATTTGGAGCATCGGTAGCAAGTGGAATTACAGGATCTGACACTACTTACTGGAACAATAAATTAGATATCGAAGTTGATGGCTCGATAACCAACGAAATACAGGCATTAAGCATTAGCAACGATACAGTTTATTTAAGCGATGGCGGTTTTGTAAAACTTCCTGCTGGGTTTGACGGACAATACAGTAGTTTAACCGGAACGCCTACCAATGTAGGTACATTTACCAACGATGTTGGTTATCTGACTTCTTTTACTGAGGTAGATGGAGATACTACCAATGAGTTGCAAACATTATCAAAAATAGGTCTTAACATCTCACTTAGTAATGGTGGTGGAACAATAATAGACAGTGTTTTAACAGAAAATGACGTTGATAATATGGTTGCAAACAATGGCTATCTTACTTCTTTTACAGAAATTGATGGAGATACTACCAATGAGTTGCAAAGCCTTAGTTTATCAGGAAACAATTTATCCATTTCAAAAGGAAATAGTGTTAATTTAAGTGCTGTTTTAGGAATTGAGTATAGAGCAGGAACAGCGGTTCTTCCATCCGGTGCTAATTCTTCTGTATCAATTACTTTTTCTTCACCTCTACCAAATTCCAATTATTCAGTTTCTGTTACTAAACTGCTAAATTGTGCTGGAACTAATTACCAAGAAACTTATATTACTGCCAAAACAGTTAACGGTTTTACAATTAATAATGAATATGTAATGTACTGTACAGGCGGAATGCCTGTTGATTGGATTGTTTTGCCTTATAAATAATTTACCTGAGTTACTACTTTTAAGCGATTCCTGTAGAATTTCAATTTCATATTTACCCCCCCCGCTACCGCAAGCGTCCACGCCATAAGTGTTCGAAACATGATTAAGTACTATTCCAAAGG
>JAVVER010000136.1:0-8414 GCA_032251145.1 Vicingaceae bacterium | reverse complement strand
ATTAGCTTTTTCCGTGATTTTACTTAGACAACTTTAAACAACTTCAAGGATAAAAGTAAGAAAATTCGTTACTATGTGCTAAAATTTAAAATCATTAATAAGGAAAAACGTAATTTTGCAGGGTAAAATTAAGTTGAAATTTATTAAAAACATACTATATGAAAGCAGGTTCTCGACTCACCCCCTAACCCCCTCTCTTTAGAGAGAGGGGGGGGAAGTTATCGATAGATAACTTGGGGGTGAGTTCACTAAAGCTTTTATTTCTGTAGAAAAAATTAATAATATAATTGAAAACATATAAACAATAAAAATATACTATATGAAAGCATACGTATTTCCCGGACAAGGTTCTCAATTTGTAGGAATGGGTAAAGATTTATACGAAAACTCTGCATTAGCAAAAGAAATGTTTGATAGAGCAAACGAAGTGTTAGGTTTTAACATTACCGACATTATGTTTAATGGTACGGATGAAGATTTAAAGCAAACAAAAGTAACTCAACCAGCAATATTTTTACATTCGGTTATTTTAGCCAAAACTATGGGCGATGCTTTTCAGCCTGATATGGTTGCTGGACATTCCTTAGGAGAATTTTCTGCTTTGGTTGCAGCTGGAGCACTTTCTTTTGAAGATGGGTTAAAATTGGTTTTAGCTAGAGCCTTAGCCATGCAAAAAGCTTGTGAAAAAGAGCCATCAACTATGGCAGCTATTTTAAATTTAGATGATGATGTAGTAGAGAGAATTTGTAGCGAAATTGATGGAATTGTTGTTCCTGCCAACTACAACTGCCCTGGTCAATTGGTAATTTCCGGTTCGGTGGAAGCAGTAACAATTGCTTGCGAAAAACTCACAGCCGCTGGAGCTAGAAGAGCCTTAATTTTACCTGTAGGTGGAGCTTTTCATTCTCCACTTATGGAACCTGCTAGAGAAGAGTTAGCTGCTGCAATAAACAGTACGAATATTAACTCGCCAATTTGCCCCATTTATCAGAATGTAAGTGCATTACCAATGACAGATTCGGAACAAATTAAAGCTAATTTAATAGCACAACTTACGGCTCCTGTAAAATGGACACAAACCATGCAAAACATGTTGAAAGATGGAGCTTCATCTGTTATAGAAGTAGGTCCAGGAAAAGTATTGCAAGGCTTATTTAAAAAAGTAAATAGAGAAATAGAAACCCAAAGTGCTTAAACTAATATATACATTTAAAATTACTCAACTATGAAACTTATATTATTTTCAATAGTATTGCTAGGGCTAGGAATTGCAGGGATAGCCGTTAAAATTCTTTTCAAGAAAAACGGCAAATTTTCAGGCACTTGTGCTAGTAACAGTCCTTTTTTAAATAAAGAAGGAGAGGCTTGTGGTTTTTGCGGAGCCTTGCCAGAAGAACAATGTAAAAAAGAAGATTAGTAATACAATCTTACCATTTTTCATTTGTCAAAAACACAATAACTTAAATACTTTGTTGACCTAGCATAATAACCGGGTTTTCCATTAAGTGTTTAAAAGTTTGTAAGAAAGCTGCTCCGCTAGCTCCATCAACAACTCTGTGGTCGCAAGAAAGTGTAACCTTCATGATGTTTCCTGGAACAATTTGTCCGTTTTTAACTACAGGCGTTTCTTTAATACCTCCAACAGCCATAATACAAGCATCTGGTGGGTTGATAATAGCGGTAAACTCATCTACACCAAACATTCCTAAATTAGAAATGGTAAAGGTGCTTCCTTCCCAATCTTGAGGTTGTAGTTTTTTATCTTTTGCTTTTTGAGCAAATTCTTTTACTTCAGAAGTAATGATGCTCAATGGTTTTCCATCAGCAAAACGAACAACAGGAACCAATAAACCTTCTTCAACAGCTACCGCCACACCAATGTTTACATGTTCGTTGTATCTTATTTTATCTCCTAACCAAGAAGAATTTACTTTTGGATGTTTTTTCAATGCTAATGCAGCAGCTTTAATCACAAAATCGTTGAAAGATATTTTTGCCGCAGCAATTTCGTTAATAGCTTTTCTGGCATCAATAGCTCTGTCCATATCAATTTCTATGGTTAAGTAGAAATGTGGTGCAGAAAATTTACTTTCACCCAATCTTCTTGCAATGGTTTTACGCATCTGCGAAACTGGTTCTTCGGTATATTTTTCAACCCCAACAAAAGAAGCAGCTGACGTACCACCTTGATAATTTTCAACATCAGACTTAATAATTCTTCCGCCATCTCCACTTCCTTTAATTAAAGATAAGTTGATGTTTCTATCTTCAGCAATTTTTTTAGCTAGGGGAGAAGCAATAATTCTACTTCCTGTTGCGGTATTGTTTTGTGTTTTAGTAGAAGTTGTGCCCGTTGTTTTTGTTTCTTCTTTTGGTTGTGATTTAGTTTCTTCGGCTTGTTTTGGTTTTTCTTCCGTTTTATCAGCACCTGCTTTTTCTGCTTTTATTAAAGTTTCAAAATCAGCACCTTTCTCTCCAATAATTGCTAAAATAGCATCTACAGGAGCAGAACCACCTTTTTCAATACCAATATGTAATAAAACACCATCTTCAAAAGATTCAAACTCCATGGTAGCTTTATCGGTTTCTATTTCTGCTAATAAATCTCCAGAAGCTACTTTATCGCCCACTTTTTTATGCCATTTTGCAACAACACCTTCTGTCATGGTATCACTTAGTTTAGGCATTTTTACCACCGTAGCATTAATTCCTGAGGTATCTATTTTTTTTGCTGCTTCCTCTTTTTTGTTTTCAGGTGTAGTTTCAGCTTTTTTGCTTGACTGAGGTTTTTCTTCAGTTTTTTCTTCATCTTTTAAAAGAGCAGAATAATCCTCTCCTTTTTCTCCGAAAATAGCAAGAACAGTATCTACAGGAGCAGCATCTTTTTCTTTTACACCAATATATAATAAAGTTCCATCAACAAAAGATTCGAATTCCATTGTGGCTTTATCTGTTTCAATTTCAGCTAATAAGTCACCTTCTTTAACTGTGTCACCAACTTTTTTGTGCCATTTTGCAACAACACCTTCTGTCATGGTATCACTTAATTTGGGCATTCTAACTATTTCAGCCATATTCTATAATCGTTTATTGCTCACTAAATAGAGCTAGGTTTTTAATTTTATTTTTAATTAATTTAATCTTCAAACTAATCTTTAATAAACGGGTAGTTTGGTTCAGCATAAATTTCTTCATACATATCTTCCGGCTCTGGAAATGGGGACTCTTCAGCAAATTTAATAGCGTCAACAATCTCTTGTTTCACTTTTTCATGTATCGCTTCAATTTGCTTATCGGTAGCGTATTTGTTCTTTTTTATTACTTGCAACACTTTTTCAATAGGGTCGTTGCTAATGTATTGCTCTTCCTCTTGTTTCGTTCTGTATTTTCTAGGGTCAGACATAGAGTGCCCTTTATATCTGTACGTTTCCATTTCTAACAAATAAGGTCCTTTTCCGTCTCTACAATGTTTAGCTGCTTTTTCAATAGCATGATGAACTGCTTCAACATCCATTCCGTCAACAGCCTCACTAGGCATCTCATAACTCAATCCTATTTTATGTAATTCAGTAACGTTAGATGTTCTTTCTACAGAAGTTCCCATGGCATATTTGTTATTTTCAATAATGAAGATAACAGGTAATTTCCAAGTCATAGCCATATTAAACGCCTCATGCAAAGCTCCTTGTCTGATAGCTCCATCACCCATAGAACACATGGTAATGTTATCATTTCCTTTGTACTTATCAGAAAAAGCTAACCCTGCTCCTAAAGGAATTTGACCACCAACAATTCCGTGTCCACCAAAAACTTTTCTGCTAACATCAAACATATGCATAGATCCACCTTTACCTTTAGATAATCCTGTTTTTTTTCCGTAAAGTTCTGCCATTAAATATTTAATTTCAGTTCCTTTACCAATAGGATGGGCGTGACATCTATAAGCAGTTATCATATTGTCCTCAGGACGTGTTGCAGAAACAGCTCCAGCAACAACCGCTTCCTGTCCTATATATAAATGAAGAAATCCTCCGAATACTCGTTGAATGTACAGCTGACTAAGTTTTTCTTCAAACTTACGCATCAGGTACATAGATTCATACCACTTAAGGTATTGTTCTTTAGAGAATGTTGATTTTTTTGCCATAATATTATTTTTAACGATGCAAATTTATAAATATACCTTTTAAAAAAAGCTTTTTTTAGAGGAATTCCTTTTTTATTCGATTTTGTCAACTAATAATAGTAATTTTTAATATTATAAATTACTGATTTGTTTGTTAATAAACATTTTATTCAAAAAGTAATTAGCTTTTTTGATAGTTTATTAAAATATTAATCGCAATATTGCGATATAAAATTATTGTAACCATGGGAACAACAAAAACAGAAGCCTATACAGTAGCACAAATGGAAATAGCTCAACTGTTTAAAGCAATAGGTCATCCCGCAAGAATAGCCATTTTAGAATATTTAATTCAACGAAAAACTTGTGTTTGTGGTGAAGTAGTAGATGAGCTGAATTTATCTCAATCTACCATTTCGCAACACTTAAAAGCACTAAAAGAAGCTCAGATAATTAAAGGTGAAATTGAAGGAGCAAAAACGTGTTATTGTGTAAACGAAGACAAATTAAAATTAATTCAAAACATTATTAATCAATATATTATTAACCTATCAGCAACAACATGCTGTTAAAAAAATATAAACATATGAAAACATCAGAAGACATTAAAAAAATGGTAGCTGACAAATACAGCGAAATAGCCAATCAATCTCAAACAGAAAACGCCAATTCTTGCTGTGGAGTAGGAGGTTGCGGAACTGTTGATTATGCAGTTTTTGCAGAAGATTATTCCGCATTAGAAGGTTATCAATCGGATGCCGATTTAGGCTTAGGTTGTGGCTTACCAACAGCTTTTGCTAAAATAAAAACAGGCGATAAAGTGTTAGACTTAGGTTCTGGTGCAGGAAACGATTGTTTTGTTGCCAGAGAAATTGTCGGAGAATCAGGAAAAGTGATAGGAATTGACATGACAGATGCCATGATAGAAAAAGCTCGTACAAATGCCGATAAATTAGGGTTTAACAATGTGGAATTTAGAAAAGGCGACATTGAAAACTTGCCAATAGGAGGTAACAGCATTGATGTGGTGGTTAGCAATTGTGTGTTAAATTTAGTTCCAGATAAAAACAAAGCTTTTCAGGAAACCTTTAGAGTGTTGAAGCCAGGCGGACATTTTTCTGTTTCGGATGTGGTACTAAAAGGTAACTTACCAGAAAAATTAAAAAATGACGCTGAAATGTATGCTGGATGTGTTTCTGGAGCAATCCAGTTAGATGAGTATTTAAGAATCATTAAAAATGCAGGCTTTAGCAACATTACTGTTCAAAAAGAAAGAAGCATTGTTTTGCCTAAAGAGATTGTTGCTCAATATTTATCTGAAGAAGCATTAGTGAAGTATTATGATTCTCCTGATTTTGGTATTTACAGCGTTACTGTTTATGCAGAAAAAGCCGAAAGTTGTTGCGATCCAAGTTCAAACTGTTGTTAATTTTCTAAAACTAATTTAATGGGAACTTTTGAGCGTTATTTAACCCTTTGGGTATTACTTTGTATTGGAGCAGGAATTTTAATTGGTAACTGGTTCGGAACGCACATAGAAGTATTGAGTAGTTGGAACATTTCAACGGTAAATATTCCTGTAGCCGTATTGGTTTGGTTAATGATTTACCCAATGATGGTGCAAATAGATTTTTCATCATTAAAAAATGTAGCTTCAAATTGGAAGGGATTAGGACTTACGGTAGTCATCAATTGGTTGATTAAACCTTTTAGCATGGCATTTTTTGCTTTTATCTTTTTCTATAAAATTTACGAAGCGTACATTACCCCGGAAGATGCCGAACAATACTTAGCAGGAGCAATCCTGTTGGGAGCAGCACCTTGTACGGCTATGGTTTTTGTGTGGTCTTATCTTACCAAAGGAGATGCTAACTATACTTTAATTCAAGTGTCGGTAAACGATATTATTTTACTGTTTGCTTTTGTGCCAATAGTAGGATTTTTATTTTACTTTTTCGATATTTCTATATTTGCAAGTAGTTCATCATCAGCGGAAATAATCATTCCATATCAAGCTTTAATTATCTCTGTTGTGGTGTTTGTGGTGTTACCCTTATTTTTCGGATATTTATCCAACAAATATCTGATAAAAACAAAAGGGGAGACTTGGTTTAAAGAACGATTTTTAGCGAAACTTAAACTGGTTTCTATTGCAGCATTGCTAACTACCTTAATCTTATTATTTGCTTTTCAGGGAGGAAAAATTGTTGATGAGCCTCAAAATATTTTATTGATAGCCATTCCATTAACCTTACAAACCTATTTCATTTTCTTTTTAAGTTGGTTGTTGGGTAGGTTTTTAAAATTACGACACAACATCTGTGCTCCGGCTGCCATGATAGGAGCTAGTAACTTTTTCGAATTAGCCGTAGCAGTGGCCATCTCTTTATTCGGATTAAATTCTGGAGCTGCCCTTACAACCGTTGTTGGCGTGTTGATTGAAGTCCCTGTAATGCTTTCGTTGGTGGCTATTGCTAATAGGTGGAGGTATTAATTTTTAATTGAAAATTGAAAATTAGAAATTAGGAATTATGTTTATAAGCTTTAACCAAAATCAACTGCATACAGTTTCAAGTACCTGAGCGAGAGCAACCGAACAAACGGTGCGAAATCCGGAGTAATCGGACCAGGAAATGCGAGGGCTATGTGGGTAAAGATTACAAAGGATTTGGCGTTTGTTCTTGATTTTTGGCTCTTTTTATCAAGAAAAAGAGCGTAAAACTATTCTCTCAATAATAAGTTGGGGCTTTTGAAAAATTATAAACGAAATTATATCTGCGGCAGAAAAAATAGTGTATTTTTATCCCACTTATGAGATTTGCTGCTGTAGATATAGGTTCCAATGCTGTCCGATTACTTTTTTGCGAAGTATATCCTACAGAAACATTCCCACAACTTAAAAAAATATCTTTAGTAAGATTACCAATTAGATTGGGAGAAGATGTTTTTACTACTGGAGAAATTTCTCCTACCAATGCTAAAAAATTACTAAAAACCTTAATTGCTTTTAAACACTTAACAGAAGTTTATGGTGTATTAGATTATGAAATCTGTGCTACTTCAGCCATGCGAGAAGCTACTAATGGAAAAGAAATTGCTGATCAAATAAAAACTGAAACCGATTTAGACATTAACATTATTGAGGGGAACATGGAAGCCGATATTATTTTTGAAACACATGTTGCCGAAAAAATAGATCAGAATGGCACCTATCTTTATATGGATGTTGGGGGAGGAAGTACGGAGTTAACCTTATTCAGTAAAGGACAAAAAATTACTTCTCATTCTTTTAAAATAGGAACCATCCGATTGAAAAATGATATGGTAAAAAAATCTACCTGGCTGGAAATGAAAAACTGGGTAGAAGCCTTAAAAGACGAACATACTATAGACATGATTATCGGAACGGGAGGGAATATCAATTCTATTTATACCTTGTGTGGATTAAGCAATTATAAGGTGTTGAAATATACCAAGTTAAAGCAGATGGATGAGTTTTTAAACGAGCACACACTTGAAGAAAGAAAACTGAAATTAGGATTACGCCCTGATAGGGCCGATGTGATTACACATGCCTCAAAAATATATCTTACAGTAATGAAAAAGGCAGGAGTAAAAGATATGTTTGTACCAAAAGTAGGTCTGGCAGATGGTATAATTAATCAATTATACATTAAACACTTTGAAAAATTAGGAGGTTAAAACCATTTTAATCTACACTAAATTAGCATAATATAAAGCAATTTATAAATTGCTTTATTTTTTTTATATAATTGTTTCGTAAAGTAAAAAGTAGTGCTATATTTGCACCTCCAAAAAAGAAACGTTTTTTTTGACACCGATCGGGGTGTAGCGTAGCCCGGTTATCGCGCCTCGTTTGGGACGAGGAGGTCGCAGGTTCGAATCCTGCCACCCCGACTAAAAAAGGCTTAATTGCCTTTTTTAATTTATGGAAAGGTCGCGTAGCTCAGCTGGATAGAGCATCTGCCTTCTAAGCAGACGGTCAAAGGTTCGAATCCTTTCGCGATCACAAGCTAATAAAAACCTAATAACTTTCATGTTGTTAGGTTTTTTTGTTTTGCTAAAACACGTAACAGCTGACTAACCAGTTACAAAGTATAAAACCTGTTAATAAAATATATTTCTTTTTTTGTTGGGAATCTTTACTTATAGCCATTCCAAAAATAGAATAGGCAAACGCATTTTTTGTATGCAAGTGAACTACCATCATAATTTTTTTGAGCTTGCCCAGTGAAATAAATTCAAATCTTTATCTTTGAAGTATGTT
>JAVVER010000135.1:5974-8509 GCA_032251145.1 Vicingaceae bacterium | reverse complement strand
ACTGATAAAATATTCTGATAATAACTCAGTCACATTATTGGTTGATAAAAATGGAAATTTATCAGGCTTCCCAAATCACTATAGCTCTGGCAAATTTGAAACTAAAAATAAAATTGACATCAACCTAAAAATATTTGGAGGATTAGGCGGTGGAATTAACCATAAAGTTAATGGCAAAAAACTAAGTAAATTCTAAATTTTGTTATTAGTGTTTATAAGGATGTAAACAATATTAAGAGGTAAGCCATTTAAAAATAGAAAAAATCATACCCTTTTAACTTTTGGTATAATTTAAAATAATTTATTTAAATCTCACACTACTTTTAGTTCCTTTTCCATAAGTAAACGGATTAGGGTTTATAAATTTAATAAATATTTCAGGACCTCCATTTCCATTTGTTGCCGCTGTTAAACCAGAAACGTTTAAATCATAAGCAAAACCAAGAGAAAAATTGGCTACTTCAATTTCAATGGCAGGAGCAAATGCATCTCCAAAACGGTAATATGTACCAAGAGATATTGCGGCACCTTTAAACGCACCAGTGTATTTTGATTCTTCTTGTAAAGTATATCTTACCATAAGTCCTCCTAAAATTTGTCTAGCTGGGCCTTGAACTAAAGCTAAAAACTTTGGTCTAAAAGCTAATTTACTGTTGCTAATACCAATATGAGCTTCAGTATGTAAGGCTAATTTAGAATATAATTTATCTACTTCACCAAATTCTAGTTGTCTGTTAGGGCGAGTAACATGGTAAAACGCTACCCCCGATTGTATGTTAAATTCATCTTGAGAACTTAGTGTTTTTGCACCTTTACCATAAGACCACATTGCACCAGCAGAAAAATCAAAAAAATTGCTATTTTCAAAAGTAAATAACTCATTAGATCCTAAAGAAGCATCAAAAGATTGTCCGTTAAACTGAGAATCCCATTGTAAATTATCAGGATTCATGCTATTTTGCCCCCAAGATCCCATTAAGCCGACAGATGCTGAATTTTTATCGTCCATAAAAAGCACACTAGATAATGATAAATTTATTTTGGTTGTTCCAAAATTAGTAGTACCGGCAACATCTCTAAATGCATTTAAACCAACACCTAAATAGCCATTTTTCCATTTGTTTTTTAATACCCCACCATCAAACATAACCGAATACGTTTTGTAAGGATTAGAAATACTACCCCATTGGCTGCGGTAGTTTAACACCCCTCTAACATCTCCATTAAACACACCTGTTGCTGCAGGATTGGTTGTTATTATCATAGCATCATACATTGTAAAATGTATATCTTGAGCTTTTACTTTTGAAACCGATATTAAGATACATACCTTACAAATTAAAGCTATAATTAAGCATCCTTTATTACTCAAATTAGTATTCATTGTTAATGAGATTTATTAATAAATTTAATGTTATCTTACAAGCGTTACATCGCCTTTTTTAGTTACTTCACTTCCATCTATAAAAGTAGCTTCTAAATAATAAACAAAAACTGCTTTATTCATGTCTTTACCTCTAAATTTACCATCCCAACCTTCATCTAAACTAGTAGATTCAAATACTTTTTCTCCCCATCTATCATACACTTTAAATAGGATACTTTTAACTCCTTTTCCTCTTACATAGAGTATGTCATTATTTCCATCACCATTTGGGGAGAAAATATTTGGCACCCAAATCACAAATTCATAATCTACTATTACGGTAACTTGGTCGGAAGCAATACAACCGTTAGAATCTACAACAGTTACTGTGTAGGTAATTGTTTCTTCCGGGGAGCTGTTCGTTGATGGGCAAAGTGGACATGTTAACCAAAGTGGTGGTGTCCATGAATAGCTGCCATTTGTTCCTGTTGCGTTTAACACCGTTGTTTCTCCTAATTTAATGCTTACATCGCTACCAGCATCAACAATAGGTAATGGATGTACTGTAATAGTGGTTGTAATGGTATCAGAACCATTTGCGTTAGAAGCAATTAGTTCTATTATGTATGTACCATCTGTTCCAAAACAAATATCAGATGGATTTTGGTCTGAAGAAGTTGATGGTATAGCACCATTAAACGTCCATTGCCAAGAGGTTGCTCCTGTACTCATATCTGTAAAATCTATACATTCACCAACACAAATTTCATCGTCTGACACATTAAATGCAGCAGTCGGTGTTGAGCAATTAGTTACAGTAATATAAGCTGTCATAGATGTATCATCACTACCATTGGCATCCGTTACGGTTAAAGATACGGTATATGTCCCAGCTGAAGGGTAACAAACATTGGTAGGGTTTTGTTGAGTGGAATTACTAGGGGTAGCTCCACTAAAGGTCCAATTCCAAGAAGTAATACCACCCGAAGCAGATGAAGTACTTAAATCAGTAAAACTGATACAATCTCCTTCACAAATTATTGTTTGTGTTGCTGAGAAATTAGCTATTGGCTGAGGCAATGTACAGTTATTTATAGCTATACTTACTGTCATAGTATCAGGGCAAGTACCATTGGTGATATAGGTAACATTATAAGTTCCCGTTCCGC
>JAVVER010000135.1:0-5874 GCA_032251145.1 Vicingaceae bacterium | reverse complement strand
AGTTACTGCTACATCGTTTTCGCAAAATGGACCAGCTGCTGTAATGGTTGCATCACAAGCAGTTGGGTTACAAGAAGGTAGTCCACTCACAGAAAATATAACAAGAGAATCCCCAAAAGAATCAACAACTTTTATTGTGTCAACTCCAGTAGGGGGTGTAATTGTTGTTCCTGTACCAAAACTAGTCCATGTTAAAACGCTTGGTCCTGGGTCTGTAAATGTAAATAATCCAGCACAATTACCAAAGCCAGGGACACAACTAGCCTGCATTCCCCCTTGATACCACGTATAAGTTGCTGTACCTCCACTAACTGTTAAATCGCCATTAGCCTCTACACAAACTGTTAAACCTGTACAGTTACCAACTTGTATGTTTGTAGAAAAAGTTCCACACCCAAGAGTATAAGTAACTGTAAAATTACCTGCACCTGATACTGAAGGATCAAAAACTCCAGTTGCGGGGTTTAATCCAGTTGTTGCAGGAGAAACTGACCATGTACCTCCAGATGTATTAGGATTTAACGCTATTGGAGCATCTGTAACACACAATGAGCTTACTGGACAAAAGTTTGGGTCGCAACAAACGGTGGCGAATTGCGAACCTGCAGTCATATTTAGAGATTCTATTCTTCCTCCCCTACCTGTTGAAGTACTATTATTTAATAAAGCACCAACAGCAAGTACTTCTCCATTAGAATTTACACTTACATCATAAACTGTAAAACCACCAGTAGTATTAGCTTGAGATAAAATATTAAGGTTGGCATCAAACTTTACTACCCTATCCATAGAACCTGCATATACATTTCCTGCTGCATCTATGTCTAATCCGCTACAATGAACTACTCTTCCAAAGGTATTGTTTGAACTACCTCCAGGCAGTGGTACATTATTGATCAATGCACCTGTATTAATATCCCATTGGTAAATTCTATCTCCTCTGTGGGTATAGAAAAAATTATCATTAGCAATAATAGCTTTTAACCCACCTCCATTTTGGGCTGCTGAAAGGTAATTTTCGCATTTGTATCCAAACCCATGTGTGTGATTAACTTGAAAATCAGGAATCGAGTTACAAGCCGTAAGGTTTTGATTAATAGCACCAGCTTCTGTGTGGGTTAAATAAACGTATTTAGAATTCTTTGTTGGAGCAATAGATCTAACTTCTATTGGAGTAAGTCCACCTTGTGTTCCAACTGTAACATCAGCTATTACACTTCCGTTATTTAAATCCATATCGTATATTTTAGCTTGAAAATTTAACCCTGTACCCCCTGTACCCCCTACAATCAATTTGGTATTATCGCAATTAAAAGTGATGGTCCAATATTCTGTTAATGAAAAAATCCCTGGTGCATTAGCATGCCAAACCATTGCACCAGCTGTACTTACTCTTTCAATTTCGGCACCTGTTCCCTGTGTAATATAACTTACTCCTGCGGCATCTGTAGCTAAGGTTCCCAACCAATCACCACCATTCGTATCCCAAGGTGTGATGTAAGTCCAAATTAAATTTCCGGCAATACCATATTTTCTTAACTCCATTGGTATTTCTCCACCAATAACATATACGTTGCCTACGGCATCTGTTTCTACTTCTCTGGTAAAATCTCCTGCATTAAAGTTGGGAATAACCACCCAAGGATCAATCACTACTTTTTGTGTATTATCATAATTTCCTAAATCGAAAGTTAAAATGTTATTGTTAAAAACATATTTAGAGGGAATTACAGTTTTAGAATTTTGATAGAAAGTGAGTGGTTTATGTTCTACGATGTTAGTGGAAGCCGTATTAATTTCTAATTGCCCTGTTTGAGGGTTTAACTTAATATCAACCTTTTCATCTAAATGATTGGTGTGAAAAGTTTCATACTTCATTTTTATGTCATTCGGATTTGCTCCTGGATGCAAAATTACATTATATTTTATGCCTCCATTTGGATGTAATGTGTATTCAATATCAATGTTATTATAAATATTTTTGTAAGTAATCTTTTTATAACCAGTAACATTTTTAATGTTTGTAACTTCGTTAGTTTTTATATCTTTTACCGCATAAGAAAAATAATGGTTTGTTTTATCTTCAGCAATAATTTGAATATTTTTGTTAGCATCAACAAAACGAATATCAACAAATTCACTTAGGTGAATTCTACTTGGTAGCTCTTTGTGTCCATCACCTTGTCCTTTTTTCTTCTTAGGATTTCTAACCAATCTTTCAATTCGGTGAGTTACGCCAGTTTTAGAAAAAAAAGTAAACCAACCATCCTGTTGGCTTAATGCATATTCTATAGGATTATTAGATTGCCAATTTCTACCATCATATTGTCCTAAGTTTTCTACAAATGCCTTTTCTGTATTAGGATGATTAACCCATTTAGATTGACTGTAAACTCCAACAGCTAGAATTGCAAAGAGTAATGTAAATAAACTTTTTTTCATTTTTGTATTGGTTTAGATAATATTATACAACTTTTTTTTGCGAATATATTATCACTTTTTAATAAAAACTATCTTAATTTTAATCATTTTTTAGTATTCTAAATAGATTTTATGATATAAAAGAGTTATTAAATCATTAAATTTTACTTATTTTATAGTTAGTTTTCAAAGAAATTAATTTGTTTAAAAATTAACAATATAGTTTTAAACCAACAAAAATTAACAACTTATTATGGGAAAAACACATGTTTTACACGAGTTAATTCACTCACTATCAAAAAGTGAGAAGCGTTTTATAAAATTAAATGCTCAGTTTCATCAGGGAGATAAAGCATACATGAAGCTTTTTGACGCTATTGAGAAGCAAAAAAAATATGACGAAGAAGTACTTAAGGTGAAGTTTAGAAATGAATCATTTATTAAACAATTTGGAGTTGTGAAAAACTATTTACAACAATTTATACTTAAACAACTAAGAAATTATAATAGCGACTCTAAAGCTAGTATAATATGCCAAAACTTATTAATTGATATTGAATTACTATATTGGAAAGGTCAATTTGTTTTAATGAAGCGACTAATTATTAAAGCAGAAAAAATAGCTAAAAAATATCAATTATATTTGGTACTTGAGGAATTACTAAACTGGGAATCGAGATTAAATACTGCTCAAGTAAAAATGACACTAGAAAACGTAGAGGAAGCTAATAAAAAGCACGAAGCCTACATGGAAAGGTACAACTATATTGTGGAGTATAAAAAGTTAATAAATCAAACACATTTTTTCATAAAACAAGCAGAAATTATACGTACTGATGAAGATAAAAAAACAATTGAAAAATTATTAAATAATAAGTTGCTAAAAGAAATTCCGAAAGGAGCATCTTTTGATGAACATTATAATTTTTACCTGTTAAATGGTGTTTTAAACCGATTGGTTAACAATGAGAAAGCATCGGGTGAGTTTAGAGAAAAATTATTAGCATATATGGAAAAACATCCACACATGTTGGAAGAAAACACCATAAGGTATTTATCGGCAATACATAATTTATTGATGCATTCACTTATTATTAAAGATTATAATCTATATGAAAAATCACTTTCAAAACTTAAAAAACTAGAAGCTAAAACTATTAGAGAAAAAGCTGCCATAATTGAATCGTTATGTTTATTTGAATTAGGGTATTACAATGAAACAAAACAATACGATAAAGCAGTGAATTTTGTAAACAATTTTTTCTTAAAACAACCTGAAATATTAATTAACCAAAATAAAGAACACTATTATTTAGTTCACTACCACGCAACATTAGCATATTTTAATTTAAAAGATTATAAAAATGCATTAATATGGGTAAACAAAGTTATTAACCTTACATCTAAAATGATTAGGGTAGATATTAGAGCAGCAACCAATATTATCAATATATTGATACATTTCGAATTGAAAAACTTATTGCTTATTCCTTATTTAGTAAAATCTACTATAGAATTTTTAAAACTACATCATTTACAAACTGATTTTGATAAAAAGTTTTTATTTATCCTATTGTCTTTAACTAAAACAAATGATATAAAAAATCATCAAAAAATAATTGCTAAAAATATATCATCATTAGAAAGATTAGATAAAACCACATCAATAGTTTCCGATATAGATGTTTTAGAGTGGTTAAAATATAAAATGGTATAGAAAAGTAATAAAATAGCTAACTTTGAGCTTCATAATAAAATAGTTATTAATGAAAGATGATAAAAAAATAGTGTTAAAAGAAAAGATATTATCTACTATTAAAGAAATTGAAAAGAAAATAGAAGAACTAAAAGAGGTAACTAAACCAATTTCACCCGAAAATGCTATTGGTAGAGTAAGTAGAATGGATGCAATTAATAATAAAAGTGTAAACGAAGCATCATTAAGAGTTGCCGAAGAAAAATTAAAAAAATTGAATTTAGCACTAGCTAAAATTAATGATAAAGGTTTTGGAATTTGTGTGAGGTGTAATCAACCAATTCCAGAAGGAAGATTAATGATTATGCCAGAAAGTATTACCTGTGTTAGTTGTGCACAATTTTAATTAAATGGAAAGAACAATTAAACTTATATGGGATTTTAATGGTGATGATGCTGTTCATTTTGCGGCACACCACAAAAAACATTTAGCAGAGTTTGCCAATAAAGAAAATTTATTGCTAAAAGAAACAGGCTTAGAAGAATTAAGTCCAAACCTTGCTATTGCCTATTTATTAGTAAAAGAAAGTCAGGTTTATACAGTTAGAGATGCGTTAAAACCAAAAAGAGCCGAAATTGTAGAATAATAAAAAAAAATTAATGATAGATTTAGAACAGCTTTGTAAAGAAGTAAATAGTTTAGCCAGAGAAGTAGGAGCATTTATTAAACTTCAAAAAATAACCCTAGATGATATTGAAATAAAATCTAAAAATAGCTTGGTTACCTATGTAGATAAAACTGCCGAAGAAATGATAGTGAAAAAGCTAGCTATGCTTATTCCAGAAGCTGGTTTTATTACTGAAGAAGAAACGCTTGTAAAAAAAGGTGAAGTTTATAATTGGATTATTGACCCATTGGATGGAACAACTAATTTTATTCATTCTATTCCTTGTTTTTCAATTAGTATTGCGTTGCTAAGAAATAATGAGTTAGTTTTAGGTGTAATTTATGAAATTAACTTAGACGAAATGTTTTATGCTTGGGAAGGAAGCAATGCCTACTTAAATGGAAGTGTAATTAAAGTTTCTCCTACTACTCTCATAGAAAATTCATTAGTAGCAACAGGTTTTCCATACTATAATTATATAAAACAAAAGGAATATATGATGTTGTTTCAAGATTTAATGAAAACATCTAGAGGATTAAGAAGGTTGGGGTCGGCAGCTGTAGATTTAGCTTACGTTGCTTGTGGTAGGTTTGATGCTTTTTATGAATACAGTCTTAATTCTTGGGATGTAGCTGCTGGTGCAGTTATAGTAAAACAAGCAGGTGGTGTGGTAACTGATTTTTCTGGCACAGACAATTTTCTTTTTGGTAAGGAATTAATTGCTACCAACAATTTAATTTATAGCGATTTTCTTAAAAAGGTAGAAATTTATTTTGGGAATAAGAATTAGGTGTTTAACCATTTTAAAAATTTACCCCAAAAACTTTTTGGTGCTTCTTCTTCAATAATTTCTGGTTGTTTTGGCAGCACAATTTCTTCTTCTTGCTTTTTAGCTACAGCTTTTTGTTTTACTTTTTTATTTTTTTCAATTTCTTTTAATTGTTGTTCGTAAAAACGTTTTTTAGCTTCTTTAGCTTTTTTCTTTCTAACAGCCTCTTGTTCAGATTTTTTCTTTTCTTTTTCCTTTCTTCTTTTTTGTTCTTCTACAGAAAGTAGTTTTGCTTCTTTATCTTGCAAATCTTTTAATCG
>JAVVER010000134.1:4760-8546 GCA_032251145.1 Vicingaceae bacterium | reverse complement strand
TTGAATTAGACAATGCTAAGTTTCATCCATTTTCTTAATATAATGTTAACATTTTCAGCATGTTCAATCTTAAAAAAAATTGCTTTTTAATGCTGCTTTTTATATGACAATTATCAGAAGATTTCACAAAGTAATGACTTAATTTTACCAATGAATAAGTACTCAACAAGAAGTTTTTTTCCAGTAAATGAAAATACCTGCGATACATAAAATTAAAACCATTGGTTTATTGCTATTTACCTTTTTTGCAGGTATAAATGCAAGTTATTCTCAAGACAGCACTTATGTGGATGCACTTGATTTTTTTGAAACAAATAAAGTGCAATGGGTAAATCAGATTCCTCCTTTGCAGCAGGATATAAAAAAACAACGAAAAGGTTGGTTTAAAAGATTGTTATTGGGAAATGATTATATTATCGGTTTGCAAAAACCAGTACTGGCAATTCCTGTCAATACTGCCTCCAGTATAATATTGGACCAGAGCCAAGGCACACTATTTAAGTACGAAGAAGATAAATTAAAGATTCCTAAAATAGTAAGAAAACAGGATGACAGGTTCACTTCATTGGTAAGTGCATGTTTACTGCCAAATAAGGACTTATTATTTACGGATTCAAAACTTGAAGGTGTTTTTAAGTTAACGGAAGATTTAAAATCAATTGGACTGTTAAATGACGGCTTACAGTTAAAGCAACCTACCGGGATTGCCTATTCATCAATAAACAATCAAATTTGGGTTGTTGAAACTGGGGCACATCAAATTTCAATACTGGATAGTCAAGGAAATCGAATAAAAACTATCGGCAATCGGGGATCTGATAAAGGAGAGTTCAACTTCCCTACTTATATTTGGATTGACAATAAAGGAACCGCCTATGTGGTTGATGCCTTAAATTATCGTATTCAATTATTTGATTCAGCCGGTAAATTTTTGTCTATGTTTGGTGAAAACGGCAACGGTACGGGCTATTTTGCAAGCCCGAAAGGTGTTGCTACAGATAGTTACGGCAACATTTATGTGGTAGATGCCCTGTTCCATTATGTACAGATTTTTGATAAAAAAGGCAATTATTTATATAATTTCGGAAAACAAGGAAGGGGAACAGGAGAATTTTGGATGCCTTCAGGTATTTTTATTGATGCCAATAATTTTATTTATGTGGCCGACAGTTACAATTCAAGAATACAAATATTTAAGTTAAATTACGAAAGATGAAAAAAACAATGGTATTAATAGTAGTTGTTTTAGGTGCATTTTGCAGTAAATTGGTTGCGCAAGGGGTGTCACAATCAAAACATAATTTATCTGCTTCTGGAGTTGGAAAAGTAAAATCTATGGATGACTCTCGCGTTTGTCAATATTGCCACACAAGTCATATCAGTAACCCAAAAGCGCCTTTATGGAATCGCAACCAGTCAGGGGCTATTTATACCTTATATGAAAGCTCTACACTTGATGCAGAGCCTGGTCAGCCTGATGGTACTTCTATTTTATGTTTATCTTGTCATGACGGCACGGTAGCTCTTGGAAATACTTTAAAAAACCCCAATGCTAATTCCTTTGCGCATTCTATGACAAAAAAAGGAAATTTAGGTACAGATTTGTCTGATGACCACCCTATATCTTTTGTGTATGATGCCAGTTTGGCTGCTGAAGACGGTGAATTAAAAGATCCCAGTGTTATAGCCCCCAATACTTTAGACCAAAACGGGAAACTGCAATGCACCTCCTGCCATGATTCACATCAGGATTTAGAAGGAAATTTTTTAAAGCGCAGCAATGAATTTTCCGATTTATGTTTTGTTTGCCATGACAAGGCTTATTGGGGTAACAGCAGCCATAATACAGCTGCAAAAACCTGGAATGGCATTACGCCAAATCCTTGGTCACATTTAGACACTCCTTATAATACGGTTGCCCAAAACGGCTGTTCCAATTGCCATGACACCCACAACGCTTCCGGAAAAGAGCGATTGTTAAAACGTTTGCCCGAAGAGGATAACTGTTTAGACTGCCACAATGGAAATGTTGCCGCTAAAAATGTACAGGCACAATTTTCAAAACCTTACAGGCATGATGTATATGCTTATACAGGAATTCATGACCCTGTTGAATCTGATATCAGTAAAACAAAACATATAGAATGTGCCGATTGCCACAATGCCCACGCGGCTAATTCTTTTGATGCGCAAGCGCCCTTGGTAAAAGGAGCTAATATTGGTGTTAAAGGGATTAATAAATCAGGTACTGAAATTTATCCTGTAATCAATGAATACGAAATTTGTTTCCGTTGTCATGCTGATAATTACGTAACGCCTGAACATACCACCCGTTATTTAGGCACAGCCAATACCAGGAGCGATTTTAATCCCAGTAACATATCTTACCATCCCGTTATTGAACAAGGTAAAAATAACAACCCAAAAACTTTAATAGCACCTTATACGGCAAGCAGTAAAATTTATTGTTCTTCCTGCCATGCCAGTGATGGTCAAAATGCGCCTGCGGGCCCTCACGGTTCTAATTATCCACGTATTTTAAAAGCCAATTACAATATGGATAAAGCACCGCAACTTGGCAAAGGCTGGCCTTCGTTGATACAAAGTAATTTTACGCTGTGTTTTGAATGCCATGACGTAAATGCTGTGACCAATGTTCATACTAATATTAGTGAAGGACATTTTATGGAAACCATTGGCTGCAATGCCTGTCACGATCCTCACGGGTATGAGGGAGGCACTATGGCTGAAAACGCCTTTGGAATTAACTTTGACCAAACCGTGATACAGCCAAACCCTTTAAATGGCAGAATGATTGACCTCAATCAGAAAAAATGTTTTATGACCTGCCATGACCCCAATGGTGTGGTAAATTACACCCACGATTCACAAGGTGACAGCTTTTTTAAAAATTAGACTTATACTGTGACAGCAAGCAGCTGTGCACCACCAAAGTGACCTTGTTAATTGCGCGCACAAACAAGAAGGTTCAGATTATTAAGAGCCGCCAGCGCAACCGTAATTGTCAACGTCATCGATGGAGGTACGATTGAAGCAATCTCATGAGAGGAACTTCGTTGATGAGATAACCACGTCGCTACCGCTCCTCGTTATGACGTCATTGAGATGGAGGCACGACTGAAGCAATCTATTGAACCAACGTCACAAGCAAAATTCGTTTTGTTAAACTGAGCTTGTCAAAATTGACATTGATGATCAATTAGTTACTATATTTCAACAGGCGCAATATGACGCAAAATGTACTTTTTATACAGCCTTCTTTTTTAAAGAAATACGGAGTTTCTAAAGAACCGCTCCCAAAGAACCAAAACCACCCAATAAAAGATATTATACTCCTTTAATATTCAACACATTAAAATAGGAACCGAAGATATTTTAAGCATAAAAACACTAATTAGTCCATTATTTATAATCGCTTTAAACAACTTAATAATCTGATTTATAACGTATTAAATTTTTAACGAAAATAAGTCTAAAAATAATTTTCAAAAAATATCGACTAAAGTACTTTTTTATATTTATTATCTATTTTAAATTGTTGATTATTACATTATTATGTTTTGCACAAATAAAAACATCCCTAAAAGGGTTTTTTGTGTAACAAATATGACATATATCATTCTTTTTTAGCTAAACCGCCCTTAAATTTACAATATTATTAACAATAAATAATTAATTAATTAAATTTTTTACCTTATGAAAACAAAAAATATATTTTTAACAGTAGCATTAGCGCTAAGTACCACATTTGCTTTTGCCCAAATT
>JAVVER010000134.1:0-4660 GCA_032251145.1 Vicingaceae bacterium | reverse complement strand
TCATAGTAAATAAGCATATTTCAAACTACCTTTGAAACTTATAATTCAGCGGTTAAAATACTGCTTAAATTACAAATCTCATGAAATCATCAAACAGCCTAGTGTTTTTAGTTGCAACAGTTATATTTGCAATGGGTTCTTGCTCTCCAAAGCTTGCCAATACTACAAATCCCCAGCCAAAAGTATTTTATCCGGAAATAGCGGATTCAGCCAAAATACAATTTTTAAACTCCTATTCTTTTGCCTCCGATATAGAAAAAAAACGATCTAAATTTCAGGAAACAATTCTAGGTGAACAAACCGATTTTGAAATAAAAAAACCCTATGGCGTAGAAATTAAAAACAATAAAATTTATGTTTCTGATGTTGGCATTGGCGGTTTAATTATAATAGATTTGGTAAAGAAAACATTTAACCGGTTTAGCCCACAGGGCAACGGCCTTTTAATGTTACCTGTAAACAGCTTTATAGATAGTGAAAACAATTTGTATGTTGCCGACATTAAACAGGCTAAAATACTTAAATATGACAGCGACGGCAAATTCCTGTTAAATTTTGGTTTAAACGAAAATAAAGCGCCTTCTGATTTGTTTGTGACCAACTCAAATATTTTTGTTTGCGATTCAAAAAACAATCGAATTAATGTTTATCAAAAAGATACCCATAAATTGGTTGATTATTTTCCAAAAACTATTGAGGGGAATGATGACTGGTTGTACAGCCCTACCAATATATATGTAAAAAACAACAAAGTGTATGTGTCGGATATGGGTGATGCCAGTGTGAAAGTTTATACCACAAAAGGCGAATTTTTAAATAAAGTTGGTTCATTCGGGCAAAATTTCGGTCAGTTTATACGCCCGAAAGGTGTTGCAGTAGATAATGAAGAAAATTTATATGTTGTTGACGGCAGTTTTCACAACGTCCAAATTTTTGATAAAGACGGCAAGTTATTATTATTTTTTGGAGGCGCAACCGGAGACAGGGGGGGAATGTATTTACCAACAAGCATCACCATAGAGTATGATGTAGATTATTTTAAACAATTTGTTGATCCTAACTACGATTTAAAATATTTGATACTCGTTGCAAACCAATATGGTAACTACAAAGTAAATGTGTACGGCCGTGTAGAATTAAAAAGTAACGATTAATTTTTTGATAATGAAAAATATGCTATTAGTGTCCAAACTCTAGTTTTAACAACAACAACAACAACAACAACAACATTAGCGCCACATTTAGGCAAGGGAGATGATTAAAATTGATAAAAATTATTTTGTTTTTTTACTTTTGTGTATGCTTGTTGCATGTTCTCCAGAAATAAACCACAATATTAAATCGTTTTTTTTTGATGGTGTTCCCCCCATTCAAGCTGATTATAGGGCAACTACTATAATTGACAGCCTGTCTTTAAATCAAGATAGTACCTTTGTAATAGAAAAAGCAATTGTTAAATTAATACACCCTCCTTACGAAGAAAGAGCCTGTTTTGAATGTCATGAGCGTGGTGCTATGGGAAAACCAAAAATGACTTTACCTGAACTTTGCTACCAATGTCATCAAAAACAAGAAGACAAATACCAATTTTTACATGGGCCTGTAGCATCAGGAAATTGTACCCAATGCCATAGTCCACATAAATCTAAAATAGAGAAATTACTACTTAAAGATGGTCAAAACTTGTGTTTTGAATGTCATCAACAAAAAGATGTATTGGGTAATAGCATCCATGCTAAAATTGAAGAAAAAAAATGTACAGAATGCCACAATCCACATGGAGGAGATAATCCGTTATTATTAAGAAAAAATACGTGTTTTAAATGTCATGAAGATTTTGAAAAAGACACTAAATTTTCACATGGGCCAGTTGCATCAGGTAATTGCAATAGTTGCCATGAGTCACATAATTCAACATCAAAAAACTTACTAGTTCAAAGTGATAATGGGCTCTGTTTAAATTGCCATACCCAATCAGATATATATAATACGAGCTATCATAAAAATGAGAAAAAAAATACGTGTATAAGTTGTCATAATCCACATGCAAGTAATCAAAAGTATCTGCTGGTAAAATTAAACACTAACCAATGATAAAGTATAAAATATCACTTATTTTGTTATTAGTTACTTTTTTGGGGTTTTCCCAAACCAATGGGTTTGTGCCTAAATTTTGGGGATTAACAGCTTTATCGGGTAATGTTAGAACAATGGGAAGTTATAGTGTAGGTTCATACGGTAATGAAGATAATGCATTAAACCTTTCATCAAACCGTATTGAGGTATCTCAAGCTACAGTAGGCCTTTCATTATTTACCAAATCATATATATACCATCCAAATCTATTATCGTTAGATATATCTGGGAGTTATGATCCCAGTGTAAGTAAACATCAGGATCTTGTTCAGCCAGATTATGCGTCTAACAGCACTTCTAAATTTTTAAGGGTGCGATCTCAAATATTAAAAAGGTCAAAATTTAATGTTGCTCCGTTTTATAATTACTCAGAAAATTATGTAAACAGGGAAAATTTTACAAATGTAAAAAGTGTTTTTAAAAGCTATGGAGCTACTTTAAATTATAATAATAAATATTTCCCCCTACTTATAAATTATAATAACAATGTTACCAATCACCTAGAAATTGAATCAAACCGAAGTATTATTCGGGATGAAACTGTGATTGACGCAGAAACCTCCAAGGAGTACGGGAAAGATAATGATGCCGACTTATCATTTACACGAACCATTTATAAAAGCGGTATCGATCATAAAAACAATATTGAAAGCACAACCAATAATATTGATTTCAATAACAACATTAAATTTAACACCAAAAGAGAAACAGAACTTAGAACCAATGTAAACTATTACGGTATTGAACAAAGTAATAATGTTTCCAAAAGGTTTTCTGTAAATAATGGACTTTTAGTTAAATTACCCAATAATTTTATGTTTAGGACAAACCACAGGTTTAATCAAATTGAAAATAATAATCAAGTCCAAAAAAACAACAATGTTTTGGGAATACTCTCGCATAAATGGTATCAAAGCCTTACTTCCAATCTTTCCTTTGAGTTTGAAGATGAAAAACAGCAGCTTTATAAAGAAACAAGATATGAATACAATCTCCAACTGAATTATGCGAAAAAATTGCCGTTTAGCAGTAACATAAATATTGCTTATTCCTATACAAAATCAAATAGAGACCGAGCTGGAGATTCATTTGTTTTAGATATTTTTAATGAAGCAGTTGTAGTATCGGATTCCGAAATTGTGCTTATAGATAACGAAGGCGTAAATGTTCTTTCAATTGTGGTTAAAGATGTCTCCAATACTATTATCTATCAGGAAAACCTAGATTATTTTCTCATAAAAAATGGCAATTTTGTTGAAATTAAAAGGATTCCGGGAGGATTGATAGAAAATAACACAACAGTGCTGATTGATTATAATGCCCTTCAGCCAAATTCCTATAAGCTGAAAAGTAATTCAAATAGCTTCGGCGCAAGTTTATCCATATATAAGAGTTTATTTGAATTTTATTATAACTTTTCAAAAAAAAGTTATGAAAATGCTGTTGCAATAGACAATTTAACCTTAGATTATTTCAAAAGATATAAATATGGATCTAAATTTAATGTGCGTTTTTTATCTGCAGGCATAGAGTATGACAATTATGAAAGTGACATAGTTCCTTATAAAATGTTAAATTACTTCGTTACTATGAATGCGCGATTAAAAGATAAATTATTTTTTCAGGGAAATTGGAATGCCATAAATTATCTCTCTTTAGGATTGGATGAAAGAGAACAACAGTTAACCTATTTCTCAGGAAATATTAGCTATCGTTTTAACTACAAAACAAATTTAAATATAACAGTTGGTTATAATGAACAGAAGACAGAAGAATTGGAACTTAACTGGTTAAATGGAAGACTGGAGTTTTTAACCCGGATTCATAGTTTAGAAATGGGCATAAATTTGAATATCACCCAAAAAAAATATTTAAATCAAAATTCTGACTTTTTAGGAGGAGGAATTCGATTATCACGAAAATTTTAACCAAAACAAAACCTTATAAAAACCATATATAATGAAACAATTAAACAAATCAAACAGCAGGGATGTAACACTGCCCAAGTTATTATCAGTAAATTATGTTTGTGCTTTTTTATTGCTTTTAAGCGTGTCTTTAACGGCACAAAACAGCGGTGACAACGCTTGTGTTGAATGCCATAAACGCACGGTGCGAAATGATATTTTACACGGCCCAACGGCTACAGATTGCACGAGCTGCCATGAGTCAAATGGCAAAAAACATCCTTTGGCAGATGTGGCTGGCTTTACCCTTTTTGCAGAAGGTGCCGAGTTGTGCTATTCTTGTCATACCGAATTCAAAGAAGAACAAAATTTAAAATTTGTGCATAAGCCCGTAAAAAACGGTGAATGTACAGAATGTCATGAAGTGCATAGTTCCAACAACAAGAACCTGGTGTTTGCCAAGTCGCCGGATTTGTGTTTTTTCTGCCACAGCAATTTTGACAAAGAGCGCGAAAAAGCGAAAAGCATACATACGGCTTCCTATGCCGGAGACGCCTGTACCCAATGCCATAAGCCACATGCCTCTGCTGAGAAAAAGTTATTGGCAGGCAACAGCA
>JAVVER010000133.1:0-8587 GCA_032251145.1 Vicingaceae bacterium | reverse complement strand
ATCTAATTTATTAACAAACAATATGTTGAATACTTTTTAAGGGGTGACTAAATATGATATTAAAATATTTGAATTTATTAAAAGTATTAACATAAATGACCTATATGGTCTGTATTCAAATGATGATATTGGTAAGTAATTGACAATTAATAATACTATAATACATAAAGTAATTTTCAATATATTGTATTCTCTTAAAAGAAAAAGTAGATTTATTAAAGATATAGAAATTGAAAAAAATATAAAACTAAAATAAATTGTGATTCCCCAAGCGATATCTAATTTGTTTTTTGTGAGATAATTGTTAGTTAGAAATAGCACTAGCCAAAAAAATAATATTTGAATTAAGGATATTAATAAAACTAAACCTATTTTTTTTAGCATTTTCCAATTTTATTAATAGAAGTTGTTTAAAGTCCAAATATAACCATGAAAATGAATTATTTTTTTGTAATACGAGGCATTTTTGACAAGCATAGCCATAGCTATGGTTGGAGGAAATAACAATGTAGTGCAAAAAAAGAAACATTTTTTAATTTATAGAGGGGACTTTAAACAACTTCATAAACAATAATGTTAACTAATAATTTATTGATAAATCTATTTTTACACCCTCCCCTTGGGAGGGTTGGGGTGGGCTTTTAATTATTCAACATTACTGGCATTACTAACATCAACACTTCTTCGTTGTTGTCTTCTTTTTCTACAGGAGTTAAAATTCCTGCTCTGTTTGGAGCAGACATAGCAATACTAACATTGTCTGATGTTAAGTTGGTTAACATTTCCAATAAAAATGCAGCGTTAAAGCCTATTTCCATGTCTTCACCTTCAAATTGGCAAGTAAGTCTTTCAACAGCTTCGTTAGAAAAATCTAAATCTTCAGCAGAAATTTGTAATTCGCTGCCCGACATTTTTAGTTTTATTTGGTGAGTTGTTTTGTTAGAGAAAATAGCTACTCTTTTTAAAGCAGTTAAAAATTTGCTTCTTTCAACCGTAAGCACATTAGGATTTTCAGTTGGAATTACAGCGTTATAGTTTGGATATTTACCATCAATTAATCTAGAGATTAACTTGGTAGATTCAAATTCAAAAGCTGCGTTGGTTTCGTTGTAATTTATTGTTACATCATCATTTACGCTACTTAAAATATTTTTAAGTAAGGTTAATGGTTTTTTAGGGAAGATGAAAGAAGAGCCTGTTTTAGCTCCTAAATCTGTTCTTCTGTATTTTACCAACTTGTGGGCATCGGTAGCAACAAATGTAATGTCATCATTATTTAACTCAAAAAATACTCCCGACATAACAGGTCTTAGTTCGTCATTTCCTGTAGCGAAAAGCGTTTTATTAATAGCGTTTTCAATAATACTTGCATTAATTTTTATGGTTGATGGTTTTTCAATTTCAGGAGTTTTAGGGAACTCATCTCCATTTAAACCACTCAATTTATATTTACCTTCATCAGAGGTAATTTCAATCCCGAAATCTTTGCTATCAATAGTAAAAGTTAGCGGTTGAGTAGGAAAAGTTTTTAAAGTGTCTAACAATAACTTAGCAGGTATAGCAATAATTCCATCTTCTTTAGATTCAATACTAAGTTTTGTAGTAATGGTTGTTTCTAAATCTGAAGCAGTTACAGATAGCTCTCCGTCTTTTATCTCGAATAAAAAATTATCTAAAATAGGCAATGTATTGTTGGTACTTAAAACACCACTAATTTGTTGTAGTTTTTTTAATAAAGCTGTACTTGTTACTATGAATTTCATCTGTTTATATTTTTATTTTGTTAAATTGGTCAGATGTAACTTCCATATAATCATTCCAATTTCTGAGGAACTTTTTAGCATGGTCGTTTCATAACCTATATTTTATCTATTGTTGTTAGTTTGTAAGGCTAACAAAAGTAATTTTTTAAGTCTGCTTATCCTGAATTTTATTATCAATAATTATTAACAATTTAAGGGAATAATAAACAAAAAACCTGATAGGTTTCTGAAACCTATCAGGTTTGGAGCTTTTAATGATAAGTTAGCCTCTTAATTGTTGTTTTTCAGTAATATTAATAGCGTTTTTTACTTTTTGTTTGGTAAGTGCATAATCAATTACATCTGTCATATTTTCTACATAGTGAAATTTAAGACCTGTTAAATAATCTTCTTTTATTTCTTTAATGTCTTTTTCATTGTCTTTAGAAAGAATAATTTCCTTGATTTCTGCACGTTTTGCGGCTAGTATTTTTTCTTTAATTCCACCAACTGGTAAAACTCTACCTCTTAAGGTAATCTCACCTGTCATGGCTAAATTAGCTTTTACTTTTCGTTGTGTAAATGCTGATGCTAAGGCTGTAAGCATGGTAATTCCTGCCGAAGGTCCATCTTTTGGTGTTGCTCCTTCTGGTACGTGAATGTGGATATCCCATTTGTCAAAAGTCTCTGGACTAATTTCAAGAATATTGGCATGTGCTTTAAGGTAAGCAAGTGCAATTATTGCTGATTCTTTCATTACATCACCTAAATTTCCAGTAAGGGTAAGTTTTCCTTTTCCTTTGCTTAAGCTAGTTTCTATAAATAAAATATCGCCACCAACAGAAGTCCACGCTAAGCCTGTAACAACTCCCGCAACATCGTTTCCTTGGTATTTATCTTTTGAGTGTCCCGGACCTAATAAATCAACAAGGTTGTCCATTACTACTTTAGAATTATAGTTTTCTTCTTCCATAGCAATTTGTTTGGCTTTTTGGCGAACAACTTTTGCTAATTTCTTTTCTAAATTCCTAACACCTGATTCTCTTGTATATTCACTTGCAATTTTCTCAATTACTTTTTTAGGAATTTGCAATTGATTTTTTTGTAGTCCGTGGTTTTGTACCAACTTAGGAATTAAATGTCTTGTAGCAATTTCTACTTTTTCTTCAATTGTATAGCCATTCATTTCAATAATTTCCATTCGGTCTCTAAGTGCAGGCTGTATGGTTGATAATGAATTGGCAGTGGCAATGAATAAGATTTTAGATAAATCATAATCTAATTCTAAAAAATTATCATAAAAATTTTCATTTTGTTCAGGGTCTAAAACTTCTAACAAAGCTGAAGAAGGATCGCCTTGGTGACTTGCTCCAACTTTATCTATTTCATCTAAAACAAAAACAGGGTTAGAAGATTCTACTTTTTTCAAACTTTGAATAATTCTTCCCGGCATAGCTCCAATGTAGGTTTTTCTGTGCCCTCTAATCTCTGCTTCATCTCGTAATCCGCCTAACGACATTCTTACATATTTTCTACCTAATGCTTCGGCAACAGATTTTCCAAGCGAGGTTTTTCCAACTCCGGGAGGACCGTAAAGACAAAGAATGGGAGATTTTAAATCGCCTTTTAGTTTTAATACCGCTAAGTGTTCAATTATTCTTTCTTTTACTTTTTCTAATCCAAAATGGTCTCTATCTAAAATACGTTGAGCTCTTTTTAAGTCGAAATTATCCTTAGAATATTTTTCCCAAGGGAGTTCTAATAAGGTTTCAATATAATTAGATTGGACCGAATATTCTGCTGCTTGAGGATTTAGTCTTTCAAGCTTGCTAATTTCTTTTTCAAAACGTTCTTTAACTGTTTTGTTCCACCTTTTTGTTTTGGCTTTTTTTCTAAACTCAGCAATTTCCTGTTGTTGAGGGTCGCCACCAAGTTCTTCTTGTATTTGCTTAATTTGTTGATTAAGAAAATAATCTCTTTGTTGTTTGTCTAAATCTGTTCTAACTTTAGACTGAATATCGTTTTTTAACTCTAGTAATTGAAGTTCTTTGGTTAAGTGCTGTAACAATAAGTTGGCTCTTTCTTGCAATTCAGGAATTTCTAATAAGGTTTGTTTTTCCTTCACTCCAGCATTCATGTTAGAAGCAATAAAGTTGATTAAAAAAGTAGGACTTTCAATGTTTTTGATAGCAAAAGTCGCTTCAGTAGGAATATTTGGAGATTGTTGTATAATTTGAGTAGCTAAATCTTTAATAGAGCTTACTAAGGCATTAAAGTTTTTACCTTTAGGTTTTTCTATTTGATTATATTCTTTAACCCTTGCTTTAAGGTAGGGCGTGGTTTGCGTGAATTCTTCAATTTTAAATCGTTTTTTACCTTGAATGATAACAGTAGTATTTCCATCAGGCATACGCAGCATTTTTAAAATATGAGCCACCGTTCCAATTTCATTCAAATCTTTTGGTTCAGGATCTTCAATAGCATCGTTTTTCTGAGCTACAACTCCAAGTGTTTTATTTCCATTATAAGCTTCTTTTATAAGTTTAATGGATTTATCTCTACCAACGGTTATAGGAATAATTACGCCAGGAAATAAAACCGTATTTCTTAATGGAAGTAGGGGTAACTCTTTAGGTGTTTCTTCAGAATTCATTTGCTCTTCATCATCAGAAGATAAAAGAGGGATAAACTCTGTATCGTCATCAATTATATTTGATATAGTAAGGTTATCGAAATTAAATGTATCTTTCATGTGTTTATAATAATTGTTTTAATCTGTCACATGGAACATCCTAATTATAGAGCTAATTTGTGTAGCATGTTTTTGTAAAGGATGTTTCATAGATTAAAAATTAATAAGTCAATTTGACATTATAAAAAATAAAATAGTACTGAAAATTCAGTAATATCAATATTTCAAGGGTTGTGCCAATTAATGAAAATCGGAATTTTTGGCGGATTTTATTTTCTGTGTTCCGAAGATTGTTGATGTATGTCAGCAAAAATAGCTTTGTCTTCTTTAGTAAGCAGTATTCCTCTTCTTTCCATTACTTTTTCGGCAGTTTCTATAGCTTTTTCTAATTGGTAGGTGGTAGTCTCTCCATTTCCTCCCCAAGAAAATGATGGAATAAATTTATCTTGAAAACCACCACCGTAAATATTAGCTGAAAATCCTGCAACAGTTCCAGTATTAAACATGGTATTTATGCCGCATTTTGTATGGTCGCCCATAATTAATCCGCAAAATTGTAAGCTTGTATTTTCTAATTTTTTAGAAGAGTAGTTCCATAATTTTACTTCGCTATAGTTGTTTTTTAAATTGGAATTATTGGTGTCGGCACCTAAATTACACCAATCTCCTAATACAGAGTTGCCTAAAAAGCCATCATGTCCTTTATTAGAGTAAGCTTGAATTACAGAATTGCTAACTTCTCCACCTACTTTAGAGTGAGGACCAATAGTAGTAGCTCCATAAATTTTTGCTCCCATTTTTAAAGTAGCATTTTCGCAAAGAGCAAAAGGACCGCGAACTAAGCTGCCTTCCATAATTTCGGCATTTTTGCCAATATAAATAGCTCCTAAACTACTATTTAATATTGCTCCGTTGATGGTTGCACCTTCTTCAATAAAAATATTATTTCCAATAAGTGTATTACTTTCGTTGGCTTTTGCAGATTTTTTATTTTTTGTAAGCCTTTCAAAATCTTGTTCAATTGCTTGGTGGTTTTTTGTAAAAATATCCGTTACAGAGTCGATTGAAATTAGCTTGAAATCTGAAACGTTAATAATGTTTTCAAAAGATTCTGGTTTGAAAATTTCTAAGCTAGTTTTTGCTACAACAATTTCATCATTACAAATAAGAGCTTCGTTTTGTTGAAGTTCATTTTTCAGGAAATCAACAAGTTCTGGTGATGGTAAAAAGCTGCTATTGATAAATAAATTTTCTTTAGCGACATTCAGTTTAAACTTTTTAGAAAGATAAGCTACTGTTTGGTAAGAAATATTTTTTTCGCTTAAAGATAAAAAATCCATCCATTTTTCTTCAATGGTAGTGATGCCAACTCTAAGTTTGGCAATAGGTTTAGCAAAAACTAAAGGAAGTAAGCTTTCTCTGTTGGTTTCAAAAAAAATGACATTCATTTGTAGTGTTGTTTTGTTTTCGAAAGTACAAAAAAAAAGTCCTTCCGCAATAACGAAAGGACTTAAAATCTGTTAAGATTAATTTATTTAGAATGCTTTCCGTATCTGGTTTTAAATTTGTCAATACGTCCTGCAGTATCTACCAATTGGATTTTTCCTGTGTAAAATGGGTGAGATTTGTGAGAAATCTCCAATTTAACCAAAGGATATTCATTACCATCTTCCCAAACAATAGTTTCTTTTGTGTTGGTAGCTGATCTACTTAAAAAAGAGTATTCGTTAGACATATCTTTAAATACTACTAATCTGTAATTTTCTGGATGTATTTCTTTTTTCATTGTAATATAATTTTTACGTGTCTTATTTTAAAGGGACGCAAATTTAGTAATATTTTTTTAATATGTACAATATTTATTTGAAACTTTAAAAGAAATCAAAATAACCGCCACGGTTATCTTCTTCTCTTGCTCTTTTGTGTCCTATTATTTCAATAGATTTTACTTTTTCTTTTATAAATTCATCAATGTCTTTGTCCTTAGCAATTTTATTGTTTTTTTCTTTTACCAAATTTTTTTCTTGAATTAAGTTGTCTTTACTTTGGTGAATACCAATATAATCTAAACTCCAATTATCATCTTTTGGTTTTTTGCTCTTGAAAAAATATACATGACTCACTTTGTTTTGAATGGTAATCTCTTTTGCATCGATAAACTCTAAGGTGTCTTTACTAAAGTTAAAACTACTTGAGTACAACATAGATTTTGCAATGTTTTGCTTTAAGTTATTATCTTCAGGAAAAAGATCTAAACGTTTAATTTTAGCTAATTCTTGATATAAATAAGCGTAATTAATTACATCGTTAGCAAGATAGTTCCATACAGATTTGTCAACGGAAATGTTGTTGGTAATCATGTTGCAATAAACATCTGTTAACAATTTATAATCTTGCACGGTAAGCAGCTTGTTGAAATAAGTTTTTACTTCTTTTTTGTTGTAAAAAGGCAGTAAAAGTTTGGTGTAAATAATTAAAAAGTCGTTGCCTTTGTTTTTATAACTCGAATAGTAATAGGTTTTGTCTTTTTCTTTTGCACCTTCGGCTTGCTCGTAGCTTATTTGACTTTTAAGTTCAATTTTAGCTTCTCTTACAATTTGTTTATAAAACTTAGCATATTGTTTTGGTTTTATGTGGTTGCTATCAATAAGTTGAGCCAATAACTCGTAAATTGGTTTTTTGTAATCTGCAACAAAAGTAAAATCTAATACTCTTGGGAAAATTGTGCTGGCAAGTGCTAAACTATCTTCAAATGCTCTAAATAAATATTTAATATCATCTTTATCACTTCCTAAAGGAATATCGTAATCCAACAACTTAATAAATTTATTTAGGGCTTCCTTATCTTTCTGGCGAATAAGTGCTCTTAAAACAGCAATTTGGTACATTGCAGTATCTTCTACTGTTGGATATAGAGTTTCTAAAAACGGAACAATTCTACCGTCTTTAATTCTGCCTAAATCCATAATAAGTTGTTCTTTAGCTTCAATGTAATCTCTTCCGAAAGGGTAGTTGCTAATGGTAAGCATCAATTGGTCAACATATTTGCCATCATCTTTATTAAAAATCACTCTATCTTTAGCAGATTCTAAGGCTCTTTCTTTTTCAATGCTATCGTTTCCATTTATAGCATTAAAAAACATTTCAGATTTATCAGCCAAAACAGAACTTCCAATTAAAGTATCGAAAGGTGTAAATGTTTCAAAAAATTGAGAGATGAATTTGCTTGGCTGGCTAATACTGTCTCCAGTAGTTTTTAATACATAAATGGAAGCATGTTTAACAATTATTTTAGTAATTATAGTTCTGGTGCTGTTGGTGTCGCCAAATACAATATCTAACGAATAAATATCACCTTTTTTAGTAGAAGAAGAATCTAATATTACCAAATGATTGGTTCTCTGAATGTATTTAATTTCACTGCTCCAAAGAGAATCTATGTGTTCAAACTCTTTGTATTGATGTTCTTTAATGAATTCTAAATCAATTCGTTCGAAGTTTTCTGAATAAAATGAGCTGTTTTTTATTTTATATTCAAAAGAAGTGTCTTTGGTTTTCTTTTTGGCTGCTTTTTTCTCGCTAGCAATATCATAAACTTGTTCGTAATCATCTGGTAAAAGGTGGTTGGAAGTAACAGTAAAATACATAGAAGAATCCGATTTCTCTTTAAAATCAAAAGTGTAAGAAAAATCTTTCAGTGTAAACGATTCAAAAAATGGGTTAGTAGTTTTTTGTGTAGGAGAAACATTGGCTAATAAGTAGTAATAAGCTCCTTTAATTACAATTTTTAATGAGATGTATCCACTACTGTCGGGCAGGGTAGAGTGGGCAATTAATTCAGGGTATTGGTTTTCTAGATTCATACTTTTTGTAGAAGAATCAATTTTTAATTCCTTTAAAAACATGTCGGCAATTCTATTCAATTCAAAACTATCTTGCTCAATAAATTGGGTGTCGAATAACGAAGCTCTTTTTAAATAGTAATAATTATTGTCGTTGGCATCATAAGCTTCCAATTCGGTATGGTCGTAAAGAGACGACATTTTGGTGTTGCTTTTAAAATGATAATAATTAGGTACTTTCACTTCAAAATCAGCTTTTAAAGGTTGTACTTTTTTCCAATCTTTAGCTATTGGCGTTAAAGCAATGGTGT
>JAVVER010000132.1:0-8698 GCA_032251145.1 Vicingaceae bacterium | reverse complement strand
AAAGGAATTGAATCAATAAGTTGATTCGTAAATATATTATAAGCAGTTAATTTATTTTTTGGAGATACTCCTCCACTCCCATTATAGGCAATTCCGTTAAAATTATAGGTGGTAGCAGAGCCTCCTAAAAAACAAATCTCATTAGCACCAAAAGAAAATGCAACTGCTCTATAGGTAAAAAAAGATGTGGGAGAACTAAACCAAGTAATTTGAGTTGGATTTAGCGGATTTATATACCCTTTACGCAACGAATTTTGACCAGGAAAATTAATGCCTGTGCTTGCTCCTCCATGGTAATATAATGTATCACCCAAAATAGTCCCAGTAGCTCCAAAAGCCTTATATGTGTTATTATTGGGCGTTGATGTTCCAACTAACCAATTGTCGTTTGCTGGATCATAAATTTGAACATTGGGAATATTGGTGGTGTTGCTCCAACCTGTAACTACAAAGATTAAACTGTCTTTATAAACAGCTTGCACATGATCATCAATGGCAACAGGAATTGGTGTTCCATCTGTTAAATATGTATTTGTTCGTGTATTAAAACGGTGTACTTTATTTGATGAAATTTCATTATTATTAGCAAAAACATAGTATCCACCTACAATATAAATAATGCTATCTATGGTTGATGCCCCAGATGCTATTTTACCTAATGTATCAGGTAAATCAGGTAAAGTAATCCATAAATCATTATTTACATCATATCGAAATGATTTTTTTGTTATTCCCGACCAATTTTTTGTAGTATCTATCCCTCCAAAAGAATAAACGTAGCTATTACCATTAAATTCCGCACCTGTAACGGCATTATTTGCAACAGCCATAGGCATCGGTTGTTTTTCAGTTACAATCCAGTTAAATCCCCAAGACTGAGCTTTTACATTATAAGTTAATAAAAGAAATAGCGTAGAAATAAAAATATTTTTCATAGTGAAATATTTTAAAAAGATAAAGTTACAACAAATCCTGCATGTTTTCTGATGTTGAGCACAATACCGTTTTCAAATAGTAAATATTGCCCTTTAATACCTACTAATCTTCCTTCGTACTCCGGAATTTTATCAAAACCTATGCTTTTTACTTTTACAGGATAATTTAATACTGGATAATTTATATGAATGATATTGTTTTCTTTATCAAAATATTGATGATAAGTTTCATCTAACCATAATTTCACCTTTTCTCGTTCGGCAAGTAAATCTAAATTTGGTTGCACGTTTTTTAGCATTTGCTGCCAATTGGTTTTATCTGCCATGTAGTTTTTTAAGCCTACTTCTATCATTCCTGCCAAATAACGATTTGGGGTTTCTGCTAATTTTATAGCTTGCGAGGCTCCTTGGTCTATCCAACGTGTAGGTACTTGTGTATATCTGGTTATTCCCACTTTTATTCCACTTGTGAGTGATAAATAAACAATGTGAGGTTGTAATTGTACTGCTTTTTCGTACTCCAAATCCCGGTCTTCAATACCTAAATGTGCTTGCGATTTTTCGGGATGAATAATCCAATCGGCAGCTTCGGGAGCATCTCTAAAACAAGGGTAGCAAAAACCTTGATTAAACGATTTTACCGTTTTTCGTCCACATTTTATACAGTAAATGGCATTTTCATAAGTCAACTTAATAGTTTGTCCTATCAGCTCATTAAGATAAATCAACTCTTCACCAATTGGTAAATGGTATTGAACTTCATCCTGAAGTTGCGTTTGCATTTTTAAAAGGGTTCCTGAATGATTCATATATAGTTAATTTTTCTCGCAAAGACGCAGAGACGCAAATATTGTTAATTATTGAGTTCTCAGTCTTCAATCTATAATTCTTCCAACTTCTACAATCTATAATTTCTAATTTAAAAAACACACCCCTGCCCCTCTCAAGAGGGGAATCCACCGCACATTTTAATTCCCATCCTAACCCTCCCAACCTTCCCAAAGGGAAGGAGCTCCCCCTCCTTTGGAGGGGTTAGGGGAGGATAATCTCTAATTTCTAATCTCCAATCATCAAGTCTGAATCACCCCAACATTATATCTTTTAGTAATTGGAGCGTGGTCGGCTGCTTCTATTCCCATAGAAATCCATTTTCTGGTGTCTTTTGGGTCGATGATCGCATCTGTCCAAAGTCTTGCTGCAGCATAGTAAGGCGAAATTTGCTCGTCATACCTATCTTTAATTCTGTTATATAATTCATCTTCTTTTTCCTTGGTAATTTCTTTTTCGCCTTTTGCTTTTAATGAAGCTACTTCAATCTGTAATAAAGTTTTTGCTGCCGAAGCACCACTCATTACCGCCAATTGTGCCGAAGGCCAAGCTACAATTAATCTTGGGTCGTAAGCTTTTCCGCACATGGCATAGTTTCCTGCTCCGTAAGAGTTCCCCATAATAATAGTAAACTTAGGAACAACAGAGTTTGCCTGAGCAGCAACCATTTTAGCTCCATCTTTAATGATTCCGCCATGCTCCGAACGTGAACCTACCATAAATCCACTTACATCTTGCAAAAACACTAAAGGAATTTTCTTCTGATTGCAATTCATAATAAATCGAGCTGCTTTATCTGCCGAATCGGAATAAATAACGCCACCAAACTGCATTTCTCCTTTTTTAGATTTTACTACCATACGCTGGTTAGCAACAATTCCTACCGACCAACCTTCAATTCGAGCATAGCCGCAAACAATTGTTTGTCCGTAAGCATCTTTGTATTCTTCAAATTCTGAATTATCTACCAAACGTTTTATAATTTCCTTTACATCATAAGGTTTTTCTCGAGTATCGGGTAAAATGCCATAAATTTCTTTTGGGTCTAATTTAGGTTGAGTTGGTTTCACTCTGTTAAATCCTGCTTTGTCGTAATCACCAATTTTATCCATGATGTTTTTAATCCTATCTAAACAATCCTGGTCATCCTTACATTTATAATCGGTTACGCCTGAAATTTCGCAATGTGTTGTAGCTCCACCTAAGGTTTCGTTATCTATACTTTCACCAATAGCGGCTTTCACCAAATAAGAACCTGCTAAAAAGATAGAACCTGTTTTGTCCACTATCATAGCTTCATCGCTCATAATGGGTAAATAAGCTCCTCCAGCAACACAACTACCCATAATGGCAGCTATTTGTATGATGCCTTCTGACGACATGATGGCATTGTTTCTAAATATTCTACCAAAATGTTCTTTATCGGGAAAAATTTCAGCTTGTAAGGGTAAGAAAACACCTGCACTATCTACTAAATAAATAATAGGCAATTTGTTTTCCATGGCAATTTCCTGAAAACGTAAATTTTTCTTTCCAGTAATGGGAAACCAAGCTCCTGCTTTTACAGTAGCATCGTTGGCAACAACCAAACATTGTTTGCCGCTAACGTAGCCTATCATCCCCACTACTCCACCTGAGGGACAACCACCTTGCTCTTCGTACATTCCTTCTCCAGCAAAAGCACCAATTTCTATCCTTGCTGATTTATTATCCAATAAATAATCAATTCTTTCTCTGGCAGTAAGCTTACCTTTAGCATGGTGCGATTCAATTTTTTTCTTTCCTCCACCCAAATAAACTTTTTCTAACTTTCTGTTTAAATCTGATACCGAAAGTCGGTTGATATCTTCATTTTTACTGAATTCTAAATCTATCTTTTTTGCCATTTTTTATGCTTTTATATTTAATTCTCAAAAATACTTTTTTAGAAATTTAATTAAAGTGATTTTGAATATAATTTTTTAGATAAACTTAATGGAACACGGATAACGCTGATTTAGCAGATGTTTTTAAAGATTTCTCGCAAAGACGCAAAGACGCAAAAAAAGTTAATGGTTATTTGTAAACTTCTAACTAATTTATTTTAACCACAGAGACACAGATAACACGGAATGTATTAACGATGAAAAAAACAAAAAAACACTCAGATGAAAAAGGTTTGTTAACTTTATGCTTGATTTAACACTAAATAAAATATAAAACCTCAAGCGAGAATGCGATAGCGGGGAGAGAATTGAAAAAAGTTTTCATATTACCTTTCAAGAAAAAATAAAATGACATTATGAGAATGAAGATTGTTACAAGTATTTCAATATTTCTGCTTTTGCAAATTAGTATTTCTCAGGCACAGAACGTTCAGACAATTATTGTCGATGAGGATTTTATTTTTGATAAGGCTAAAGAACTAATGAATGATGGAGATTATAAATCGGCTATTGATTATTATAGTGGATTAATCGAAATAGATTCTTTAAACAAAAAAGCTCTTTTATATAGAGGTGTAGCTCAATTTGAGATAGAAAAATACAATGAAGCACTTTCGGATTTAAACAGAGCTGTAAAGATTGATTCTTCAGATTATGAACTTTACTATAATAGAGGTGTTATATACTCTCATATGAAGGATAACAAGTTAGCAATAATAGATTTAACAAAATCAATTACCCTGAAACCAGATTCGCCTTGGGGATATTATACTAGAGGGCAATTACGATTTAATGAAACAAATTACAAACAGGCTTTAAGTGACTTTTCAAGTGCAATAAAATTAAATTCTAATAATTTAGATTTTCATACCGAGTATGTTAAAGCATTGTTCCAACTAAATCATGATACTATTCAAGCCATTGAAGAATATACTAAAGTCATTAACTTGTTTCCTTATGATTACGAACCCTATTACTCAAGAGGGTACGTGTACACTATAATAGGGCAATATGAAAAAGCGATAAAAGATTTTGATAAAGCAAAGGAAATTACTGAATATTATGATATTTATGCTCAAAAGGGAATGTGCCATTACTACCTTGAAAATTTTGATTTGGCACTAAAAAATTTTAATCACGCACTTAAATTAAAACCTAGCTATGCTGCACTTTACTATTATAAAGGAGTTATTTATATGAATCAGGGGAAAAAGAAGAAAGCATGTATAGAGTTTGAAAAAGCAAAAAATTTAGCATCTGATTGGGAGGAAGAAGAATTAAAAGATATGAGTATATGTAGGTAGTTTGGATAATATTCCCTCTCTATTAGATAGTTTATAATAAATGAGGTTATCCGTTCAAATCCGTTTCATCCGCGTCATCTGTGTTCTATACTCCAAAAACAAATTTAGACAATAACATAAACACAGTGGTAACAATGATAACGCCCAACAAATTAAATAAAATTCCTGCGCGAATCATTTGTTTTATTTTTACATAGCCCGAACCAAAAATAATGGCTTGGGTGGGCGATGCAACAGGCATCATAAAAGCACAACTTGCCGAAAGTGTTGCAGGAATCATCAATAAAATAGGGTCTATATTTAATGCTATACTTGCTTGTGCTAAAATGGGTAACACCAAATTGGTAGTTGCTGTATTGGAGGTTACTTCTGTAAGAAAAGTAAGTATTACACACACTACTACAACCATTGCTAACGGAGAAGAAAAAGTCATTTGTGCAAAAAGATTCCCTACTACATCCGACAACCCTGATGACGAAAAACCACCTGCAATGGCAAAACCACCACCAAAAAGCAACAAAACGCCCCAAGGTAAACTGTGTACATGACTCCATTTTAACAGCATTTCTCCTTGTCTTTGTTTAGAAGGGATTAGAAACAATAAGGTTGCTGCGGCAATGGCTATGGTGGCATCGGTTGTCATTTCTAATCCAAAAACAGTTCGCCAACCTTGTATGGTAATGGTTTCAGATAAGCGTAAATCTGAACCTGTTATCCATAAAACGGCAGCCATAAAAAACACCAATCCGGAAAAGGCTTCATCTCGGGTAATTTTTCCTAATCCGTGCAACTGACTTTTTACCACATCGTTACTTTTCAACAAATTGTCTTTGGGCATTCTGTAAATAATTTTAGTCAGTAATAACCAACCAGTAATGATAAAAGTAATAGCGATTGGCAAGCCCATCATCATCCATTGTGTAAAACCAATTGCTGCTTTATCAGGAAAAATAGTTTGGTACATTTCTATAAAAATCATGTTGGGCATGGTACCAATTACGGTTGCCATTCCGCCAATATCGGCTGAGTATGCAATACACAGCATTAAGGCAACGGCAAAACGACTTATCAATTTTTTGTTATCGTTGGTGATGCCCGTTTTTAATTCTTCAATAATAGAAATTCCTATGGGCATCATTACCATTACTGTAGCAGTGTTGGATATCCACATACTTAAAAAAGCAGTGGTTATCATAAACCCTAAAATAAGATGAGCAGGTTTGCTGCCTATAACACTAACAATTCTTAGTGCCAACCGCTGATGTAGGTTAGATTGTTGAATACCTTGAGCCAACATTAATCCTCCGAGAAACAGAAAAATGATTTCTTTACCATAAAATACGGCAGTATCTTTTGCATCTAAAATACCAAAGAGTGGAAATAAAAACATGGGAAACAAAGAAGTTACGGCTATGGGCAATACTTCAAAAATCCAGCAGACAGCCATAACAATAACTATTGCTGCCATGATGGGTGCTTTAGGATTAGCTGCTGAAGGCACTAGCCAATAGCCAACTGCTGCCAACACCATTGCTAGCAAAAAGTACATCCATTTTTTAGAAATCGATTTCACTTAATTGATTTAGTTTTATGATTCCAAAAATAGTATAAAAGTCTCGAAATATGCTTTTTGTGAAGCAGGGAGTTGTATTTTTTTGTATGTTTGGGAGATGAAACGAGTAAAAGGTATAGATTTAAACAAGTTCTGTCCAATTAAAGAAAACAAATAAATAACATTCAGAAATGTATAGGCTAAAATCAAACTTAATACTGATTTATTTAACAATATTGATGGGATGCATAGACAGTAAAACTAAAGAAACTAATAATTTGATTATTGGTGATAGAATTGATGGACCTGCAAATGTTCGAGATACAATTAATGGAAAAAAAATACTTTTTTCACTAAATGATAATTTAATTGTTGAATGTACTGAAGCTGTGAACGATTGGCAAATGATTGGGTATTATATAAAACTGGATTCTATCCAATATGAGACTTTTAAATTAGAACCAGAAGATACCTTATTTGATATTGATGGTAATAAAATTGGCATTACTAAAAGCGAGGTTGATGTTTGGATGGGTAATGAAAATAATGGCGTAAGTTATGGGTTAATTGTAGGTTATACACATAAACAAAATATTAAGCCTGAATCAGTAATTGAAAATGTACTTGCACGGTTGATAAATGATTCTGAAAAAATAATTACGTTGGATAATTTAAAGCCATTAATTAAATCATTTCAATTGGAAACTTGTTCATCTAATAGTATGGGAGATGAGAATGGGAAATGGTATTTTAAGTGGGATAATTCAATAGATGATCCTTCTCCTCAAGATAGAATTACCCTAATAATTGAAAACAATGAATTGATAGGAATCGTACATATTCGAAAAATTCATTTTAAAAATTACAAAACATATGATTTGATTAGAGGACATAAATTTACACCTGTTAGGAGACTAAGTCAAGTGAAAATTAATGAGCTTATTAAAGAAAGAATTAACTGGTACAATTCAGTTGATTAAAGACTAATTGAACCCAACTCTCGTAACTATCTAGCTTGTGATTTATTAACCATTCATATTAATCTCAACCAAAAAACTCATTTCATGAAAACCATTTCTATCATCTTCATATTTTTATCCAACTTGGTGTATGCACAAAATGACTCCATTTCTATCGCAGAAGTAAATGACATGTTGAATCTTTGTTATGAAAATTTAGATGAGGATAGTGTAGTTTCATCTTTAGAATCAAGAGCTGGAATGGATTTATGCACTCTAATAGGGAATTTACAATTATATAGCTTTCAGAAATCAGTAAACTTATCACATGAGGAGATTAAAGCAATTGAAAATCGTACTATTCTAATTACACTTGAATTTTTTAAGGAAGGAAGTCCAATAAAAATCTTTAAAGAAGGCGGTGTTGAAAGTGGCGGAAAAATTAGATTAGAAAAATCAGAATTGGATGGAATAATATTGAACTCTATATTTCTTTCAACCACAGATGTAAAGTTTGAGAATGATGTCTTAGAAGATAAATTAATAGCAATAATTAATCATAAGACAGAAGAATTAATCAAAGGCAGAGTTCAAAAAAAATAACATATGAAACATAACATAAGCTTATTTCTAGTCATATTGACATTAATTTTATTAACCGCATGTGACCGAGAATGTCGAGTTGTTAAAGAGTATTATGAAAATGGAAATGATAAAGTTGTTGAATATTACTCAGATTGCAACGATACTTCGACTTACAAAAGCCAGACTTTCTATGAAAATGGAATGATTTCAAGTGAAGGCTTCTTTGTTTCTGGAGTAAAACATGGTAAGTTTAAAACTTGGTCTGAAAATGGGGTTTTAATTTCTGATTGGGAAATGATTGATGGGATGGAACACGGATTTATACAATGTTGGCATGAAAACGGTATTAAAAAAAAAGAATTAACTGTTAATATGGAAGTTAAGGATGGTGTCTTTCAAGAATGGGACGAAAACGGTAAACTCATAATTGATGGAAAATATAAAAATGGGAAAAAAGATGGAAAATGGACTTTATGGGAAGAAGACGGAACATGGAGGTTTTGGACATTTGTAGATGATGTAAAATGGGGGGACACATATGAATATTTGGTTGATTCTTCGAAAATTAATCATGTAATTGGGCAATATGAGAATGGCTTAGAAATAGGGC
>JAVVER010000131.1:0-8755 GCA_032251145.1 Vicingaceae bacterium | reverse complement strand
GTCGTTATAAATTGAGTGTTTTCCTGTTTGTGGTGTTATAAGTAAAATTTCCATTGGTTTTCTTGATTTTTTTTTGAATTAATAAGTTAAAAAAAAATAGCAAGAAATGTCAGCGATAGAAATACGATAAAAGAAAAGTTGAAATTAAATAGAAAATCATTTTTTTTGATTGATTTTGAGCAAAGGTACTATTATTTAGAGCTAATTCCAAAAATGATAATGATGTTGGTTTTTTTTAAGAATAAAATGATTGTCTTTTGAAAGAAAGAAGTTTTAAACCATTAATTTAGCAGCATCAAAAAATTAAAAGCAACATGGCAAAAATTAAATTTAAAGGAAACGAAATTAATACCAGTGGAACATTACCTTCAGTTGGTTCTCAAGCAAAAGATTTTCAGTTAGTAGCAGCTGATTTAAGTACTAAAACATTAAATGATTTTAAAGGAAGTAAATTAATATTAAATATTTTCCCTAGTATAGATACAGGTATTTGTGCAGCATCAGTAAGAAACTTTAACAAAGTAGCAGCAGATTTAGAAAACACAAAAGTATTATGTATTTCAAGAGATTTACCTTTTGCTCAAAGTCGTTTTTGCGGTGCAGAAGGTATTGAAAACGTTGTTGTATTATCTGATTTTAAAACAGGAAAATTTGGTAAGGATTACGGGTTAGAAATTATTGAAGCTCCTTTTTCAGGGTTACACTCTAGATGCATAGTGATTCTTGATGAAAATGAAAAAGTTATTTACACGGAACAAGTTCCTGAAATAGCTCAAGAACCTGATTATGACAAAGCACTAGCAGCTCTTTAATTTGAATTTACGTTCAATTTCTAATTGGGTCTATATAAAATTGGTTAAAACTGCTACCTCCATTTTCGCCAGCTTCCACGCTGGCAATGTAATTAAATTAAGAAATTAAATAGCTGACTATTAATGACTTGTTTTTTTAATAATGAATTAAATAGTAAGATTGATTTTGTTTTGCGATAAAAAATGGCAACAAAATCTACATCAAAATACATTAATATAAGTAACACATTTATTTTTTCACAAGACACAAAAATAAAATATAAAGTAAGCAAACAAGACTTTTCAAGAAAACGAAAATTACCTTTTGAATATATAGTTTTGTGTATGTTTCGGTTACTTCGTAAGACTATCCAAATAGAACTAAACAATTTTTTTAGTGTGCTTAACACCTCAGTAAAAAGAATTAGTTCAAGTGCTTTTATACAAAAAAGGACGAAGTTAAAGCCAGATTTATTTTATGACCTTAATCATCTCATCTTGGAAGAATTTTATAGCGATAATGATGAGAATATAGTTTTATATAAAGGATTGCGAGTTTTGTCAATTGATGGTTCTACAGTTCAATTACCTTTTACAGCGGATATAAAAAACAAATATGGAATATTTAATCCTGTTTTCCACAGTCTAAAAAACAAATTTCGTAAAGCATTGGTTTGTAGTTGTTAAAAATTCTAAAAATGATTTTTTGGGTGTTCCACCCATTTTTTTTTGTTTATTTTAGCTAAATGTTTGTAAGGAAAAAGAGGAGCAAATCAGGTAGTATAAGTGTTCAGATAGTATCTAAAACTCATGACAAGTATAAAGTTATAAAATCTTTTGGGAGTTCTGCAGACCCAACAATTATTTTTAGGCTAGAATTAAACGCTAAGCTGGAAATTCAGCGTTTAGAATCCAACCGTAGTTTATTTATTTTTGAGAAAGACGTTTTAATAGAATCCTTTTTGAGTGAAGTTCAAAATGCACAAATACGAACCATTGGTTCTGAATTGGTTTTTGGTAAAATCTTTGATTTTATTGGCTTCAAAACAATAAACGAACCTTTGTTTAGACATTTAGTTATTACTCAATTAGCTTATCTGCTAAGCAAACTCAAAACCATTGAATATTTATATCGTTATCAATGAATTAGCCATGATAAAGAAAAGTTTGAAAAGGATAAAATATGGGATGGCTTAAAAGGATATGTTACCAATTGCACTCTAAAACCAGAAGAAATTATAGCCAATTAAAAAAACTTATGGCATAACGAAAAAGCTTTTCGAATGTCCAAAACTGATTTACGAATACGTCCTTTTTATCATCGTTTATGAAAAAGAATTGAAGCACATATTTGCCTGTCATTTGCAGCTGATCAGATCTATAAAGAACTCGAAAGGGTATTGAACCACTATCTATTGAGAAAGCTGCCGAACTAACTCATAGTATGTATCAAATGGATATCACACTTACAGAATCACTTCATTGCACAAAGATTGTCCTAAAAATGGATGAAAATCAAAAGGAATTAATCCAGAATATTAATAAATTTTTCTAGGGTGTCCCATTACGGAAAACAGGAAAAAAACATAAACCTACTTAGATTAGTAGAAATAGATAAATGGAAGAGGGGGACAAAGGTAACAAAAAAAAGCAGTTAAATTTTAGCTGCTTTTTTTATTGGTTTCGTTGAAATTAGTGAGCGTGTCCGTGGTCAAGCTCTTCAGCTGTAGCAACTCTCATTTCAATTACTTTACCTGTAAAATGTAAATCTTGGTCTGCCAATGGATGATTAACATCAACTGTAATAGTTGCATCATTAATTGCAACTACTTTTGCAGGAACTACATTTCCGTTTTGATCTTGTAGTGGTAAAACATTATCTACAACTACTTCAGGAACTAATTGTCCGTCTTTTTTAAAGATATCTTGAGGCAATTCAATAATAGCTTCATCAGTTCTTGAGCCATAAGCTTTTTCGGCTTTTATTCCGAAAGAAAACTCATCTCCTTCATTAAGGTTTACTATATTGTTTTCAAAATCAGGAATCATTTGACCTGCACCTGATAAAAATTTTAAAGGTTCTTTACCTTCTGTCGATTCGATTAACTCGCCTTCCGCAGTACCTTTATATAAGTTATAAGAAACTGCAATTACTTTGTTTGTACTCATTAAATTTTATTTTTTTGATTTATACAAAGTTACTTCTAATAATTTGGGTGACCAAATTTTAGGTGCAAAGGATATTATTTTTGAGGTTTTAAAAACTTTAAAAATGAATATAGTTCAAATACGAGAATGAATTATGAAATACTCAAAAACCAACATAAGAGTTTTATTTACTTTTCTTTCAAGTGTTTTTATTTTGTTAATTGCTACATCATTGCACTATTTAACAAGTTTCCTCCTGAATGACTATAGGGTTCTATATCTGTTTTCATGGAATGAAAACTTTACTCTAGATTACAGGCAAATTGGAAATTGGAACTAACTTTCAATCTTATAAACTCTTAACCTATAAACTAATAAACTAGCCAACTATTTTTTCGCCAAAAGCATTTAAATCAACTCCATCAAAATTTCCGGAGCTCATGAGGAGCAAGACACTGTTATTCCAGTTTTTATTTTCTAATAAGTTTACTAATTGTTTGGAATCATTAATGACTTCAACATTATCAGATGCAAAAGCCTTTTTAACTTCGGCAGGTGTAATGTGTTCTAGTTTTTTATGTTCTAAGGTATGTTCGCTGTAGTAAACATAAGCTTCATCAGCATCGCTCATAGCATTTTCATACTCGCTTAAAAAGTTTTTATTTAAACTGCTAAACGTATGTAACTCCATACAAGCCACTACTTTTCTGTCGGGATATTGTTGTTTAACTGCTTTAGTAGTTGCTTTTAATTTAGATGGTGAGTGTGCAAAATCTTTATAAACCGCTACGGTATTGTTCTTTGCAATTAACTCCAACCTTTTTGCTGCTCCTTTAAAAGTAGCAATTGCATTATAAAAATCAGCATCTTTAACGCCTAACTGATTGCAAATTAATTTTGCTCCATTTAAGTTTTGCAAATTGTGTTCTCCAAAAACGATTAACGGAATATCTCCATCAACTGTTTTCAGATAGGTAGTTCCGTTATCTATGTAATAATTAGGTGTTGAATAAGCTACTTTGACAATATTTTTGGTGGTTTTTTCGGCTAGCTCTTTCAGTATTTTGTCGTTTTCGCAATAAGCTAAATAGCCATTATCTTCAATTAAGTCAATAAATATTTTAAACTGTTCTACATAGTTCTCGAAAGTTGGAAAAACATTAATATGATCCCAAGCAATACCGCTAAGCAAGGCTATATTTGGCTGGTATAAATGAAATTTTGGTCTTTTATCTATTGGGGATGAAAGGTATTCATCTCCTTCTAAAATAATAACTGGAGCATCTGTAATTTTTACCATGGTTTCAAAACCTTCGAGTTGAGCTCCAACCATATAATCGGCATTAACATTGGTTTTTTGTAACACATGCAACACCATAGCTGTTATAGAAGTTTTGCCATGACTTCCTCCTATTACTACTCTGGTTTTGTTTTTAGATTGCTCATAGATATATTCAGGATAGGAATAAATTTTTAGTCCTAATGCCTTAGCTTTTATTAACTCTGGATTATCATTTCTTGCGTGCATTCCAAGGATTACGGCATCCAAATCGGTATGGATATTTTCTTCTTTCCAGCCTTCTGTTTGGGGTAATAACCCATGTTTGGCTAACCTGCTTTTGCTAGGCTCAAAAATTTCATCATCAGAGCCTGTAACTCTATACCCTTTTTTGTGAAGAGCGATGGCAAGGTTGTGCATGGCACTTCCGCCAATAGCAATAAAATGAATGTTCATATTTGGCAATTATAGCATTGATTAGATATCGGTTTCACTTTGAACTTTACCGCTAGCATATTTTACTTTTTTGATGGCTTTTCCGCTTTCATCATATTGAGTCCACGTTCCGATTCTTTCATAATCAAATAAAGCTTTGTTGTACTTCATTTCACCTTCCTCTTTAAGGTTGCTGTTTTTATGGTAGTACTTTTGGTCATAAATTAACTTCTTTTTATCTGTTAATTCTAAAGTATTTTCAGGTTTACCATCTTCAAAATAATTGGCTTTAAAAATATAGTATAAAAAAGATTTGTGGTATTCTTCAACAAACTCTACATTTCCATTTGGGTAATAATCTGTCCACTTTTGAGCTTCGGTTTGTACATATTCAATTTCAGATTTTGGCTTGCCATCACTATAATAAATGGACATTTTACTTTTCTTGATATCTGTTACTCTAAAGTTTCTCTCTACTGTTCCGTTGGGATAATAGTTTTTGTAAATTTTTAGCTGACCATCAACATAAAAACCTTTGTGAAGCAATTGCCCGCTATTATAAAAATCTTCAATAAAACCATTAGCAGCATAACCATTTGCATCATTCCTCACAGTATCTCTACCAAGCATCATGTTTAATGGCTCGTACATTTGAATACCAAATTTTGCATCTACCACATCTTCTGGAGCATAGCTTTTAGGTTGAGCAAAAAGTGTTGATGTAATTAATATTAAAATGGTGATTAAGGTAGTGTAAAATATTTTCATGGTTTTAAATTTTTATTTTTTTGTTACGGAATTTACCTCATTTGGGTTATCTTTTTCTGTAGTTACAAGTTTAGCAATTTTTATATTAAAAAAACCAAAAATCATGGTCATAATTGGACTTAAAATATTAAAGAAACAATACATAAAATAATCGCCTGTTGCCACCCCTAATACTCCTGAATGGTAAGCTCCACATGTATTCCAAGGAATAAGCACAGAGGTTACTGTTCCAGAATCTTCCAGTGTACGGCTCAACACCTTAGGGTGTAGTCCTCTTTCTTTGTATATTTTACTAAACATTTTTCCCGGAACAACAATGGCTAAATATTGGTCGGAAGCCGTTACGTTAAAAGTAATACATGTAGCAGTGGTAGTTGCTATTAATGAACCTGTAGATTTTGCCAATGGAATTAAAGTATTGGTAATGGTTTTTAACATGCCTGTTTTTTCCATTACGCCACCAAAAATCATGGCACAAATAATTAACCATATCGTTCCCAACATACCATTCATCCCTTTGGTTTCTAGTAATTCATTTACCAGCACATTTTCTGTGGGGATGCTCATTTTTGTAGTCATAGCATTTACAATCACTTCATAAGCGGCTTCAAAAGTTAGTGAAGTGCTTTCAGCCAAAGCAACAATTAAATCTTGCTGAAAAATGAGGGCAAACAAACCGCCCAATAAACTACCAATAAACAAAGCAGGAATGGCATCTACTTTTTTTACAATAAGCAATATTACAGCAACAGGAACGATAAACAACCAAGGGGTAATTACTATTTTTGATGCTACTGCTGTTTTTAGCTCGCTTACATCGGTAGTATTTCCACCTGACTCAAATGTAAATCCGATAATTAAAAATATGATTAAGGTGATAACAATAGACGGGACAGTAGTTAATGCCATGTATTTAATGTGGGTAATTAAATCCGTTCCTGCCATTGCAGGAGCAAGATTGGTAGTGTCGGACAAAGGCGACATTTTATCTCCAAAATAAGCTCCTGAAAGAATTGCTCCAGCCACCATACCTTTGTTGAAGCCTAATACATCTCCAATTCCTATTAAGGCAATACCAACTGTTGCTGCGGTTGTCCACGAGCTACCTGTTGCCAAAGAAACTACTGCAGAAATAATGCAGGTGGCTACTAAAAAAAAATTTGGATGTAATAAATCTAATCCATAATAAATCATTGCTGGCACTACTCCGCTTAGCATCCATGTTCCGGCTAATGCACCAATTAATAATAAAATAATAAGTGCGGGTAAGGCAGATTTAATACTTTTTACAATTCCCTTTTGAATGGAACCCCATGTATATCCGTTGTATATTCCTATAGCAGCAGCAACTGCTCCAGCAACTAATAAAACTACTTGATTTGCTCCACCTAAAGCATTATCACCAAAAACCAATACCACATTTACCACTAAAAGCAGTATTAATACAACTATAGGGATTAATGCTTGAAATAAACTTGGCTTTTTTACAGACTCCATGAAATATTTTTATGAAGCGTAAATGTAAAAATAAATTGTGGAACTAAAAAAATGATTGATGGGTTATTTTAATATGCTCTTTTTCTTGATTAAAAGAGCCAAATATGGAGAACAAACGCCAAATCCTTTATAATCTTTACCCACATAGCCCTCGCATTTCCTGATCGGATTACTCAGGATTTCGCACCGTTTGTTCGATAGCCCTCGCACGGGTATTTTGATGCGAATTATTAATTTTTTTAGATTCATGTTTTTTAGCAGGATTAAATCCAACTATTATTTAATAAAATATTATATTTCACCTATCTGATAATATTCAAACCAAGCTTTGTCTATTTGTTTAGTCAATACAATCTTGAAATGATATTTTTTGTTTCTCACAGAGGTTGCAGACAAAGTGTCCCCTAGCATTAAGTTAAGTTCATTAGAATAAATGTAACCTTTATTTGTTGTAAACCCTACAACTACTGGGAATCGATAATAATTGTCATCTCTATTAAATTCATTCACGCCAATTTTATAAAAAGATTTTAGACATTCTAACAAGCAATCAGCCGAAATATTAAGTTCTCTTGCTCTCCTCTTATAATTGTAATAGTTTGGTTTATCCTGTTGATTGGTATCTAAAAATATACTTTGCTCGTTTACAACAAAATCATTCCCGTCAGCTTTAGTGTCTATTATAGAAATCTCATTAACCGTCTCTAAACATTGAATTTTCTTAACAAAATTATTACCCTCATTAATATTAAATTCTTCCAATTTATACAGTTGATATAGTTCTCGCTGTGTCTGACAAGAAAACGATGTTATAACTAACGTTGAAAATATGTATTTATAAATTGACTTCATAAATTACCACTAAAGGGTTTTAGAAAAAAAACATACTAACCATTAAAGCTTCAAATCTTCTTTAAGTAATAATTAAAGTCTTCTATTTCTCAATAGATTCGTTATCCCAAATGTTTTTTGAAATACTAACACCATTTTTAGAGTAGTAAACTCCCCCCCATTTATAAAAAATTCTTTCATAAACATCAGCATGATCTCCAGTAACTTTAATTCTTCTAATGATAATAGCATTTCCAGTTTCTCGTTCTTCTTCGGTAATTCCTTGAGGATATTTTTTATCAAATTGATCTAAATTGCTTGATAATTTCTTTTCTCCAACATAAACATCATACACTTCTTCCGAAGCTTTTGTTGATTTTTCAATTTGCTTGGCATTTAGTTGAGATTGATAATCGCTATAAAACTGTTTTTCTTTTTGCAATTTCTTTTCTGCATTAATGCTTCTTTGTTGTTGTTCTTTTGTAGGTTTGTTCAACAGTTCTTTTTGAGCAATAGCTTCTTGTTCGTTTTTAGAACGTTTAAAATCAGCATCTTTCTGATATTTTTGTTGCTCTTTATTTAACTGAGTTTTATAGTCTTTTAATTCAGCAGTTGCCTTATCATTTTTTTGTTTTTCTTCGGCTATTCTTTTCTCGTTGTATTGCATATAAAGCAGTTTATCAGCAGCTAATTTTTCTGCTTTAGCTTTATGTTTTTTGGTCTGCTCTATTTGCATTAAAGCAATTTGGTCAGCATATTTTTGAAGTTCTCTTCTGTTGTCTTCCACTTTCTGCAATGAAGCTTTAAGTCTTACTTCTTCTAAAGCAGCTAAGTCTTTACTGTATTGTTTCACATCAATTTCTCTTTCTTTTCTTTTGGCTTCGTAATCTTTTTGATTCTGCTGTATGGTAATCTGCTGGTCGTCTATCGCTTCTTGATTTTTCTGTCTCTTCTTATCCGCATTTTCTGTCATTATCCATCTATCTTCCTGAATATCGCTTTTGTA
>JAVVER010000130.1:0-8945 GCA_032251145.1 Vicingaceae bacterium | reverse complement strand
TGCTGTTGCCTGCCAATAACTTTTTCTCAGCAGAGGCATGTGGCTTATGGCATTGTGTACAGGCGTCTCCTGCATAGGAAGCCGTATGTATGCTTTTTGCTTTTTCACGGTCTTTGTCAAAATTGCTATGACAGAAAAAACACAAATCTGGCGGCTTGGCAAACACCAAGTTCTTATTATTGGAGCTATGCACTTCATGACATTCTGAACATTCGCCGTTTTTTATGGGCTTGTGCACAAATTTTAAATTTTGTTCCTCTTTAAATACGGTATGACAAGAATAGCACAACTCGGCGCCCTCCGCAAAAAGGGTAAAGCCAGCCACATCTGCCAAAGGATGTTTTTTGCCATTTGACTCATGGCAGCTTGTGCAACTGGTGGCAGTTGGCCCATGTAATATGTCTTTTTGCACCGTACGTTTATGACATTCAACACATGCATTGTCACTGATGTTTTGTGCCGTTAAAGACACGCTTAAAAGCAGTAAAAGAGCACCCATAAAATTCTTTAATACGTAACTGGCTTTTAATATCTGCCGGCTGTTTGATTGGTTTATTTGTTTCATGATATATGGTTTTTATAAGGTTTAATAGCTGGAGGTTAAAAGTTTCTTTGTATTTTTATATTTGTTCCAATATATTGAGATGAGTTTTCTTCATAAGGAACTTTTCTATTAAAATAATTAACACCTAAGGATAATTCAAGCTGATTAATCCGTTTTTTAATGTCACCCCTTGCTGAAATTAAATGATAATCTTGTATATCTCCTTTTTGTGCAGAATAGCTAAAATTAAATAAAAATCTAGCAGTATTGCTTATGTTATAAGAAATATCAGATGAAATTGAAGATAGTTTATTTTTATCTCCTTCAATAAAATACATACTATAATTATTCACCATCCCATATATTTTAAAGTTTATTTTTTTTGAGATTGAACCATTTGCACTAAAATAATAATTCCATAATCTATAAGGTAATACTGAACTTTCATTATCCTCATAAGAAATACCTCCATTAAATATTTTATATCTGAGATATGCACCATATTTATAGCGTTTAAAAGTGTTTAAACCTAAACCGTCCAGACTACTTGAGATCGACTTATAATTTCTATATGAATTTGTATAACTCAACATTAATAACCTGTCAAAAAAAGTGAGTCGAGTTTCAAATTTACTCCCAGGGCTGTTATAATCATAGGAAGAATTTTGGAAAGTATTATAATCTATAAATACTAAAGTATTATTTTGAATAATTCCTCCAGCTAATCGCTGAATCTCTGTATTAACGCCTCTTTGTATTAGGATATAATCTAAGTTTTCTTGATAGATGATGGTTCCTGTAACATCTTTTACTAATACAGATTCAATAATAATATTTGGGCTGTTCAACAGCACAATACTCCCATCTTCAAACAACTTCTTTTCATTATAAATAGACACAAGATTGTCTTTGCTTTCCCTATTTTGATGTTGATAATCAAATTCGTAGACTATATTAATATCACCTTTTATAAAGGGTATTTTTTTGTTGTAATTCGTATTAAAGTTAATCAATACATTTCCAAAATTATAAATTCCCTCTTGATTATTATTATTGTATTGAATTAATAAATTATTTTGTAAACTTTGATAAATACTATGATTTAATGAACCCCCAAGATTTAGTTCTTTGGTAAGCTGAGATTCTCTTTCTCTTCTTATTAGAGAAAATTTGCTATTAAATGTTAATTGCTTGGCAATTGGAAACAATATACTTTCAGAAAGGCCTTCTTCTATGTTATTAGAAGTTCCTTTTTGCTTTGAAATAAACAATTTAGAATTTGAAGTAATGGTTTGTTTCTTATTTAAAAAGAACATATTATTATATCCAATATAAATTAAGTCACTTGAATTTTTAAAAAGATCTTTTGATTCTGATAAAGTTGTTTGAAGGTTAAAATCTAACTCATTACGGTCATTCTTAAAAAAAGATTTCATTACCGAGCCTTTTAAATAGGTTACTGATACTAAAAGCTCTCTATCGGTATAATTATCTAGCTCATGAGTATCATTATGCTCAAAATTGGTTCTAACTTTATAGCTTCCATCGTATATGAAACCTGCGCCCCATTTTTTTGTAGTTATATCCCGATCGTAAAATCGATCTACTCCATTTTTTTGATTATAATTGTAATACGCATTCACCTTATAATCTAAGGTTTTCAAAAAGGCAGCATTGACATTGTATTGCAACAAAGATATACTAGTTAAATAATCAGGGGTTATTGAGGAAATTACCTCTCCAAACTGGGGTTGGTAACCACCGGATATATTAAGTGTTAAAAAGTTTGGATGGTACACATAACTTTGGGTTGAAATAAAACCACCAGGGCTGTATTGATAACCAAAATTTTGAGTTCCCTCTTGTAAAAAAGTTGAATTGTAATATTGCCCGTTTAAATTAATATTACCGCCATAAGAAAGTAGGCTCCAAGGCGCTATTTTTACACTATTTTGTTGAGAGTAAGATATAGAGGTCAAAAATAATAACATTAATATAACAGTACATTTTCTCATAATTACCGGGTGCGTTTAATTAGAAGAAAAGATTGAGAGCTTCCATGCGGGTCATGGCAACTTGTACAGTCTTGTTTTTTCGTTTTATTATGGTAATCAGCAACATAAATTTCAGCACTATTATGACAATTCAGACATAATTTATTTCCGATATTCATTAATAATTTTGATTCTTTTGAACCGTGGGGTTTATGACAGGCAGCACATTCTCCTGCCGCCACAGGGCCATGAAGATATTGTTTTTCCTCTGTAATAGTAGTATGGCATTGCAAGCAAGCTGTTTTTTTTAGAAACATTTTATTTTCACCCCCATGAGGGTTATGACATTCAATACAACTTTGTTCTCCAATTTCGGCATGAAAGCTGTTAGATAAGACATCTGTTTTATTATGGCATTGCAAGCAAAGATTTTGTTGAACACTATAAAGTAATTTTTTTTCTTCTGTTTTATGAGGATTATGGCATTTGGTGCAGTGTCCAGATTCTACTGGACCATGAATTACTTTGTAATCGCTATTAAATCCATTATGACAACTAAAACATAGCTCTTGCAATGGTAATTTTTCTTTAGTCCTGTTTTTTTCATCATGACATTCAAAACATTTTCTTTCCTTATACGGCTGGTGAATACTTCCTTTTATAGGTATAATTTCTTTAATTGTATTTGTCACCACAATAGTGTCTTTATTTACTATTTTTATGGTGTCTTGAAAGGTTATATTATTTGGGTTGGGTACTCCATCAAAAAAAAATGATTTTATTTTATAACCAGATTGGGTAGAGCAACCCAAAAAAAGTAGCAGAACAATAAGTAATATAAATATGGAATGTTTTTTATTCATATTTTTTAAAGTCAATTATCATTTGATAAACAATCTTTAATTAGATAATTTACTAAAAATTAATTTTAATAATTATCTTCTTTATTTTAATTCTAAACGACCATATACTTTTAACATTTCACTACCTGATTGATTCATGACATATACCAAATATTTTAAATTATATTTTGAATCCACATAAGGTTTAAAGTAGTCTAAATTGTTATAATCTATTACCATAGAAGTTGGCAGTAACAAACCAGGTGAAAATTTTCCTTGTTCAATTTCATAAGGAGCACCGAAAACCATTAAAGGTTTTCCATCTTTATTAAACATTTGAACCAATTGTGTGGTAGAATCTGCTACAAATATATTCCCTTCCTTATCAACACTTATGGTCTTTGGGCGTATGAATAAACCATAACCATTTCCATGTTCTCCAAAAACTTTCACCAATTCTCCTTCGTAAGTGAAAATTTTGACTTTATAAGCGCCTGCATCTAATACATAAATATAGTTATCATCTAAATCAAAATCCATGGGCATAAACAAAAACGCTTCATTATCAGTGGTGATATCTTTTTTTGGAAGTTGGTTTATCAATTGGTGAGTGTTTTTACTGTAAATATTAATTTTTCCAGTACCTATATCACCTATGTAAATATATTCCCCTTTTATCTTGATTCTTGTTGGTTTAGAATTTTCTAAAATTTTAAATGTTTCCTTGTATTTTCCATTAGCATCATATATAAGTACGGTCATACTTTTAGAGTCTAAAATATACATATCGTCATTTTCATCTATTGCCATAGATAGTACAAATGAAAAATCTTTATGAATGGGTTTAAATTGATTGAAGGTCTTTTTATTTAAATCAATAATATTTATCCCTGGAAGACCTATATCTGCAACATATATTTTACTTTTCTCTACAGTAACTCCATAGGGTTTACGCATCCAGCTAATTTCTTTTTTCCCTATCATGGATTCTTGAAATTTAGATTGTATTTCAATATCAGTATTAGTTGAAAAACCTTTTAAATATTGAAAGTGAGCTGTATCTGCATTTCTTGGATAAAAAATCTTTTCTGCTAAATCAGCTGTATTATTTGTTTGCAATTTAGGAGAACAGGACATGCAAAATAGAAAACTAATTGGTATCAAAAAAAGTAAAGATTTTGGGCTCATCTAGATTTATTTTAAGTTAAAAAACATATTATAATTAAGTATAAAATTACTTAAAAAACGATAAACAAACTATGATAATCATCAGATTCAGATGACTTTAAATAAAGGTTTAGGCTTGTTTTTCATAAAAAATCTAAAAAACAAAGTATTACTAATTTTTAATCAGTTTTTATGTTATTAAGCCCCTGTTAAAATAGGCAATTATAAAAATAAATAACATGAATTTAAATAAGCCACGATTAACAAAATTGGTTAAATTTGGCGTATTACTAACTTTGGTTTTTAATCAAAAAAAAAGGCGATTTAAATCGCCTTTTTTTTAAAAGTAAATTATTGTTATTTAACATGACATGTTAAACATAAAGCACTGTTATCGTTAGATACTCTTAACAATTTTGATGTAACTGCAGGATTGTGCATACCATGACAAGAAGCACATTCTACTTTATTAGTATATAACATACCCGCTGGTAAAGAACTTGCTAGCTTCATTTGTTCAGCTGAAGCAGTTGCATCAGCTGGATAAGTAATAGAAATTGGGTGATCGTTTGTAAGATCAGCACCAAAACTAGCATATGCTAAATCTCCTGCATTCATTGATATTGTCCCTGCTGGACTAGCAGATTTCCCATAAGCATCTAAGTTTGCGGTACCATCGTGACATCCTAAACATAACTGTGATGCACCTGATGGAGCTGTTATTGTACCTTGAATAGTTCCTCCTGAAGGGTAAGGCGTAAAAGTTGTACCTGATGTTTCATGATCCCATAAAGGAAGATCTGTGCTAGTAGCGTTGTGAGGTGTATGACATACTGCACAAACACCATTTCCATCACCAGCAATTGTAGATGCTGCAAAGGTATAACCAGCACCACCTGCACCTAAACCAGTTCCAGTTGCAAAGTTATGGGCCGTAGTTGTTTCTGTCATCAATTTACTCGTAAATTGCGAAAAAGCAAAGGTTGTAAACAAACCTAAAGCAAAGGTTAAAAATATATTTTTTGTTTTCATAAGGTAAAAATTTTTAATAATTAATTATTTTCGTTAATTGAAATATTTATAATAATAAAATTACAATAGCTTTTAGCTAAAAACCCTGACTTATGTCATATTTGTTACAAATATTTCTTTTTATAAATAAATTACATCATTAAGATAATAAAATACTTATTTATACTAATATTTGGCAATTTTTTTTAATACATTTATTTTTTTGAAATTTTACACACTTTATAATGTAGTGAATACCAGCATTTTATGTTATTTAAAACACTTCTAAATAAAATATTTTGTTAGTTTTTGGATTATTTTGTTAACGTACTGTTAATTATTTCATTTTTTATGGACTAATTTTGGTAAACTTTGTTTCGTTTATCCTTCAACTCCACGCAGGATGACGGAACGAAAGGGAAAGATTGCTCCCTTTTAAAGCTGCCTTTTGACTTTAAACTTTCCAACCTCATATCAATAATCTGAGCCTTCCTGTTTATGGGTGTAATTCACCACACCATTGGGGTCATGGCAGGTCATAAAACATTTTTTTTGGTTAAGGTCTATCATAAGCCCATTTATAGGGTTGGGCTGTATAACAGTTCGGTCAAAATTAATGCCATAGGAGTTTTCATTTATACTACCACCTTTATATCCATGTGGGTCATGGCAGGTATTACAACCAATGGTTTCCATAAAATGACCATCACTAATTTCTGTATGGATATTTGTAATAGCATTTACCTCATGACATTCAAAACACAAGGCATAATTGCTTTGTATTAACGATGGCCAGTTTTTGCCCAGTTGCGGTGTTTGATCTAAATTGTAATTGGCTTTTAGAATGCGTGGATAATTTGAACCATGAGGTCCAGCAGGTGCATTTTCACCGTCACTAGCATGACAAGAAGAACAGTATATTTTACTACTTGAATTATAGGGTGTTAACAAACCTCTTGGGCTTCTATTTTTTCCTTCTTCTATTATAGGGTGCATTGAAATATTATTAGGATCAAAATCCAATCTTGTATTTGTTGATCCTAAATAACGAGTCGATTTTTCTTGCACAAATGCGTTGTCTGAATGGCACTTAAAACAAATTTCATATTCAAATATAGCAGCTTTAATTTCAAAACCATTTTTATCAAGACCTTTAACATTTGAATTAGCGCCTTTAACAAATGGAGCTTCTGCTTTAAAGTTATTGGTAGAGTGGGGGTTATGACAATCTACACATTCAACATGCCTTGTTTTATTAATCTCCGATTCAACAGGGTCATGAATGCCTGAATAAGAAAAAACGTCGTGCCTGTAGGCTTTAGAAAATTCCGACTGTATATTAGTTACTGTTACATTTCCATTGTGGCAATCTAGGCAGTTGTCTTCTTCAGACAGTCTTTTCAACAAACGTTCCTTTCCAGAAGCATTGTGGGTATCATGACAATTGGAACAACCATTTTGGGATACATTGTTATACGGAGCATCCATGTGTGACCATGGGTTTGGCGTACTGCCATTCCATGTTTTTGTGGCTGTATTGTGACTGCTTTTGCCCCATTCCTTTTTATCATGACAGGTAAAGCATAAAGCTGAAAATTCATTGCTTCGTTTTAAAAAATTACCTTCTAAATCTTTGTGTGAATCATGACACGACGTACATTGTAATTTTCCATTTTGATCCAATGTATGTGGCGACAAGGTACTAGGGTCTTTTAATTCACCATCTTCAGCAGCCAAGCTGGCATCATATATAAAAGAAATGGGATGGTCATTAGACAAATCGGTTCCTAAATTGCCTCTTTTAGTCATAGAATTTGCAAAAGACATGCTTTTAGTATTTTTTAAAGTGTTCCCAAGTGCTACCGTTCCATCATGACAAGACAAACATAGTATGGAGTTGCCATCGGGCTGTCCCGGATTGGCATTCAATGTTGAACTATCATATAAAGTATAAATAGCGCCAGATTTTTTCCGGTTCCACATAGGCGCTTTAGGGTCACCTGTATGGCTCGTATGACAAAACAGACAGACTCTAGTATCATCCATAGATTTTACTTTCCCTTTACCAGAAGCCGATAAATTATGACGCGAATTTGTAATTCCTTGTGCAATTAATGTGTTGCAAAGTATGCTTACAAAAAACAATATAAGTAAGGCTGAATATCTCATTCTATAAAGTTTAATTTAAAGATTTGTATTCGTGCATTGTAACTATCTGCAACATATATAATATCCTGTTCATCAATAAAAATACCTGAAGGCATCCAAAATTCTCCAGTTTCCCTTCCTTGTTTTCCAAACTGGTATAAATAATTGCCTGTGGCATCAAAAATCTGTACGCCATGAAATAAGGCATCTACCACGTATATATTTCCATAACTATCTGTAGCTATTCCTTTTGGACTCGCGAAAAAGCCGGTGCCATTACCGTTTTCACCAAACATAGACAAAAAATTACCGGCTAAATCAAACAGTTGAATGCGATAATTAAGCGCATCTACCACATAAGCAGTCCCTTTTTTATCAATCCATATTGAAGTTGGATAATTAAATTCACCCTTTCCATTTCCTCGCTGGCCAATGGTTTTAATTCTATTTCCTTGACTATCCAGTATTGAAATTTGATGTGCCCCAGTTTCTACCACCCAAATTTGATTTTTTGCAGTTAAATACGCTATTCCTGTTGGTTGTTTTAATTGCAAACTATCATTTAATAAACCAATTGATTTTAGATTTTCAGACAGTATAAAAATACTTTCAAGCCTAGAATCCGTAAATAATAAATCGTTATTTGGCAACAAACACCCGCCAACTAAAGAAGTAAAATTGCCATTTTGTTTTCTCACAATTTTTGGAATACTCAATTTATCGTCTTCAGCAATAAATAAAGTGCCATTACCCTGATCTAATATTATGCTGGATGTAGCATTGGCAGGAATTGCCAGCACTGGTTTTTGTAAACCTAAAATATCATTATTTCCAAATAACAATCTTTTAAGCCATCCTTTTTGATGTTGTTTTGTATCTTGCTGCAAAGGAGGAATCTGATTTACCCATTGCACTTTGCTCGTATCGAAAAAATCAATTTCATCAACATAGGTAGTGTCTTGTGAGTGACTTACATGTATACCAACAAAAACAGTAAATAACAATAAGCTAATTTTTTTAAATTTATATATAGTAGGTGTCTTCATTTACTGAAAAAAGCTTCTTGTTGCGCAATCATTTATGATTATAGCAAAATTAAAATATTTCTTTGAGTATTTTTCTGACAATTATCATACGAAAAATAGCATTTTTCAAAGCATTCTTTTTTAAGATTGAACACGCTAAAAATGTTAACATTATATTAAGAAAATGGATGAAACTTAGCATTGTCTAATTCAA
>JAVVER010000129.1:0-9034 GCA_032251145.1 Vicingaceae bacterium | reverse complement strand
ATCACTATAAAACTTCTTCATCACCACATCTTTTTCTTTGGCTTTTTGTTTTTTCTCTTCTTGTTTTTTCTTATCAAGCACTTCAGGATCATATTTTTTAAACACTTCAACCATTTTTTTAGCTTTCGTAGCCATTTCCATATCTCCAGTTTGCGTAAAATATTCTTCTAAAATTAGCATTCCTGAAGAAATAACTCCTGCAGTAGCTTTAGATGGCTCAAATTTTTCATCTATAAGCTCCATTGCTGCTCTTGCATTTTTCTCTCCTTCAATAGCATTCATAGATTTAATTTCACTTATGCCTTGCCATAATTGTAAAACTGGATCGTTTGGTATTGCTTTAAAGGCATTTTTATATTCTAAAGCTGCTTTTCTTGGCTGATCTACTAAAAACAAATGCTGACCTAATTTATTAGCTGTATCAGCAATATTGATGAAAAATTCTTTATAATCTTCCATTGTTGGCTCATAATCATCAAAATACTTTTGAGCTTTTGCCTCTGCTTTTACATATTTATAAATGTATTTTTCGGCATCTTTTAATGGTTTAGGATAATCTGAATCTCTTTCTCCAACGCTATATTTTTCAGGTAATTTAGAAATCTCGTACAACCCCATTGCCGCATACAAATAAGGCATAGGATGTTTTCTGTAGGTAGCATCTCCCATTAGTTTTATAGATTTATCTACTAATTTATCATACTTTTCGTCAACATATAAAAAGTTCAAGTCCTCAATTTTTTTGTCTTGAGCAACTGCCTTTCCAAAGGTGATTAGTAATAATAATGCAATTAATTGTATTGAAAATTTTTTCATATAATTTTTAGTTTATTTTGTTAATTGTACATTTAATAAATTACATCAAACTTTTACAAAGATAATGCCTCTTTATTGAATGTATAATTTTTTTGTTAAAAATTACATAAAAAGTTAAAAAAAGTAGGAAGTTTGACCTTTAGAGCTATAAAACACCAACAAAATGGAAAATAAAATAGAATATATTGAAGAAAATAACGAGCTAACTATTTTAATTTATCCACTTTATGATAAAAAAAAACAAAATATGCTGACAACTTGGTTGGTATTATTTTCACTTTGTGGAATAGCCATTATTAGTCAGTTTTTTTACGATTACCCTTCTAGCACAAAACTATTTTTCGTTGTTTACCTTATCTTTTGGCTGTTTTTTGAATTTAAAGTTATTTATGCCATCCGTTGGAGAAAATTTGGCAAAGAAGTGATTACTATTGATAATGAAAGTATTTATCTCACTAAAAAAATTGGCAAAAGAGGAGTAACAGAAAGATACGACTTAATTGCCATAGATACTATTGAAGCATTAAAATACAAAGGAAAATTAGTGTATGAAATGAACTCTTCGTATTGGAATTCTAATCATTATACACTTTGCGTAAACATTAATAAGCAGCAAATACCTTTTGGAATTGATTTGAATGGTCAACAAGCAAAAAAAATGATTAAAACACTAAATGAAACTGTTAAAAACCGTGTTGAAAACAAGCTTTAATCAACCCTACATTCCTTTTTATTATTGCTTAACATTACATTCATAAAAACACCACTACATTATGAAGCGTAATCTATTTGTTCTCATTGTCTCATTATTTTCAATAACATTATTAATTTGGTCTTGTGGCTCAGATAAGAATAATGAAGCGGCTATGAAAGTTTTTAAGTACAACGAAGCAGCTGGAATTACTTCCCTAGATCCTGCTTTTTCTAGAAACCCTGAAAATATTTGGGCGTGTAATCATCTTTATAATGGTTTACTTGAAATGGACGACCAACTTAACATCAAACCTTCCATTGCTAAAAAATGGGAAATTTCTGATGATGGAAAAACCTATACTTTTTACCTGCACAACAATGTTTTTTTTCATGATAATAAACAATTTGAAAATGGTAAAGGAAGAAAAGTTACTGCTCATGATTTTGTTTATAGCTTCAACAGAATTTTAGATTCAAAAGTTGCCTCACCAGGAACCTGGATTTTTAATAATGTTGCTTTTGAAGAAGAATTTAACTACCAACCTTTTGAAGCAATTGATGATACTACCTTAAAAATTCATTTAAACCAAGCTTTCCCTCCGTTTTTAGGAATTCTTACCATGCAATATTGTGCTGTAGTTCCAAAAGAAGTGGTTGAACATTACAAAAATGATTACCGAAGCAATCCTGTTGGCACAGGTCCTTTTATGTTTAAAGTTTGGGATGAAAACAATAAGCTGGTTTTATTAAAAAATCCTAATTATTGGGAAAAAGATGAAAACGGTAATCAATTACCTTATATAGATGCTATCTCTATATCCTTTGTTAAAGATAAAGAAATGGAATTTTTAAAATTTTTAAATAAAGAGCTAGACTTTGTTTCGGGAAGAGATGGTGATAATAAAGAAAGTATTTTTACTGCTGACGGAAAACTAAAGAAAGAATATACCAATAGAGTTAAAATGCTTACCAACCCTTATCTAAACACCGAATATTTAGGTATTTTAGTAGATGATGAATTGGAAATTGTAGACAAAAGTCCTTTGAAAAAGAAATATGTAAGACAAGCCATTAACTATGGTTTCGACAGAAAACAAATGATTTCTTACTTACGGAAAAATATTGGAACTCCCGCTGAAGCAGGCTTTGTTCCAAAAGGCTTGCCATCTTATGATGAGGAAAAAGTGAAAGGTTATAACTACAACCCTGAAAAAGCCAAAGAGTTACTTTACTTAGCAGGTTATCCAAATGGAGAAGGCATGCCGGAAATTACACTCTTTACTACTGCTAATTATGTTGATTTGTGTGAATTTATTCAACATCAATTGGGAGAAATAGGTATAAAAGTGAAAGTAGATATTGTTCAAGCTACCACGCATAGAGAGTTAGTGGCTCGTTCTAAATTAAATTTCTTTAGAAAATCATGGATAGCAGATTATCCTGATGCTGAAAATTATTTGGCTTTATTTTATAGCAAAAACTTTACACCTCACGGACCAAATTACACCCATTTTAAAAATGTAGCATTCGATAATTTATATGAACTTTCTCAAAAAGAAACTAACGATTCTATCCGTTATGATTATTACCAACGTATGGACAACATAATTATTGAAGAAGCTCCTGTAGTAATTTTGTATTATGATGAAGTGGTAAGATTAACACAAACTAATGTGGAGAATTTAGGCATTAACCCTATTAACTTATTAAGTTTAAAGAAAGTTAAATTGTTAGATTAATCTTTTTTATGAAAAAGAATTTATTTACAGGAATTTATATTTTTCACGAGTTAATATGTCTATCTTTTTGTTTTTGTTATTTTGTATTTGATGGTTATTTAGGATATGGATATGGCGACATGTTTTATGTACTTCCTATTGTAATAATGACTTTTTTATCAAGTATCGCTTTTTTCTTTATAAATAAATTCGGAAATCATTTAAGATTGTTTTTAGGTTTATTATTTCTTGTAATTGACTTCTTTGTTATACATCTCTATTTCCAAAGTTAGAAACAAAAAGAATACACTACCCCAACCCATTTTTCTGCTCCAAATAACTTTGCAAAATAATGGTGGCACTAATCTGATCTACTAAGGATTTATTCTGTCGTGCTTTTTTCTTTAACCCACCATCTATCATGGTCTGAAATGCCATTTTTGAGGTAAACCTTTCATCCACTCTTTCAATTTTTACTTGAGGAAATTTTTTGGTAATGTGTTTAACAAAAGGTTCTATAAACCTAGCAGATTGGGCAGGTTGATTTTTTAAATCCATTGCTAAACCAACCACAATAGTTTCTACCTCATATTTAGTAAGATAATCTTCCAAAAAGGTAATGATATCTTTTACATGAACAGTTGTTAAACCGCTGGCAATAATCTGTAAATCATCCGTTACAGCTACTCCTACTCTTTTTTGTCCGTAATCTATTGCTAAAACCCTAGCCATTATATAAAATTCTATTTCTATTTAGTCTTTGCAAAAAAAAACCAAATACTGCGTTATGCTCATTTTTAATTTCAGTCATTTACGCTAGTAAACTCCTGACAATTAAAAATTTCAAAAGCCTTGTCTTTAACATTTTCTTATCAAAGACTCAAAAAACAGGAGTTTTCTTGCTGATACTATTTATAATGAAGTTGTTTAAAGTCCAAAACTATAAATAACTTCAACGTTAAACGAATTATCACCATTCAATTTTAGTAATTTTGCTGAAAATAATTCATACAACTTAATGGAAGCAAAATTAAACAAAATAGAAGAAGCGATTGAAGAAATCAAAAATGGTAAAATTATTATTGTTGTTGATGATGAAGACAGAGAGAATGAAGGTGATTTTTTAGCAGCAGCAAGAGCTGTAACTCCCGAAATGATTAACTTTATGGCAACACATGGTAGAGGACTTATTTGTGCTCCCCTAGTTGAAGATAGATGCGATGAATTAGGATTAGAGTTAATGGTACATCAAAATAATGCTGCTTACGAAACACCTTTTACCGTTTCTGTAGATTTAATTGGCGAAGGTTGTACAACAGGTATTTCTGCTTCCGATAGGTCTAAAACCATTAAAGCATTAATTAATCCTAATACCAAAAAAGAACAATTAGGCAAGCCAGGACATATTTTCCCATTAAGAGCGAAAAGAGGTGGCGTTTTAAGAAGAGCTGGACATACCGAAGCAGCTATAGATTTTGCAAGATTAGCAGGTTTTGAACCCGCTGGTGTAATTGTAGAAATTATGAATGAAGATGGTACTATGGCTCGTCTTCCTGAATTATTAAAAATTGCTAAAAAACACCAACTTAAAATAGTTAGTATTAAAGATTTAATTTCCTATCGTTTGCAACACGAAACGCTAATTAAAAGAGAAGTTACCATTGATTTACCTACAGAATATGGCGATTTTAAATTGGCTGCTTACAAGCAAACAACAAACGATATGGATCATTTAGCCATCTTTAAAGGAGAATGGGAAAAAGATGAACCCGTTTTGGTTAGAGTTCACTCATCCTGCATGACTGGTGATATATTTGGTTCTTGCAGATGTGATTGTGGCCCTCAATTACACAAAGCAATGGAAATGATAGAAAAAGAAGGCAAAGGTGTAGTGGTTTACATGAACCAGGAAGGACGAGGTATCGGTTTAATGAATAAACTTAAAGCATACAAACTTCAGGAAGAAGGTAGAGATACCGTTGAAGCTAACATAGAACTAGGTTTTAAAGCTGACGAACGTGATTATGGTATTGGAGCTCAAATTTTACGTGATTTAGGCGTTTCCAAAATGAAATTAATGAGCAACAATCCTAAAAAAAGAACAGGTTTATTAGGTTATGGTCTTGAAATAGTGGACAATGTAGGTTTAGAAATTGAATCTAATTTGCATAACGAAAATTACCTTAAAACTAAAAAAAGTAAAATGGGACACCAACTTAATTTGAAACCTTAGGTTTAGAAAAAGTTATTCGTAAAACGTTATTTGTTAATCGAACATTTCAACCGACCTTTGATTAATTTAGCTAGTTTTCTTGTGGTTACAATTTAGCGAAGGCTTTGTGTAAGCAATCCTTGAACTGCCTAAGAAAAAAAGGTAGTAGGTGTTAGTACCTTTTGCTTTGCTTCTATAAAAATTAAAAGATTCAGGGCTTGGGTTGTGTGGCAAATTTAACCGCTTAGAAAACCACAAATTAATCGGAAGTCTTGATTTTTTGTTTCTTTTGAATCAAGACAAAAGAAAGGCAAATTATCTTACAAAGTTCAGCAAGCAAATATTTGTAGCTGAATAAAATTTTCCTATTTTTAACTTTTAAACTTAAAAACATAAAAATATGGGATTTCCTTCTGACATTGAAATAGCACAAAACACTAAGCTAAAACACATTACAGCAATATCTTCTTACTTAAATATAAATGAAGATGATATTGAAATGTATGGAAAATATAAGGCTAAACTTCCATTAAGTCTTATTCGTCAGGAAAATATTGATAAAAGCAATTTAATTTTAGTTACCGCTCTAACTCCCACTCCTGCTGGAGAAGGAAAAACAACTACTTCTATAGGTTTAACCGAAGGACTTAATAAAATTGGTAAAAAAACTACCGTGGTTTTAAGAGAACCTTCTTTAGGTCCTGTTTTCGGAATTAAAGGTGGTGCTGCTGGTGGCGGTTATGCTCAAGTAGTTCCTATGGAAGATATCAACTTGCACTTTACAGGAGATTTTTCTGCTATAGAAAAAGCCAACAACCTTTTGTCGGCTTTAATAGATAACAACATTCAGAATAAAACCAATAATTTAAATATAGATCCTAGAACCATTGTTTGGAAAAGAGTAATGGATATGAATGACAGGGCTTTAAGAGAAATTGTTATTGGTTTAGGTGGAACTGGAAACGGTATTCCCAGACAAGATGGTTTTAACATTACGCCTGCTTCAGAGGTGATGGCAATTTTATGTATGTCAGAAAACTTTGAAGACTTAAAAAATAAGCTAGGAAATATTTTTATTGGATTTACTTTCGAAAAAAAACCTGTTTACGCAAGAGATTTAAAAGCTGAAAATGCAATGGCTATTTTACTTAAAGATGCTATTAAGCCTAACTTAGTTCAAACATTAGAAGGAAACCCAGCCATTATTCATGGTGGTCCGTTTGCTAATATTGCTCAGGGAACTAACACTATTCTAGCTACCAAAATGGGATTATCTTTATCAGATTTTGTCGTAACAGAAGCTGGTTTTGGTGCCGATTTAGGTGCTGAAAAATTCTTAGATATTAAATGTGTTTCCGGTGGATTAAAACCTAAAGCCCTAGTATTAGTAGCAACTATAAGAGCTTTACGTCACCATGGCGGAGCTACCAAAGAACAATATAACGATGCTAATGTTGAAAGAGTGAGCAATGGTTTTGCTAATCTTGAAAAACACATAGAAAACTGTAAAAAATTCGGATTAAACCCGGTAGTTGCTATCAATGCTTTTCCTACTGATAGTGCTGAAGAAGTAAAACTTATTCAGGATAGATGTGCCGATTTAGGCGTAAAAGCCATTGTTGCCGAAGGTTTTGCTAAAGGTGGTGATGGTATGACCAATCTGGCTCAAGCTGTTGTAACCGAAATTGAAAGTGGTAAAAATAACTTTAAGCCGCTTTACGATTGGAAACTTCCTATTAAAGAAAAAATTGAAATTATTGCCAAAAATATTTATGGTGCTGATGGTGTAGAATATTCTAAAAAAGCCCTTACCGATTTGAAAAAATTAGATAGCTTAGGCATGAATGAACTTCCTATTTGTATGGCTAAAACTCAAAAATCTTTTTCTGATAATGAAAGTTTAATTGGCAGACCAACAGGATTTACCATTAGCGTTAGAGAATTTGAATTTGCTTCAGGTGCAGGTTTTGTTATTCCTATTTTAGGTAACATGATGCGCATGCCGGGACTACCCGCTATTCCTGCATCTGAGGGAATGTCTATTGATAATGACGGTAAAATTAGTGGATTATCCTAGTTAGTTTATGAGTTTAAAAGGTTATGAGGTTAATTTCTAATGCCGTAAAAACAAGAATTGTTAATTCTTTATTTTTACGAGCATCCTCGAAAAATTAGTTTTTCACAAAAACATTTTTCGGGATCTCTAATTTCTATAATTACCCTAATAAAAAGATACACGGTCTTTTATTCAAATCAATAGTTGTATTTTTCCACTCTGCAATGGTTTTGGTAGCAATTTGCTCCGAAGCCATTGTTATATCTACCGCAACACATAACTTCGTATTAGGGTTGCAGTTGGCTAATAAATCAGTTAATACGTGTTGATTTCTATAAGGCGTTTCGATAAAAAGTTGCGTTTGCTTTTGAGCAATAGCCATTCTTTCTAAATCTTTCAATTTTCTTACCCTGTCTTTTTGTTCTTTAGGCAGATAACCGTTAAAACAAAAACTTTGTCCGTTAAAACCACTTGCCATTAACGAAAGCAATATGGAAGAAGGCCCAACTAACGGTACTACTTTTATGTTTTTTTGATGAGCTAAAGCCACAACATCTGCTCCTGGGTCGGCAACACCAGGACAACCAGCATCGGAAATAACACCAATGTTTTTTCCTTCATCTATTGGCTTCAGAAAAGTGGGCAACATATCTAAATTGGTTCTTTTATTTATTTCGTGAAAAACCAAGTCGTCTATTATTTTATCAGGTGCCATTTTTTTAATAAACCTTCTGGCAGTTTTGATGTTTTCTACAATAAAAACATCTATTTCTTGTAAAACAGAATTATTAAACGATGGAATAACCTGATCGTAAGCAGATTCTCCCAACGTGGTTGGTATTAAGTATAGTGTTCCTTTATTGTTCATTATTAATTTGTTTTATGAAGTTATTTAAAGTCCAAATATAACCATGAAAATGAGTTATTTTTTTGTAATACGAGGTATTTTTAACAAGCATAGCCTAAGCTATGGTTGGAGAAAATAACGAAGTAGTGTGAAAAAAGAAACATTTTTTAATTTATGGTTTGGACTTTAAATAACTTCTTAATACCTCACAAGCATTATCTAGTAATTGATAAACTTCTTCAAATCCTGCTTCTCCTCCATAATAAGGATCTGGTACATTTCTATTTTCGTTTGGATAAGCTAAATTTAAAAATAGAGCTACTTTTTGTTTATCTGCATCGGTTTTAGCAAGCTTTAAAATATTATTGTAGTTAGAACTATCCATAGCAAAAATATAATCAAACTCCAGAAAATCTTCATAGATAAACTGCCTTGCCTGTTGGTTTGAAATATCTATATCATACTCTAATGCTTTGGCTTGCATTCTTTTATCGGGAGTTTCTCCAATATGGTAATCGGATGTTCCCGCAGAGTCAACCAATAAATTTAATCCATATTCTTTGGCTTTAGCTTCTAAAACTCCTTGTGCCATTGCCGACCTACAAATATTTCCTAAACAAACAAATAATACTTTTTGCATCCTCTTACTTTTTAATTTTCTTCGTTCATTATATTACTCTGAAGTTTAATGG
>JAVVER010000128.1:0-9230 GCA_032251145.1 Vicingaceae bacterium | reverse complement strand
CTATTTTTTAAAACCTTTAGCCTAAAATGGAATTTTTAAGGTTCGACTAATTAAACCTTCATGGTCTTTAATTAACGTGCTATTATACCTTGAAGGTTTTCTTATCTAAATTTCTGAAAGTTTTTTTTAATCTCAAATTTAATTATTAATCCACTTCATATAAAACAAACACAAATTATCACGAATTACACAAATTTAATAGTTACAATACTCCAACTAAATTAGCCACAAAAAAACATCAAAGATGTTTTTAAATTTGTGACAATTAGTGTAATTAACCCAAAATTTATGTAAAAAAAATTAAACTATAATTTGTTTCCTTATCCAAACTACTCCACCTTATTCTTTAGAATTAACCAAATACCTTTTAAATCAATTACCTTAAGTAATAAACCAGCAATTAATCCAACTGTAGCTGCTATTAATAAATGAATTATTAAGCTAAGCTGAAGCTGTTTAAATCCGAAGAAAGCTCCAAAAATGATTAAAGCAAATAAACTTATTCTCACTAAAAAACTAACATCTAACTTAAAGTTGAAGATTTTTTTAGAGACAATTACCTGAGCAATAATAATAACTGCTTGCGTTGCCAAACTGGCTATTGCTGCTCCTACGGCATGGTGCTGAGGAATTAACAAAAAATTTAATGCTACATTAATCACCAAGCCTACTACTGCAATTTTATTGAGCAATTTTAAACTTCCATTAGCAGTAAGTAATGTCCCGAAAATATAAGACGTAGCTATAAAAACATAGCAAAACATTAGCACTATCAACACATTAGAAGAAAATTGAGTATCAAAATCGTAAAGTAAATCCATTACTTCTCTAGCGTGATAAAACATAAACCCAGCAATGGTTACCGACAAAACAAACAATAAACTAAAAGATAATTTCACCAATGGAACTACCGTTTTATTGTCTTTAATTAAAAAAGCAAACATAGGTAACAACAATCCAGCAAACAACACCCCAAATTGATTAAAAGCATCCATAAATCGGTAGGCTTGAGCATAAATGGCTACTTGTCGTTCTCCATCAGGCAACATCATATCGAGCATAACGGCATCTATTCTATAATAAAAAACCATAGTAAGCACCAATAATGCATAAGGAAAGGTTTGTTTTAAAATTTGTTTTAAGAAAGGACCGTCTATCGTAAAAATAAAATGCGTGGTTTTGGTTATTACTATTGAAAAAACAATAATGGTGGTAATAGCATAAGCCAATGTTTGGGCATAAATAAAGTGCATAATAGTAAAAGGAAAATCAAAAACATTCCCCCACAATAAAATAGCACAAAAAGCAATCATTAATGTTTTATCGAGTACCGAAAGAAAACTATCTGTTTTGTAAAATTGAAGTGCTGTTATATTTGATCTTAAATACTGAATAAAGGAGACCAAAAACTGGTTGATTGACAAAAATAACAACACGAAAAACCTTTCGCTATCATACCCCATTACCCATCCTACACCGAAAGTAACAACAAGGTAAATTACAAACAGCATCATTTTAAATACGGTTATTCCCGAAAAATATTTGGTAAGTAAATTATTGTTTTGAGTAATGTGTTTATTGTTGAAATTGGTAATTCCTAAATCTAAAATTATATTAAACAACAACGAAAAATTGAACAAAACAAAGTACATCCCGTAATCTTCGGGCAAAGTATTCTGAACAGTTCGGTCGATACCAAATATCCAAAAAGGCTTAATCAGCAGGTTAAGCAGCAATAGTAAAGCTAAATTGGCAACAAATTTTTTCTGCACTATTCAATTGATTTGCGACAAAAATAACTTATCTGCGTCAATATTATTATTTTCGCTGATAATAATTTAAGGTGGTTTCTATAAATTGATTCGCATCAAAATTTTCATAGTTTTTTATAGACAATGAAAATTTTTGAAACACTATCGGGATAATGTGAGAAAATTTGAAGCAGTATATGAAAAACTATGAAAACCCAATGGGAACAAATATAACAAACAATCTGACTTCGTTATATTTTTTTGAAATAGCTAATGCTATTCCAAAAAAATATGCCTTACATCTTATTTATTACCTTTGTTTTTTGAAAGAAATCAATTTATAGAAACCACCTTAAACATTCCGCTTTTGAAAATTGCCGTAAATACCCGATTAGTCATTAAAAACAAAATGGATGGCATTGGTTTGTTTACTTGGCAAACCTTCTCACTTTTAGCACAGCAACACCCCGAAATAGATTTTTATTTTATTTTCGATAGAAAGCCCGATGAGGAATTTATTGCTGCAAAAAATGTTCATCCCATTATTATTCGCCCCATTACCAAACACATTTATGTTTTTCCTTATTGGTACCAAATTGCTTTAAAACGTGTATTAAAAAAGCTTAATCCAGCTATTTTTATTGCAACTGATGGCATGTTTCCGCTAAATAGCAGCATAAAAACCTTAGCTATTATTCACGATTTAAACTTTGAGCATCACCCTGAAATGTTACCCAAAAATGTACTAAACTACTATAAAAAGTACTTTCCTAAATTTGCTCAACAAGCTAATCAAATAGCTACTGTTTCTGATTTCTCTAAAAATGATATCGTTAAGACTTACAAAATAGAAATTTCAAAAATTAATGTAGTTTTTAATGGTGCAAGCGAAAATTTCAAACCAATAAGTGAAGCTAACAAACAAGCAGTAAAAGATAAATTTGCTGAAGGAATAGATTACTTTTTATTTGTCGGAACCATTCACCCAAGAAAAAATGTTCCTATGTTACTTAAGGCTTTTAACCAATATAAATCGGAAAGCGGTTCTTCATTAAAATTATTAATTGCCGGAAAAAAAATGTGGAGCAATTCAGAAACTACGCAGCTTTTAAACGAACTAAAACATAAAAAGGATATTATTTTCACTGGTAGAGTTGATGATGAGGAACTTGCTGAACTTACTGCTTCCGCAAAAGCCATAACCTATATTCCTATTTTTGAAGGTTTTGGGATTCCATTGGTAGAAGGCATGCAATGCGGAGTACCTGTAATTACATCTAACATAACTTCAATGCCCGAAGTTGTTGGAGATGCAGGTATTTTAGTAAATCCATTTAACCAAAATGAAATTGCACAAGCAATGCAAAAAATTACTACTGATAAAAACTTTCATGAGGCGTTAAGCTCCAAAAGCATCCTTCAAGCTAAAAAATTTAGTTGGGAGAAAACTGCTCAATTAGTAATGGAAAGCATAAAAAAGACAATTGGGTAAACTGATGTGAAAAATTTCACTACTTTTATTTGCAAATAACACAATGGATAACAACATCAAATATCATTTTCTAAAATCTGCTCTAACAACAGAAAATACGTTAATGAGTAATGATGATTTTTTGAATTGGATAGAAGAAAAAAAGAAAGCAACCCATCATAAAATCACATTTATACCTTTTTCCGATATGGAAAATTGGGGGTTTAACTCCACTACAGGCAATTTAGAACATTTTTCGGGCAAGTTTTTTTCTATTGAAGGTATCAACATAAAAACTAATTGGGGAAAAGTATTAGAGTGGTCACAACCTATTATTAACCAACCTGAAATAGGTTTTTTAGGAATTATCACTAAAAAAATTAATAATACCTTGCACTTTTTAATGCAAGCCAAAATAGAACCTGGAAACATTAATGCGGTACAACTTTCACCAACTTTGCAGGCAACAAAAAGCAATTACACGCAAGTTCACCAAGGAAATGCACCGCTTTATTTAGATTATTTTTTATCTGAACGAAAAGATGTAACTGTATTATTAGATCAGCTTCAATCGGAACAAGGTGCTCGTTTCCTGAAAAAGCGAAACAGAAATATTATTGTAGAAATTTCTAGCGATATTGAATTGGAAGATAATTTTTGTTGGTTAACGCTAGGCCAAATAAAGGAATTTTTAAAGTACGACAATATCATTAATATGGATACCAGAACGGTTATCTCAGGTATTCCTTTTGGAGATTTAAGCACTTTTGAAAGCCTTAAAAAAGAAAAAAATACGAATTTAAAATTAAATAACTTTCTTATATCGGAGTTGGATAATTCTAAAGCAATACACTCTATAGAACATATTATTTCTTGGATTACTCGATTAAAATCTTTTGCTGAATTAGAAGTAGAAAAAATACCACTAAACAGTATTAGTGATTGGAAAAAAGACGATTTTTCTATTCATCATAAAGACCATAAATATTTTTCTGTAGTGGCTGTAAAAGCAGAAATTGGTAATAGAGAAGTAAACAGTTGGACGCAACCGTTAGTAAAATCTGCTCAAGAAGGTATTATTGCTTTTTTAATCAAGAAAATAAATGGAGTTTATCACTTTTTAGTGCAAGCAAAATTAGAATCTGGTAATTTCGATATTATTGAATTGGCTCCCACAGTACAATGTTTAACAGGTAATTACCGCAAGGGAGAAAGTGAATATGAAGTGGAATTTTTAGATATTGTTTTAAATCCTGAAAAACACCATGCAAAAGTGCTTTATAATACATTTCAATCGGAAGAAGGTGGAAGGTTTTATCAAGAACAAAACAAAAATATGCTAATTGAGGTAGCTGATGATTTTGAGATGGAAGTACCTGAAAAATTTTGTTGGATGACATTAAATCAGCTAAAAGATTTTATAAAATTTAATAACTATTTAAATATCCAGTCGAGAAGTTTATTATCGGCTATAAGGTTTAAATAAACTAATTATGCAAAAATTAACAATAGGTGTTTTAGGCTGTGCCAACATAGCAAAAAAAAGTGTTATTCCCGCAATTTTATCTATTCCTGAGTTTGAATTAATAGCTGTTGCGAGCAGAACATCAGAAAAAGCTCAAGAATTTGCCATTTTATTTGGATGTGAGGCTGTAGAAGGATATCAAAAACTTATTGACAGAAAAGATATTGATGTTATTTACATGCCTTTACCTACAGGTTTGCATGAAGAATGGGTGTTAAAAGCCCTAGAAGCTGGTAAGCATATTTTAATAGAAAAATCATTGGCAATGAACTATTCTTCTGCTGAAAAAATGGTGCAAAAAGCAAAAGAAAAAGGCTTACTGATTATGGAAAATTTTATGTTTCTCTATCATGGTCAACACCAAATTATAAAACAACTTATTGCAGAAGATAAAATAGGAGAAATTAGGTGTTTTAGAAGTTCATTTGGATTTCCACCATTGCCATCAGATAACTTTAGATACAATAAAAAATTAGGAGGGGGTGCATTATTAGATGCTGCTGCCTATACTGTTAGAGCCAGCCAATTGTTTTTGGGTAACGATTTGAAGGTGAAAGCTGCTTCTCTTAATTATAACGAAAATGGAGTAGATATTTTTGGTGGAGCCTTTCTAAAAAACAAAAATGGATTATTTAGTGAAGTTGCTTTTGGATTTGATAATTTCTACCAATGCAATTATGAAATTTGGGGAAGTAAAGGAAAAATCACCGCTCACAGAGCTTTTACTCCTGCTCCAGAATTCAAACCTATTATAACTATAGAACAACAAGGAGAAAAATTTGATATTGAAGCTCCTTCCGAAAACCATTTTATAGCCATCTTAAATGAATTTAAAAGATGTATTCTTGAGAATGATTTACAGCATAAATACACAGAAATACTGAATCAAAGTAGATTGTTGGAAGAGATTACAGCATTAGAAATTAGAGATTAAAAGACAGAGGTTAATGAATAAAGAAAACAAATAACAATTAACTATATATAATGGCTTAGTGTGATGGAAAAGTCCCCCTTCGGGGGATTTAGGGGGCTTTTGAGAGGAGCTAATAACGAATAACAATAAACATGAGCAAACAAAGAGACTTTGATAATTTTGATGAATTTGCAGAAGGTTATAGAGAAACACACAATAAAGCTATTGTATTAAGTGGAGCCAATAGTGATTACTTTAGTGAATATAAAATTCTAGAATTGCTAAATTTTGAAGATACTTCAAAACCATTAAAAATTCTTGATTTTGGCTGTGGCGATGGAAATAGTTCTGTCTATCTGCGTAAATATTTTCCTAATGCAACTATTGTTGGTATTGATGTTTCTGAAGAAAGTATTAAACAAGCTGAAAAAAAAGAATTGCCAAACACTACCTTTTCTGCATTTAGCGGAGAAAAAATTCCATTTAACAATGAGGAGTTTGATTTAGTATTTACATCTATGGTTTTTCACCACATTGAACACCATTTACATGCCAGTATTTTATTGGAAATTAAACGCATTTTAAAACAAGGTGGAAGGTTCTATAATTTTGAACACAACCCTAATAATCCGCTTACAAGAAAAGTAGTAAATGAATGTGAATTTGATAAAGATGCAGTTTTATTAAAACCAGGCTATCATAAAAAACTTGTCATAAACAGTGGACTATCTTTAAAAGAAATAAAATATACCATCTTTTTTCCACGACATAAATTATTTAAGGTTTTTCATTTTACAGAAAATTTACTATCTTGGTTGCCAATTGGAGCTCAATATTTTATAAGAGCAGAAAAAGTATAATGAATTAACAAATGTAATTAACAAATAACTAATAAAAATGGCTTTGTGTGTTGGGAACTCCTCCCCTTTGGGGAGGCTGGGTGGGGCTAATTAACAAAAACAAATAATATTGAACTCAACAATAGAAATATCCATAGTTAGTCCTGTTTATAAAGCAGAAAATATAATAGACAAACTGGTTGAACGAATTATTGAAGCTGTTTCTAAACTTACTGATAGTTTTGAAATTATTTTAGTAGAAGATAACGGACCCGATAACTCTTGGAAAAAAATTAAAGAAAACTGTGCTAAATATCCTTTTGTAAAAGGAATTAAATTAAGCAAAAATTGCGGACAACAACATGCTCTGCAAGCTGGTTTAGATGCAAGTAAAGGCAATTATGTTATTACCATGGATTGTGATTTACAGGACCAACCCGAAGAAATTTATAAATTACTAAACAAAGCAAAAGAAGGCTACGAAATTGTTGCTGCCAGCCGAGAAAACAGAAAAGATGATTTTGTAAAAAAAATAGCTTCTAAATGGTTTTATGCGGTGTTGAGTTACCTAACAGAAACCAATCAGGATAATACCGTTGCCAATTTTGTTTGCTATAACAGAAAAGCCGTTGAAGCCATGCAATTAATTGGCGATAGCAACCGATACTACCCTATGTTGCAGCAATTAGTTGGATTTAACTATGCAAAAATTTCTATTCAACATGCTGAGCGAGAAGATGGAAAATCCTCTTACTCTATGAAAAAACGATTAAAGTTAGCCATCAATACCATTCTTACTTTTTCAGACAAACCATTAAGGCTTACTGTTAAAATGGGTGTTTTGCTATCTTTTTTATCTGTTTTAGCAGCTTTAACCTTAGTAATTATGTATTTGTTAGGTGACTATAGAACAGAAGGTTGGGCAAGTTTAGCTTTATTATTAAGTTTTTTTTCTGGAGCTATTATTTCTGTGTTGGGTATGGTTGGCTTGTATGTAGGTAAAATTTTTGAAAGTGTTAAAAACAGACCCACTTATATCATAAACGAAATCATTAATTGAGAAGATTAACTTTAATATTGTTTTTATTTTTTATTGGAAATTTTCAAGTTCTTAATGCACAAGAATTTGCTGATAAAAAGTTCTACTTAGTAGATTCTTTAGACTTGGAATCGCTTACTAAAGAAGATAAAATAGTAATAGATTCCTCCCTAACCAACTACCATAATACCAAAAATGATTCTATCAAATTATTTCAACTAAATCAGCTTATTACTAATTGTGAAAATAAAATTTGGATGAAATACAATGATTTACTTATGAAGAAGTCATTAGAATTAATTGATAAAGAAAAAAGTAATAAAACCCTTATAAATTATTATAAAAAAAACATAGCATCTTATTACAATAACTTAGGTTACTATTATTTTGGAATTAATGACCATCAAAACGCAATCTTTTCTTTTAAAGAGGCAATCAAGATTAGTGAGGCAATTGATGATTTATCAATTATTCCAATTGCTCTAAATAATATTGGTTTTATTTTCAAACAACAGGGAGATATTTTAAGGGCTTTAGAATATTATCACCAATCATTAAAATTAAATAAAACATTAAATGAAAAAGCAGAGATTTCTTTAGCGTTAAACAACATCGGAGGTGTCTATTTTAAATTAGAAGAATACAATAAAGCATTAAATTATTATAGAGAAGCACTTTTAATTGAAAAAGAATATGGCACGCAAAAAGGTATTGCTCGGTTGTATAGTAATATAGGCTCTGTATATACTAATCTAGAGATGAAAAAAGAAGCTATCGATTACTTTAATCAATCTTTAAAAATTTACAAGGAACTACAAATAAAAAAAGGAATAGCTACTTCTTTAAGTAAAATAGCAATATTAGAAATGAGCCTTGTAACTGATAATACTTCTAACAAAAATTCCATTTTAAATCACGTATTATTAAAACACAAAGAAGCTTATCAAATCTATACCGAAATAGAAGATTTAGAAGGTAAAGCATACTCCTTAAAAAATATAAGTTTAACTTATAAAGAATTAGGCGATGTAAATTCATCATTCGATTTTGCAAATAGAAGTTTAGCAATAGCCAAGCAAATTGGTTTTCCAGAATCAATAAAAAATGCTGCTGAAATCTTAAAAGGAGTTGCCTATCACAAAAGGGAGTTTAAACAAGCTTTCGATTTACAAGAGTTATATTATAAAATGCAAGATAGTATAAGTAGTTTATCTATAAAAGAAGCTACCCTCCAAAAACAATTTCAATATGAATATGAAAAAAAACTTCTTGCCGACAGCATCAAAAATGTAGAAAAAGAAAAAATAGTTCAAGCAGAAATTACTGCTAAAGATGAAAAAATAAAACGACAAACTACCGAAAGGTACGGACTTAGTGGTGGGATTTTAATATTATTATTATTCGGAAGTTTTGTTTTTATGAGATACAAAGAAAGTCAGAAACAAAAAAGAATAATTAACCACCAAAAAGAACTTGTTGAAGCCAAAACCAAAGAAATAACCGATAGTATTAACTATGCTAAAAACATACAAAATTCAATACTACCCACAGAAAAAGAATTTGAATCTACCTTAAAAAATAGTTTTATTTATTACCAACCAAAAGACATTGTTGCAGGAGATTTTTATTGGATGGAGAGCCTCCCCCTAACCCCCTCCGAAGGAGGGGGAACTCCCTCCCCTTCGGGGAGGG
>JAVVER010000127.1:0-9337 GCA_032251145.1 Vicingaceae bacterium | reverse complement strand
TTAACTTCTCTTTTTCATCAATTAAATAGATGATTTTATATTTTTTATAAATCAAATATCTGAACGCTTTATTTTTATTAACTAATAATTCTTCAATTTGTCCTATTTGGTTGTTTTTAATTAATTTTTCGGGTTCTTGAAGTAAGTTTTTAATTAATTTTTTTGCTGTTTTTTTACTGGCATTTTCTGCATAATATTCAAAGATTAAATCTAATTGTTTTACTGCAAAATCAGACCAAATTACTTTAAACTTTTTTAGCATTTCCCTTACATTTAAACCCTAATTAGTTGGAGTTTTGTTTGAATTTATTTGTAACGGTTTAATAAATCGCTTGTTGAAGAAAATTTATTGTTTTTGAAATCATCTTCAGATTTATCAATTCTATTATTTAGCTCTTCAATAGTCATTGGGTGAATTTCATCAGCGACAAGTGCATATTCTTTATTTAAAAGCTTTTCAAGTTGATCCAACACTTTTTCACTTTTAATTTTCAATATTTCCTTAATAAACTCGAGCTTTCTTGTTTGTAAGTCCATTTTAATTCATTTTAATCAAAGGTAATTAATTTTTATGAGTTTTCATCTTCACCACCTTTCAAAAACTGTTCCAAAGCATTCATGTCGGACATTAATACTTGTCGGGCTTTACTTCCTTCAAAAGGACCAATGATTCCTGCTTCTTCTAATTGATCTATAAGTCTTCCTGCACGGTTGTATCCAATTTTCATTTTTCGTTGTAATAATGAAGCCGAACCTTGTTGATGTTGAACAATCATTCTAGCAGCATCATCAAACAAATCATCTTTATCATCACTATCAAAAGTTCCTGAACCGCCTGATGATGATTCTCCAACATATTCAGGAAGTGTAAATACTTCTGGATAACCTCTTTGTTCGCCAATAAAATCACAAATTCTTTCTACTTCGGGAGTATCTACAAAGGCACATTGTACACGAGTTAAATCATTCCCCTGAGAAATAAGCATATCTCCTCGTCCTATTAATTGGTCTGCCCCACTAGAATCCAAAATCGTTCTAGAATCAATTCCAGAAGTTACTCTAAAAGCAATTCTTCCGGGGAAGTTAGCTTTAATAATACCGGTTATAATATTGGCTGAAGGTCGTTGAGTGGCAATAATTAAATGAATACCAATAGCTCTTGCCAACTGTGCCAAACGAGCAATTGGTGTTTCTACTTCCTTACCGGCTGTCATTATTAAATCAGCAAACTCATCAATAACCAATACGATATAAGGTAAAAATTGGTGTCCGTCATTTGGATTAAGTTTTCGAGAAATAAATTTACTGTTGTATTCCACAATATTTCTTACTTGTGCATTTTTAAGTAACTCATAGCGATTATCCATTTCAATACACAACGAGTTTAGTGTATTAATTACTTTCTGATTATCAGTAATAATTGCTTCTTCTGTATCGGGTAGTTTTGCTAAATAATGGCGTTCTATTTTGTTGTAAAGCGTAAGCTCTACTTTTTTAGGATCTACCAAAACAAACTTCAATTGCGATGGATGTTTTTTATATAATAAAGAAGTTAAAACAGCATTTAAACCAACCGACTTTCCTTGTCCGGTAGCCCCAGCCATAAGTAAGTGAGGCATTTTAGCCAAATCGAAAACAAAATTTTCGTTAGTAATGGTTTTTCCTAATACTACAGGAAGTTCCATTTTAGCATTTTGAAATCTATCGGAAGCAATTGCCAAACGCATGGAAACAATTTCAGGGTTTTGGTTAGGCACTTCAATACCAATAGTTCCTTTACCAGGGATTGGTGCAATAATTCTAATTCCCAATGCAGCCAAGCTAAGTGCTATATCATCTTCTAAATTTTTAATTTTAGAAATTCTAATACCAGGAGCAGGTATAATTTCGTAAAGCGTAACCGTTGGTCCAATAGTAGCTTTTATGCTTGTAATTTCAATATTGTAATTAGAAAGTGTAGCTAAAATTTTATTTTTATTAGCTTCTAATTCTTCTTTTGTAACTGTTTTTTGAGTGTCTCCAAAGTCTTTTAGCAACTCAATGGGAGGCATTTTAAATGATGCTAAATCAAGTGTTGGGTCATATTCGCCAAAATCTTTAGCTTTTTGGTTGAGTTCTTCTTCCGAAAGTGTTTTTTCGTCCGGCTTAGCTTCTTCAACAGAAAATTCTATTTCTCCTTCATTTTTCTCTTCATTTTCAGGAATATCTGTTGAAAGAGCAATACTTTCAGTTTCCTTTTCTTCAACCTCAGGAAGTTCTTCAGGAACTTCATCTAAACTAACAGTGTTCGTTTCTTCTTCATTATTATCGTCTTCTATTTCGTTTAAAGCGGCTTCATGTATCATATCTATTTCGTCTGCAGGTTTTTCTTCTTCAGAAGTTTCCTCTACTAAATCATCTTCCATCATTTTTTCCAATTGAGGAAGTTTAAACGAAACATTAAAATTTAGCACTATAAATATTAATAATGAAAGGAATAAAAGTAAGCCTACACCAACACTTCCTACAATACTGGTAAGCCAAACAGTAGATTGAAATCCAAAAGTTCCTCCTAAAATGGGGTAGCTTTTAAAAATATAGGCTAATACTACCGACAACCAAACAATAGTAAATAAAGAATAAGCAAAGGCCTTATTAAATGCAACCAGTTTTATTTTGAAAAGTGCTTTAAACCCTACAATAAAAAACAAAAAGCAAAATAAAAATGAAGCTACTCCAAAAGCATTAAAAATAAACTGATGTGCCGCATAAGCACCTAATTTACCTAACCAGTTTTCAGCTTGAACTTCAGGATTATCCCAGTGATTTATAATTAAGTTTTGATCGGCTTTCCAAGTGAAAAGGTAGGATGAGAATGCCAATAATAAAAAGACAGAGAAAACCAACAACAATAAGCCTGTAATTTGAGCTAATTTTTCATTTTGCACAATACTTTTAAACTTATTGCTAATGTTGCTGAAAAAGGAAAATCGACCTATTTTTCGCTCTTTTTTAGGAGCTTTCTTCGCTTCGTTTTTTTCTTTAATATTATTTTTAAACTGATTAACTGCCATTTTGTTCTTTACGGTATTAACTAACAAATTTATACATTAGTAAGGCGTTTACTAACCGAAAGAACGCTAATAAATAACAATTGATTGTGAATAAACAATAAAGAATTTTGTTTTTCACTCTTCAAGTCAAAAAACGAAATTCTTTATTTTGCCTCTCCCGAAACTACGTAATGTAGTTTCGACCTCTCTAAAGGAGAGATAAAATAGAAATATCGGGCAACCCCTAGTAGTAGTTAGCAAAAAAAAGAGGTCTTATTGACCTCCTCCTATTTGTTTTTTAAACTCTTCTTCTGTCATACTTTCGTAATCGGAAGGAATGGTAAACTCAGCATTAGAAATTTTTTCTTCTTTTACTTCTTTAGCAGCAATAGTCATAGTCATTCCTTGGTTTTCTATAGTATATTCCATTAAAAAGCCTTTTAACCCTTTAAATTGAGCATTGGTTTTTGTTCCTGAAATCTCATCCGTATAATAAACTACCATAGCTTCATCCATATCAGGGTGGGTTATTTCAGCTTTTTTACAGGTATAACCTGCAATTTTTTTGGTTTCTTCTAAATAGTTAATTTTTATAGCTTCGTTTTCTTTATCTTCAGAAGTATTTTGCTCCATCGCTATTTTTTGACCCATCATGTTCATTAAAACAGTAACTTTTTTAGCTTTATCATCTGTAATGGTTGTTGTAGAACCCATAGCCGAATTTTGTTCCATTCTGCTTTTATCTCCTTTAATTTTAAGCGTCATTTCTTTTGGCATCATGGCTTCATACTGTTTCATTTCATCTGGCATATCAGTATAAGTAATACTATAGTTTACAGTTCCTTCAAAAGATTTTTGAGCTACAGCACTAAAGGTAGTTACTGCAATTGCTAAGCTGGTTAATAGAATTTTTTTCATCTTAATTGATTTATAAGGTTAATATTTATTTGAAACTATCAAAGATTTCTGTCATTTCTTGTTCCATCTCATCAAAAGTAACTGCTTTGTATTCAGAAGGGATTTCAAAAACGTTGTCTTTTACTTTTTCAAACTTTACTTTTTTTGCTTCAAAACGCATGCAAATATCGTACTTATCGTACTGATATTCTAGCATTACTCCATCTATTGGAGCAAATTGATTACACCAATTGGGGTTTTCTATATTAATATCCTTAGTGTAATACACGGTAAAAGCATCATTGGTCTCGTTTTTTACCGTTACAATGGCTTTTTTACATACATAACCTAAAATTTCTTTGTATTCATCTACAAATTCTATCTGGTATTCAGGAAGATTTTTAAGGGTATTAGGAATTTCTTCTCCTGTTAATTTTAACACATATTTTTTATTAATGAGTTTTACCAACTGAAAAAATTCGTCTGTTGCTTGGTCGCACACAAATTCTGTTTTAAAAGTTCCCATACCGGCAGAAACGGTAGTAATATATTTATTGTCTTTGAAGTACATTTTCATTTCCTTAGGCATAAAATCCAACATAAAATTGGTTTTATCCATTTTCGGATAAGTTACTTTGTACTCTATAACACCTTCGGATTTGTCTGAAATACTATCTTTACAAGAAGAAAGAACAATTACACCAAAAAGAAGCAAATAAAAATGTATTTTAAGCATACCAAAAACGCTGTGTTTTTTAATTCTTTTTCATCTGTTTATTACTAATTATATTAAACTGGCAGATGTAACTTCCAAAATAATAATTTTCTTGTGTGAAGAAATTTTTAGTCATGGTCGTTTCGTGATGAATAAAGATTAAAAAAAAGTATATTATATAATTCGTAACAACAAATATATCAATATTTTTGTTTCCTAATTGTTAAAGAGATTAATTTATACCTAATTTCCCTATAATTTATAAAATTTCTACTTAGAAAATGTAAGTATAAATACTTAAACCATAGTTATATGAAAGCCATAAAAATCATTAAAAACCGCTCTGACATTGGTGCTGGAACAAGAGGTTCCGACATGGGAATAGACGCTATTGAAATTGCAGCTATTAATGCCGGAAATGATTATTTTAACAATTATGATTATGTTGAAATTGAGAGTGAAAATGAAGTTGTTTATGAAAAACAACAAACACCTTATGCTAAAAGAATTGGAAAAGTGCTGAAAGTGTGCAAACGTTTAAGTAAAGCGGTTAAGGAAACGGTTGAAGAAAATTATTTTCCACTAGTACTTTCAGGAGATCATTCTTCGGCATTGGGAACTATTAGCGGATTAAAATGTGCTCATCCTGACAAACGTATTGGTGTGGTTTGGATAGATGCTCATGGCGATTTACATTCTCCATATACTACTCCATCAGGTAATATTCATGGAATGCCTTTGGCTGCTGCTTTGGCGGATGATAATTTAGACAGAAAAGTAAATGAAGTTAAGGAAGAAACCCATGAGAATTGGGAAGGCATGAAAAATATTGGGGGAATTTCTCCAAAAGTATTGCATGAAGATGTGGTGTTTTTTGGTGTGAGAGATACGGAAGAACCGGAAGATTATTGCATGTCGAAAAACGGCATGAAAAACTACAAAGTAGAAGAAGTTAGGTTTAGAGGTTTGGAAGTGTGTGTGAAAGAAGCATTGGAGAAACTTAAAAATTGCGATTATATTTATATTTCTTTTGATGTGGACTCCATGGATTGCGATTTAATATCTAAAGGAACAGGAACTCCTGTATCTAAAGGGTTTGACCAATATGAAGTGAAAAATATTATTAATGAGTTGATAGAAAGTAACAAGGTAATTTGCCTAGAAATAGTTGAGGTAAACCCTACGTTAGATAACAAAGGGAACGTAATGGCAGAAACTGCTTTTGAAGTGTTGAATGAGGTTACTAAGAAAATTGAGAAAAAATTGTTGATGTGAGAAGTGAAGGTGAGAGGGAAAGTGAAAGGGAAAGGGAAAGGGAAAGGGAAAGGGAAAGGGAAAGGGAAAGGGAAAGAGGCATTAGGAGTTAGTTGTTTGAAATATGGGTTTTGTACCTATTAAAAACAGTAAAAAAAATAAATAAAAGTAATCTGCGAAAATCAGCGTTATCAGCGGGAAAAATGTGGGAATGTAAAAATTCGTGCATTCGTGGCGAAAAAAACTAAAAATGGAAGAATTAATTATACAAGCAGTAGTAAAAGGAATAGCGTCAATTTATGGTGCTGAAGTAGATGTAAATAGTATTCAACCTCAAAAAACTAGAAAAGAATTTGATGGCGATTTAACAGTCGTGGTTTTTCCTTTTCTAAAGGTTTCTAAAAAATCTCCTGAGCAAACTGCTGAAGATTTAGGCAAGTACTTAGTAGCTAACGTCCCTCAAATTACCAATTTTAACGTAGTAAAAGGCTTTTTAAACCTCAGCATTTCTGCTGATTATTGGCTTGGTGAACTCACTACTATTGCTCAAAATACAAGATTCGGACAAGCAGCACCATCGGGTAAAACCTATATGGTAGAATATGCTTCACCAAATACCAACAAACCTCTACATTTAGGACATTTAAGAAACATTTTTTTAGGATTTTCTGTAGCTGAAATTTTAAAAGCTAATGGACACGAAGTATTTAAATCCCAAATTATTAACGATAGAGGCATACATATTTGTAAAAGTATGTTGGCTTGGCAACAATTTGGAAATGGAGAAACTCCTGAAAGCTCAAGCTTAAAAGGCGATCATTTGGTTGGAAAGTATTATGTAGAATTTGATAAGGCTTATAAAAAAGAAATTAATCAACTTATTGAAAAAGGATTAACAAAAGAAGATGCCGAAAAAGAAGCTCCTATATTTAAAGCCGCCCAAGAAATGCTGCTTAAGTGGGAAAATGGAGATGAAGAGGTGGTAGATTTATGGAAAAAAATGAACGGCTGGGTATATGAAGGTTTTGATGTTACTTACCAAACCATGGGTGTTGATTTTGATGAAATTTATTATGAATCGGACACTTACATTTTAGGTAAAGATGTGGTAGAAAAAGGCTTAGCAGAAGGACATTTTTATAAAAAAGAAGACGGTTCTATTTGGTGCGATTTAAGTGCTGAAAAAATGGATGATAAGCTTTTGTTAAGAGCTGATGGTACTTCTGTTTACATGACGCAAGATATTGGAACAGCTATAGAACGTTATAAAAATCATCCTAACTTAAATGGTATCATTTATACGGTAGGAAACGAGCAAAATCATCATTTTAAGGTATTGTTTGCCATCCTAAAAAAACTGGGTTACAAATGGGCAACAGAATGTCATCATTTATCTTATGGGATGATAGAATTACCTGATGGTAAAATGAAATCTAGAGAAGGAACGGTTGTGGATGCTGATGATTTAATGGCAGAAATTGTAAATGATGCCAAACTAATGACTCAAGAACGTGGACATTTAGATGGATTAAGCAATGCTGAAAAAGACGAACTATACGCTCAAATCGGTTTAGGTGGATTGAAGTATTATTTGCTTAAAGTTGATGCTAAAAAAGGCATGGTGTTTAATCCGGAAGAATCTATTGATTTGAATGGTAATACCGCTCCTTTTATACAATACGCTCATGCCAGAATACAATCGTTATTAAGAAAAGCAAACGAGTTAAATTATAGCACTTCTTACACCAATGCCGAACTAAACGAAGAAGAAATTACTTTAATAAAATTATTAAAAGACTTTCCTACAATAATTAAAGAAGCCGGAGAAAATATTAGTCCGGCAACCTTAAGTAATTATATTTATGAGTTGGTAAAAACTTTCAATCACTTTTATCAAAACGTACCTATTTTGCGTGAAGAAGATAAAAACAAGCTAGCCATGAGATTAGTATTATCTCAAAGTGTAGCAAATGTTATCGCTTCAGGCATGAAATTGCTTGGAATAGGAGTTCCTAACAAAATGTAAGTAAAACAGCTTTTTAAGCCAATACGTTTTCTCTGTAAATAGTTTGAGTTCTATCCGGTCCAACAGAAACAATAGTTATTGGCACGTTTAGTTCTTGCTCTAAATACTCAATATAAGCTGTTAGTTCTTGTGGAACATCATTTATTGAGGCTAACTTAGTTAAGTCTTTTTCCCAGCCTTTTAATGCAGTATAAATAGGTTTTACATCTTTAGAAACAATATCATACGGCATGTAATCTATTTTTTCTCCATCTATTTCGTAATGTGTACAAACTTTAATCGTGTCAAAATCGCTTAAAACATCAGCTTTCATCATAATTAATTCGGTAACTCCATTAATCATAATCGCATATTTTAAAGCAGGTAGGTCAACCCAGCCACATCTTCTTGGTCTTCCGGTTGTAGAGCCAAATTCATTACCGGCTTTTCTAATGCTTTCACCCACTTCATCATGAAGTTCTGTAGGGAAAGGACCACTGCCTACTCTTGTACAATAAGCTTTAAAAATTCCGAATACCTTTCCTATTTTGTTAGGAGCAATACCCAAACCTGTGCAAGTTCCTGCTGTAGTTGTATTTGATGAGGTTACAAAAGGGTAAGAACCAAAATCTATGTCTAACATTGTTCCTTGAGCACCTTCAGCTAATATAGATTTGTTATCATTAATAGCATGGTTTAAGAAATGCTCGCTATCAATTACTGTTAGGTTTTTAATAGTTTCAACGCCATTAAAGAAATCATCTTCCAACGCACTTAAATCGTAACCGTAATCGTAAAACTTTAATAAATCTTTATGTTTAGCTACTAACTGGTCGTATTTTTCTTTAAAATTGGCTTCAAAAATATCGCCTACTCTTAATCCATTTCTACCTGTTTTATCCATGTAAGTTGGCCCAATTCCTTTTAATGTAGAACCTATTTTTTCTTTGCCTTTTGCTGCCTCAGAAGCCGCATCTAACAAACGATGTGTTGGAAGAATTAGGTGTGCTTTTTTAGAAACGAATAATTGTTTATTCATCTCAACACCCATATTAATTAAGGCATCAATTTCTCTTTTTAATATTACAGGATCTATTACAACGCCATTCCCAACAATGTTGTTTACTCCTTTATGGAAAATTCCTGAAGGAATGGTGTGTAAAACATGTTTAATTCCATCAAACTCTAAGGTATGACCAGCATTTGGACCACCTTGAAAACGAGCAATTACATCATATTTTGGTGTTAATACATCTACAATTTTACCTTTACCTTCGTCTCCCCATTGGAGTCCTAACAATACATCTACTTTCATTTGTTATTTTATTGTTTTTTATCTGTTTATTTTTTTACGTTGAGCTTACACTCAACGCTTTTAAATTACGCTCCGTTGGAGCTTTTGTTTTTTGTTTTTTTCAACTTACCCCCAAGTTA
>JAVVER010000126.1:0-9647 GCA_032251145.1 Vicingaceae bacterium | reverse complement strand
CAATATATTGTACTATTGGTGTTTTATTAACAAAGGACTTTAAACAACTTCTATAAGATTAAATTATTTTTATTACATTTGACTTACTAAACACGTGATTTTTATTCACTAAAAATTCACTAAAATATATTATGAATAAAGAACACACGAAAATAGGATGTTTAAAAGATATGAGTGAAATCCCTCCGGGGTCACACAGAAGTTTTACTTCAAACAAAAAAGCCTAATAACTTGAGAGTTATTAGGCTTTTTTGTAGTAATAGAATATTAGATTTCTCCTATAATACCTTCAGTTACATTAATAACATGGTCACCAACTTTTTCTAGTGAGTTGAAAATATCGTTGTAGATGGCTGCATTTTTAAAATTATACGCACCTTGTTCCACATTTTTGAAATGTTCTTTTCGTAATTTTTTTCTAAAGGCATTTAGTTTTTGTTCGGCCTCAACGGCTTCTTTTTTAGTTACTAAAGCGTAATTAGTTTTAAGGTTTTTATTCATTACCACCAAGGTTTCATCTAAGATTTCAAACATTTCTATAATGTTTTTTCTTTGATCAGGAGTAAACCAAATTTTCTCCTCAAATTTTCTCTCCAACACTTTAGATATCTGATAAAAAATATCACCAATTCGTTCTAAATCTCCAATTATACTCAACATTCCTCTTATCTGTAAAGAAGATTCTTCACTCATTTCTCGTTGCGAAATTTTAGCTAAATAATCAGCTACATCTCTTTCTATATCGTCTGTTATGTCTTCGTACTTTTTAATTTTTTCGAGCAGTTTATAAACATTTTTAGGATTTTGCTCTAACAATAAAGTAGATGTATGTTCTTTCATTCGGTGAGTTAACTTACCGAATTTAGCTATTTCTTTTTGAGCCTCAACTATAGACATTTCGGGCGTAGCCATAATTCCAGTACTGATATGTTCTAATCTGAATTCTTCGTCTGTTTCTCCCCTAGATTTAATTGTTTTAGTAGCTAATCTTACTAATTGAGGGATAAACCAAACCATAATAGCCACATTTACAATATTATATCCTGAATGGAATAAGGCAATACCTATTGGAGCTCCTAAAGAAGCATAAATAGAATCTGTATGGAACAAGTTGGTAGTAATGTTGTCTATGATATCTACTATTGGAAAAACAGAAAGAGCAATTACCATCCAAATTAATCCGAAAATATTTACCAATGAGTGAATACGAGCCGAACGTTTGGCAAATACGTTACCCGAAACAGAAGCAATTTCTGTATTAATGGTTCTTCCAAAATTTTGTCCTAATACTAATGGAATAGCTACTTCAAAAGAAATGATTCCGTTAAAACAAAGCACTTGTGTAAATACTATTGATGCACTAGATGATTGTAAAATTAAGGTTAGAAAAACACCTATTAACACAAAAAATACATTGCTAAAAAAACCTAAGGAAGTTTCCTGAAAAGAAGAGAAAACGGTATCAACTCCATTTAAGTTAGGCACACTATTTATAAGTTCAGAAAGTCCTAAAAACAATAGTGCTAACCCAAAAATAAGCTCGCCAATATATTTTAGTTTGTTTTTTCCTGAGAAAATTAAAGGAGTTCCTATTGCAAAGATAATAAGGTAAATAAAAGAAAAGTTGGCATTGAAACCAAAAACAGAAACTAACCACGAAATTACTGTTGTACCGATGTTTGCACCAAGCATTATACTAACCGACTCGGCAAGGGTAATAAGTCCTGTATTTACAAAACTTACCGCCATTACAGTGGTAGATGATGATGAAAAAATTAATGACGTAATAATAAAACCAGCAATGATGCCCAACAACCGGTTTTTAGTCATTAGGTTAAACAGTTGCTTTAAAAACGAGCCAAAAGATTTTTGGACGCTCTCGCTCATGGTTTTAATACCAAAAATAAACAAGCCTAATGCTCCAATAATTCTTAATGAATCTATAAATGAAATTTCCATCTCTTTGTTTCTTTGCTAAGGGATAAGTTCAAAATAACTTCAACGTTTTAACTCGTTCTTTTAAATTTATACTGCTTTGTTTTCTCGTTAAATAGCCCTGCTATTCGCCTCAAAAACATCTAGTCAAAATTCAAAATAACTTCGCTAATTCCGTAAACTTATTTTGAACATATCCCTAAAAATTAATTTATTTTACCAACCAAAATATACTACCAATTCTTGTTGAATGTTTTCGTTTACTGCTATTGCAAGCACTACAGAAATTATCAACCCTAAGGTGGCATATCCTAAATCTTTAAAAATCATTTTTACTGTTCCCAACAAGGTTTTATCAGCATCAGTACTTTTAGATAATTGCATTGCCAACTCTCTACCTCCTAGTAATCCTAAAAATATCCAAGTGGTACTCATAGGAATATTGCTCCACTCTTTAAATACAAACAAAATAAAGGTATAAACTAAGTCGATAATACTTGCCGATCTTACATCTACTGTTTGCGATTTTTCGGTAATAATTTTTTGAATTTTATCTCCTCTCATATAGAACAATACGCCTAATCCGAAGAAAATAAAGGATGCAAAAACAATAAAATCTACTAAGGTTAAACTTCTGTTTAGATAAATAGCAATATTAGCTGCATCATGTGTAATCCACATGCTCCACAACCAACCACTTACTAGCCATTGTGCTATTCTCCAGGCTGGATGAGGCTCTCCTTTAACCAATTTTTTTATTAATCCTGCTAATAAATACCAAACAATCATTGCCACTGCAAAAGCCAAGAAATAACCCATTAAACTTTTTTGAGCTACCCCTATAATACCATCGGCACTAGAGCTAAAACAGCTTAACAACATAAAAGTTGTTGAAACAGGCATTCGCATTCGGGTAATTAGCAACAATACTACCGGAGCAATAATTTGCAAAAAGTGAAATTGTGTTGGCGATTCAGAAAAACCTTTAGATGCTAATCGTTGGTAAGACACATCACCATCATAAATTATCCAGCTGTATAATACTGTGGCTACAAATATACCTCCAATGTAGAGCCATAGTTTCCACCATTTAACTTCTGAGTTGGAAGCTATAAAAGTTCCTATGGTTTGTATAGAATCGTTGGCAATGGCAGAATATCCGGCAAACATAAAGCCTATCCACATCGCTATTTTTGGGTAAGGATAAAATATTGCGGCAATTACTACAAAAGCTGCTAATAACCTTAAAAATGTTTTTTCTTGAAGACCAAATAATATAAGCGATTCGTATCTTTTTTCTCCAATAAGTTGTGATGCTAAACTAATTTTTGCCATCTGTTTTTATGCTTTAAAAAAATTATTTTCTGTAAGTTAATACCCTTGGTTTAATGTAAAAGAAAATCAATAATACTGCTACAATTGGAGCAATAATATGATTCAACAAAACAAAGCCTACGGCTTGATTTGCAATGGTTTGATTTCCTAATAAATCATAGAACAAGTACCCAAAAGGATTGAGTGCCGAAGTGTTAGCAAAAAAAGCTGTTGCTGCAAAAAGTACCATATAAAAAACACTTAAGTAAATTGTTCCGGCTAATTGCTTGGATTTAAACAATACCCTAATCATGTAAAATCCATAACACAATATAGAAGCGGTTGCTGCATTAATAAACACCAACAGAGCATTATCTCCCATATTTATCAGTTGTAAATCTTCAATTTGAACACTGGTAGTAAGTTCGTTAATTGAATTAAAAATTAGCACCCCGAAAAAAGCTCCTATTATTTGAGCTGGAATTTTGTGTAGTAAAATTTGTGGATTTCTTCTTCTTAAAGAAGTAATTAAGGTGATAAATGGAATAATATGAATTCTGTAAGTATGAAAAGGAATGTATATGGCTGCAAAAAAGGTTAATCCGATAGAAAAAGATAACATAATATAATCTTTATGAAAACTCTCTGATAGGTATCTGCTTATAAAAGTAAAGTATAATGCAGAAAAAATGGTTGATGCAATTAATTCTGCAATTGCGTTTAAAAATACTGTTTTCGATTTTAATTTGTTTTTTAAAACCTGTCTCTTACTTTCTGATTTACTTATGGTTGCTTCCATTTTAAAACTTGCTAAATTTCTTTTTTTATTCTTTCAAAAGTAAGTTGGGATTTTATTACCTATGTTAAGTTAATGTTAACATATAAAAAAGAAACTTAGAAATTTACTTGTGCCTGAAACCTAAATAAAGTCCCTTTTTGTCTATTTTCTATATTTATAGCATCTTCAAACCTTCTGTCGGAACCAACATACATCACTACTAATTCAAAATTTTTATTTGGCTGCCATTCAATACCAAACTCCAACTCTCTAACTGTATAACTTCTGGCATCTCTTTCGTGTTTTTTCCCTCCATCATAATAATGTCCTCTTACAAATGGAATAAAAATTTGAGATTTAATATGTTTTTTATAACTTAATGTTATGTATCCTCCTTGTAAATCTTGCACTTCTATAGAATCTGTTTTCTTGTTGTACTCTGGCCCTCTACCAACATTATATTCAGCTTGAATTCCGAATGGCTGAGGATACAATACAAATGATGCCGCAGCTCTTTCATCTATATAGGTTAAACTATTATTTACTTTAACTCCGGGAGTTATTTTTGAAGCACTCAGTACATACTTTCCTGTATAAGCTTGAATTCCAGGCTCAATTATTTGCTTGCCTATTTGAAAAGGATAGCTAAATCTTGAAACAATATGTTTTTGATTATTTAACTCAGGATTATTAGCAGTTTGTCCATTATATACTCCTAAACTAAACATTCCGTAGTTTCCTGAATGTTTTAGCCCATTTTTAGAGATGTAACGCATTCTTTCTTGAACCAATTCTGGTGTCCAATAAAAAAATACGCCCAAATCACGTTCATTTTTTATTGCACTATTTAATGCATCATGTCTATCTAAAGGCAACCTGTTAGAACTAGATTGCATATTCTCAAATCCATAAGGAATTTTACTCTGCCCTAATCTAAACCTAAAAACATTGCTTTTGTCCAAACCTAAATCAATATAAGCATCTCTAAGTTGACCAGTATGCATAGAACCTCCAACTGTACTTGCAAAATCTGGCTGAATATAAAAATATACTTGATTACTTATTTGTCCGAAAAAAACAAGTCGGATACGTCTCATTGAAAAAGCGTTTTTGTCGCCTCCCCATGTTCCATCACACTGTTCACATTTTAAATCAGGGTTAGTTTCAGCTAGTCCATTATAACGTACTTGGGCATATCCTCTTATAGAAATTTTTTCAAACCACTGTTTTTTCACTTCTTCATTAACACCATTACTAGGTTGAACTTTAACAATACTATCATTTTGTGCTACCAAATTCAACGATAATCCAACCAAACATCCTAAAAAAAATAATCTTAAATTAATACTCATTGTTTATTTTAATTTATTGTTAACTAAAATTTCTTATCTAAGATATGTATTACACATATTTTAATGGCGACAAAAGTAGCTGTAGAATCCAAAGCATGTGTTAACAAAAAAACAAAGTAATGTTAAGTTAATGTTAACCAATTTAATTTTGAGTTAATAAAAAAAAGCCTCCGACAAAATTTGTCGGAGGCTTTTGGAGGTCCCGAGCGGATTCGAACCGCTGTACAAGGTTTTGCAGACCTCTGCCTAACCGCTCGGCCACAGGACCTTTTTTTAAGGTGAGTGCAAATTTAATATTTTTTTTCTTACACACCAACTACCCTTAGTGAATAATTTTTTAATTAGCATTTTTTCAATCAATAAAATGTTTAATTTTGTACATTATTTATGAATCGCATAAAACAACATATCAGTTTATTACTTGTTATTGCTATTTCCTACGCTTATTTAGGAAGAACCGTTCATGAATTGTTTTTTCATCATGAAGGTGTACATTGCGATGCAAAAACAGAAAAACACTTTCACCATGTTGAGCACGCACAAGAAGATTTAGTTTGTACATTCAACTTTTCCGCTTCTTCAGAAGCAAGTGATAAAAACCACCATTTTTTTAGCCTTTTAAATGAAAAAACACTTATCAATGAATACTTAACTGTCTTTATTGATAAACACACTAACAAAAACAATCCGCTTAGGGGGCCACCCACCACTTAGGAATTATCAAGAAATAAAATATGCAAAATTGATGTAGTGATTTTGTTGCTTTTTAAGGCGTAAATGAGGCGAATAGCTTTGAATATTTAACCATTTTACAACGCAAAAAAAGAGCAAAAGAACAAGTTAGCATGTGTAGTTTATTTTTTTTGGTAATTCCTTAATCATTCCGATTTTTCGGCACTTTTAAAATTAATATTTTTAGTTTATCAATGTTCTTATAGCATTTTACTATAAGCACAATTCTTACAATTAATTCAAGCAACATGAAGAGTTTATTGCTCTTAATTCTGTTGAACATAGTTGGTCAGTCTGTGGTGTTTGCACAAACGCCTTCTTGCGAGTTTACCCTTTCAGGAACTGTGATTGACGAGCATGATCAACAACCTTTAGCTTTTTCTACAATTTATATTGTTGAATTAGAAAAAGGAGTTATTTCCGATATGAACGGTGTTTTTGTCGTTCCCAACCTGTGTAAGCAAAATTACACATTGGTTGTTGGTCATATTGGTTGTGAGCCTGATACGTTACAAATATTAATTACCCAACACACTAAAAAAACCTTTTATTTAGAACATCATATTGAGGAATTGAAAGAATTTGCTATCATAGAAAATGAAATAAAACCACTTAGTTCTGTTGTAAAAAAAGAACTTTCTCCCGAAGAGCTTAGCAAAACCAGAGGTAGGAACTTAGGTGAAAGTATGAAAGAACTTACTGGAGTTACAACACTTACAACCGGAAATTCGATTTCTAAACCTGTAATTCATGGTATGCATAGCGATAGGGTTTTGATTCTTAATAATGGTATTAGACAAGAAGGACAGCAATGGGGAAGCGAACATGCACCCGAAATTGATCCTTTTATTGCCAATAAACTTAGTGTGGTAAAAGGCGCTCAAAGTGTCCGTTATGGTGCAAATGCTATTGGTGGTGTTGTTTTGGTAGAAGCTGCCGACTTACCCGACAGTTCGGGAATCAATGGAGAAATTAATGCCATTGGATCTTCTAACGGACAACAAGGCGTTAGTTCTGCTATGTTAGAAGGAAAAAGCAATAAACTTATAGGCATTGCTTGGCGTGTGCAAGGCTCTCTTAAAAAAAGTGGAAATGTACACACACCCAACTATTTTCTTAAAAATACTGGTGTGGAAGAACAAAATTTTTCTTGGACGTTAGGGCTTAATAAAGAAAAATACGGTACAGAGTTATTTTATAGTCAGTTTAACTCCATTATAGGTATCTTTTCAGGTGCTCACATTGGAAATCTTACTGATTTACAAACTGCTTTTGCTGCCGAAGAACCTTTAGAAAAAGCTAATTTCACTTACGATATAGAGCGTCCTTATCAGAAAATAGAGCATGAATTGTTTAAAGTAAAAAGCTATGTAGCTACAGGAAAAGTAGGGAAATTGGAGTTAGTTTATGCCCGTCAGTTTAACCTGAGAAATGAGTTTGATAAGCACCAACCAAGAGGCAGAGAAAACGACCCTAATTTGCCCGATCTTAAATTTGGATTAACCACGCATACAGGCGACTTAATATGGGAACACGAAAGGTTTAAAAGACTAAAAGGCTCTATTGGTGTGAGTGGATTTTATCAGGGAAACACAACGGAAGGCAGAAATTTTATTCCCAACTTTATTAAATACAGCTCGGGTATTTTTTGGATAGAAAACTGGACAAGTAACAATTACAAACTCCAGATTGAAGGTGGTGTTCGGTACGATAAAATTTACCAACAAGCTTATGTTTGGGAAAAAGATGAACTAACCGAACCTGATTTTAACTACGAGAATTTTTCTGGAACAATAGGTAGTGTTTACAAGCTTACTGATAACGTAACGTTAGGATATAACTTTGGTTCAGCTTGGCGTCCACCAGGCATAAACGAGCTATTTAGCGATGGTGTTCATCATGGTGCTGCTGCTGTTGAAATTGGCGACAGAACGCTTTCTCCCGAAAAGGCTTATAACAACCTTTTTTCTGTAGAATATCGTGCTGAAAAATTGCTACTTCAAGTAGAAGGCTATTACAACCACATTGCTGATTATATTTATTTAGCTCCTGAGTTGCCGCCAACACTAACCATTAGAGGTGCTTTTCCTACGTTTAGATACAAGCAAACAACTGCCACATTTAAAGGTGTGGACACAAAAGTGGATTATCATTTCCATAAAAATGTTACTTACACAGGAAAAGTCTCTTTAATCAGAGCGTTTGATGTAACCGCTGATGAATGGCTATACGGCATTCCTTCAGATAGATTTGAAAATGGTGTTAACTTTCATTTAGATAGTTTGAAATCATTGAAAAATTTATTCGTGGGTGTTTCGTTGCAACATGTATTAGAACAAACCAGATATGAAGATAATTCTGATTTTGTTCCACCACCAAAAGGTTATGAATTGCTAAGCTTACAAGCTGGATTGGAAATTCCATTATACAAAACCAAAAAACAAACAGTGCTGCTAATTATCGGGATGCAAATCAATAATTTATTAAACACCACTTATCGTGATTATCTCAACAAATTCAGATATTATAGCGATGAGATGGGTAGAAATTTTATACTACAATTAAAAACAACATTTTAAAAAAAAATTATATTATGAAAACAATACAAAAAATAACCAAAGCAAGTTTATATCTATTCTTAGCTGCCGCCTTGATGGTGAGTTGTAAAAAAGACGATGACACTCCAAAACCAGAGGGAGGTGGATCAACACCTCCACCTAACGAAGAGGAGTTAATTACCTCAGTAAAATTAACTTTTGAAGATACTACTGGTATTCAGCCAACTATTGTAGTTTGGTTTAGAGACCCTGATGGAGAAGGAGGAAATGCACCTACGCAATTTGATACCATTAGGTTAGCAGCAAATACAGTATATACTGCATCTATTGAACTGTTAGACGAATCTAAAAACCCTGTAGAAAACATTACTGAAGAAGTTGAAGAAGAAGCAGATGAGCATTTGTTTTGCTACTCCCCTTCAAATGTTAACTTAAGTATTGTAAGAACTGATATTGAGTTAGATTACGGAGTTGGTGGAACATTAGAAGTAGGTATAACTACCCAATGGACTACAGGTAATGCTTCTATTGGAAGCACTCAAGTAGTGTTGAAACACCAACCTGGCATAAAAGACGGTACTTGCGCTCCTGGAGATACAGATGTAGAATTGAATTTTATTACTGAGATTCAGTAATAAATATGTAAATAAGTAAAAAAACCAATGATTTAAAAATCATCGGTTTTTTTATTGGGCGAATACAATTAATAAATTCCAATCTAGCATTTCATTACATAAACTAACAATGAGTGTAATATAAAGAGCAAAAAATACAGCACTTTGTATAAAAGATAAAGAGCGTAATTTATAAAGCAAAGCAATCAGCACAAAAAACAAATCAAAAATTTAGATAAAAAAGCGAAAAAAATTGTGTTCACAATCAGGAGTTTAAGGGGGAGTGGAGATAAAAAATAAAAAAAAGTAAAAAAAAAGTTTTGGGAAAAGGAAAAGAGTTGTACTTTTGCAGCCCGTTTGAGAC
>JAVVER010000125.1:0-9651 GCA_032251145.1 Vicingaceae bacterium | reverse complement strand
AATCAATATGTTGTACTATTGGTGTTTTATTAACAAAGGACTTTAAACAACTTCAGCAAGAAAAACAGATCATTAGTTTATTTTTTTTAAATGTTTAGCATAGGATTGTAACACAAAAACAAATATTTGAAAGCGAAAAAAATAGTTTCAATTATTTTTTTGCCAATACTAATATTTTCTTACATTTGCAGCCCTTAAAAAACGACTGAATTTTATGTCTGAAGCGAAAGTAAAATTATTTGCCGGTAGAGCATCAATGGAATTGGCTAACAAAATAGCTGATTCTTATGGTATTCCATTGGGCAATGTTATTATCAACACTTTTAGTGATGGTGAATTTCAACCATCATTTGAAGAGTCAGTAAGAGGCTCAGATGTGTTTATCATTCAGTCAACTTTTCCACCTGCCGATAATTTAATGGAACTTTTAATGATGATAGACGCTGCCAAAAGAGCGTCTGCCAGAAGAATAGTTGCTATCATTCCTTATTTCGGATTAGCTCGTCAAGACAGAAAAGATAAACCAAGAGTACCTATAGGAGCAAAGTTGGTAGCTAACATGTTAGCTGCTGCCGGAGTTACTCGGATTATGACCATGGATTTACATGCAGATCAAATTCAAGGATTCTTTGAAGTACCTGTTGACCATCTTTTTGCATCTACTATATTTATACCTTATATAAAGAGTTTGAATTTAGAAAACTTAACCATGGCTTCTCCTGATATGGGAGGAACAAAAAGAGCCAATGCTTATGCTAAATTTTTACAAGCTGAGGTAGCTGTTTGTTACAAGCAAAGAAAAAAAGCCAATGTTATAGAAGATATGTTCTTAATTGGTGATGTAGAAGGAAAAGACGTAATTATAGTTGACGACATGGTGGATACAGCAGGAACATTGGTAAAAGCTGCTGCTATTATGAAAGAAAAAGGAGCTTTAAGCGTAAGAGCTATTGCTACTCATCCAATATTATCTGGTGAAGCTTACGAAAGAATTGAAAATTCCGAACTTACAGAGTTAATTGTTACTGATTCTATCCCATTAGCTCAACAAAGTAGTAAAATAAAAGTCTTATCAGTAGCAGATTTATTTTCTCATATAATTAAAAAAGTATTTAATCACGAATCGATTAGTGAGTCATTCATTTACTAATCTAAAACCAATAAATAATGAAAACGATAGCAATAAGTGCAGTTAAAAGAAAAGAAGTAGGTGCTTCAAACGCTAAGCAGGTTAGAAAGGAAGGAAATATTCCATGTAACCTTTACGGAGGAGAAGGGAATGTAAATTTCTTTGTAAACGAAATAGAATTCAATAAAATTATAAATTCCCCAAATGTTTACTTTGTGAACCTTGATATTGAAGGTGAAAAAGTAAAAGCTATTATTAAAGAAGTTCAGTTTCATCCAGTAACCGACCAAACGTTACATGTAGATTTCTTAGAAGTTGCTGAAGACACCCCTGTAAATGTGGTATTGCCAATTCAAACAACAGGAGTTTCTAAAGGAATTCTTGCCGGTGGTAAATTAAGAGTTGTTACAAGAAGATTAAAAGTAAGAGCTTTGCCAAAAGATTTACCAGAATTTATTTCTGTAGATATTACTAAGTTAAAAATCGGTCAATCAGTTAAAGTTGGTGAACTATCAGTTCCAGGATTAACATTCCAAGACGCTGCTAATGCTGTTGTTGTTGCTGTTAAAACAAGTAGAGCTGCTGCTTCTGCTGCATCTCAAGATGATGAAGAAGAAGAAACAGCTGAAGGAGCAACTACAGAAGCAACTGCTGAAGCAGAAGCAACTCCGGCTGAATAATAAATATTTTAATTATGAAGTATTTAATAGTAGGATTGGGCAATATTGGCTCTGAATACGAAAATACAAGACATAATATAGGTTTTAAAATAGTGGATGCCTTAGCTAAGGAGTCCACTATTTTTTTTGAAACGAATAAATTAGGAAACACTGCAATACTAAAGTACAAAGGTAGAACATTAATTTTACTTAAACCTTCAACATACATGAATCTTAGTGGTAAAGCTATAAATTATTACCTTCAGCAAGAAAAAATAAACCAAGAAAATTTATTGGTAATTACAGATGATATAGCCATCCCATTTGGTACGCTTAGGCTAAAAGGAAAGGGAAGTGATGGAGGACATAATGGCCTGAAAAATATTATACAAGTGTTAGGAAATCAAGGTTTTGCCCGATTGCGTTTTGGTGTTGGAAGTGATTTTGTTCAAGGCAAACAAATCAATCATGTTTTAGGAGAATTTGCTTCAGAAGAAAAAAAATTATTGCCTGAAAGATTAGAGAAAACAACAGCAATTATTAAAGCCTTTGTTACAATTGGTTTAAGCAGAACAATGAGCGAATTTAATAATAAATAGTCTCTTTTAAGAATCCAAAGTTGAAGTATAAAAAAAATATATATAAATAATTTATGTAAAAAAAAATCGTAATATTGTTATACGTTTTTTCAGATTAAAATTTAAGAGTTCGTTTTTGAATCTGAAATAAAAAGAAAAGTTATCCTGAACTCAACTTAATTAAAAATTAACAATATGAAAACTACACGCTTATTATTACTAGTGCTTATTTCTTATCTGTTTCAAACAGTAGATGTAAAAGCCCAACACGAAGGACATTTTAATTGTAGTTCTGATGAACATAGATTAGAATTAATTAATAAATATCCAGACATTCTTCAAAAGGAACAAGAATTAGAAAAATTTACACAAGAATTTATTAAAAATAATAAGAATAACAAAAGTAATCAAACTTATGTAATTCCTGTTGTTTTTCATATCTTACACGAATATGGATCTGAAAATATATCAGATGCTCAAGTTTTTGATGCTATTAGAGTGTTAAACGAAGATTTTTCTAAATCTAATGCAGACACAAGTTTAGTTATTCCAGATTTTGATACAATTATTGGTAAAACAAACATTGAATTTAGATTGGCTCAAATTGATGCTTTTGGAAATTGTACAAATGGAATTGATAGAATTCATTCTCATTTAACTAATAATGCTGATAATGAATCAAAATTAAATATTTGGGACAGAACAAAATATTTGAATATTTGGGTAGTTAAATCTATCGGAGACACACCAGGCGTTGCTGGTTATGCTCAATTCCCAAGTTCAGTTGATAATCAATTTGGAGTTTTCATAGATGGTATAGTAGTTTTAAGTACTTATGTAGGTGCTATTGGAACTTCGAATGCTTTTAGATCAAGAACTCTTACTCATGAAGTTGGCCATTGGCTTAATTTAGCTCACCCATGGGGTTTGAATAATGATGCAGGTACAGTTTGTGGTGATGATGGAGTTCATGATACACCTGAAACAAGAGGATTTACTTTTTGTCCTACACCAGCTCAAGCACAAGTTTGTAACCCTGGTATAGTTGAAAATTATCAAAATTATATGGATTATTCTTTTTGTAACCGTATGTTCACAGTTGGACAAGTTGATAGAATGCATGCAGCTCTAAATAGTAGTGTTAGTGGTAGGAATAATTTGTGGTCTCAAGCTAATCTTGTAGCTACTGGAACGGACGTTCCTAATCCTGTAAACAACTGTGCCCCAATTGCAGATTTTACTGTAAACCAACGATTAATTTGCCAAGGAGATGCTGTAACTTTTACAGATGCATCATGGAAGACTGCTATTAATTCTGTAAATTGGACTTTCAGTAATGGAACTCCTTCTACTTCAACTAGTAGTTCTCAAACTGTAGTGTTTAATGATTTATTTTGGCAAGGAGCTTCAATAACTGCTACAGGTAATGCGGGTTCTGATACAGAAACTAAACCATTTTATATTTATGTTTCACCACCTTGGTCTGAATATTCAGGAACATATTCTGAAAGTTTTGAAAACCCTACTTCATACCAATCTTGGTTCACTATAACAAATGAAAATAACGCTTCTAAATGGCAAGCTACTAGCGTTGCTGGTGCTACAGGAACTAGTTCAATGTATTTAAATGCTCATAGTGAGCCAGTATTTTTTCCTAACTACATTCCTGGTATTGGAAGAAATGATATTGATGCTTTAATTAGTCCATCATTTGATTTATCTTCGGTTACTTCAGGAGTACTAACTTTTAAATACTCTTCAGCTACAAGAGCAACTGTTTTAGGTGAAATAACTGAAGAACTTAAAGTTTATGCTTCTTTAAATTGTGGTAAATCTTGGCTTCCTTTAAGAACTATTCAAGGAATTAATTTAGCTAATGCTGGTTCTTACGCTAACCCTTATTTTCCAACTCAAAGTTCTCAATGGGAAACAGTAACTATTAACTTACAATCTGCATTACAAACAAATAATGTAAGATTCAAATTTGAGTATAAAAGTGGAAAAATGAGTAATAACTTATTCTTAGATGATGTAAATATTTCTGGTATAGTTGGCATTGAAGAAAACTCAACAGACATATTTAATTTGAACACTTACCCAAATCCATTTAATGAAAGTACTACAGTTTCTTATACATTAAATAAATCTCAAAATGTAACCATGAGAATATATGATTTATTAGGAAATGTTGTGTTAGATGTTTTAAATGATAATCAAACTCAAGGAAATCATTTATTAGTTATCAATAGAGGTAGTCTTAAATCAGGTATATACTTACTTAAATTAACTGGAGATAATGGCATGGAGGTTAATCAAAAGATTGTATTACAATAATTTAATTTAACATTATTTTAAAAGCACGAGTTATTACACTCGTGCTTTTTTTATATATAATTAAAATAAATTTGAGTTTATAAATTTTGAGTTTAAATAAAATAAATTTTATTTCTTGAAAAAACTCATAAGCATATCATTACTACTTATTATTGCAATAGCAACACTATTTCCTTTTGCTTATCTCAAAATGGAACGCAAAGCCATTAAAAAAGACATTAAGCATAAAATTATTGCCGGAATAGATAAAGAAGAGTTGGTGTTGTTGGTTTTCGATAAAGATAAAGTTGACCAACAAGTAAAATGGAAACACAGCAAAGAATTCCAATACAAAGGTGAAATGTATGATATTGTTGAGAAAGAAATTATTGGTAACGAAATATATTACTGGGTTTGGTGGGATAAAGAAGAAACTGCTTTGAATCAAAAATTAGCCAATTTGGTACAACAAAATTTTGCTCAAAACCCTTTTCAGAACAATAAAAATAAGGTGATTACTCATTTCTTTAAAACACTTTATCTTTCAGAAAAACCTATTATACAATTGACTATTTTGAAAAATGAAATCAATCACTTTACACCTTGTAAATCATTTATATCTTATTGGCAACAACCGCCTACAACTCCACCTCCTCAACATAGTTAAATAAAAAAAATAATTCACATTTTTATTAATTTAAGAACATTTACACGACTTTTTGTAATTGGTGTTCTTTTATAAAAATTAACTATGAAACAAATCATTCTTATAGTATGGCTGTGTTGTATTTCTTTGTTGAGTACTTCACAAACCATTACTGTAAAAGATAAAAAAACTAACTTGCCATTAGAAATGGTAAGTATTGTTAGTAATCAGCCAAGATTAGCCACCTTTACCAATGTTAAAGGTCAGGCGGATATTAGCGATTTTAAAACATCGGAAAAAATTGAGTTAAGATTAATAGGATATAAATCTATTCAGAAATCTTATACAGAATTAGAACTAATGTCATTTGAAATTATGTTGGAAGATGCTGGTTTATCTCTAGATGAGGTAGTTATCTCTGCTACACGTTGGGCTCAAAACAAAAATGATGTGCCAGAAAAAATAAGCTCTATTTCTGCTAAAGATGTAGCCTTACAAAATCCGCAAACAGCAGCCGATTTATTAGGTTCATCAGGAGAGGTTTTTATTCAAAAAAGTCAGGGAGGAGGTGGAAGCCCAATGATTAGAGGGTTTTCTACTAACAGATTACTTATTACTGTTGATGGCATCCGAATGAATACTGCCATTTTTAGAAGCGGGAATTTACAAAATGTAATTTCCATAGATCCTTTTGCGGTAGAAAATACCGAAGTATTGTTTGGTCCAGGTTCAGTAATTTACGGAAGTGATGCCATTGGTGGAGTAATGAGTTTTTCTACGATAACACCTCAGTTTTCAACTTCCGATGAACCTTTGGTAACTGGAAAGGCTTCAACGAGGTATTCTTCTGCTAATGATGAAATGACAGCACATATTGATGTTGGCGTTGGTTGGAAAAAGTGGGCAATGGTAACAAGCATTACCCATTCCGATTTTGGCGATATTCGCATGGGTAGCAAAGGACCTTCTTCTTACCTCCGAAAATTTTACGTTGAAAGACAAGATAGTACGGATGTAGTTGTTGCCAATCCCGATCCATTGGTTCAACAACCAACAGCTTACAAACAGCTGTCATTAATGCAAAAAATTAGGTTTAAACCCAACAAAAATTGGGATGTTAATTATGGCTTTTTGTATTCTACCACTACCGATTATCCACGTTATGATAGATTAACCAGAACTAAAAACGGTTTGCCAAGAAGTGCCGAATGGAATTATGGCCCTCAAATTTGGACTATGAATTATATGAATGTTACCCATTCTTCAGAAAATGTGTTGTATAATGAAATTAACATTCGATTAGCACATCAATATTTTGAAGAAAGTAGAATAGACCGTGGGTTTAATAAGCCAATTCGCTCTAATAGATTAGAGGAAGTAAACGCTTTTTCGGCTAATATCGATTTTGAAAAAATGTTGGGAGAGAAAACCGAACTTTTTTATGGAGTTGAAGCAGTGTATAATGATGTAAATTCTTTTGGCACGGATGAAGATATTACCACTAACATTATTGTTCCTGCTGCTGCTCGTTACCCTCAAGCTACTTGGGAATCGTATGCGGTATATTTAACGCTTCAACATCATTTAACGGAAAAATTTTTAGTACAAGCGGGAGCTAGGTTCAACCAATTTATGTTGAATGCAGTATTCGATACTACTTATTTTCCGTTTCCGTTTACCAATGCAGAAATTAATAATAATGCTACAACAGGAAGTTTGGGTTTTGTTTATCAACCTACCGAAAGTTGGAACATCAGTGGAAATGCCTCAACAGGATTTCGCTCTCCTAATGTAGATGATATTGGTAAAATGTTCGATTTTCAACCGGGATATGTGGTTACTCCTAACCCTAATTTAACTGCCGAATATGCTTATAATGCCGAATTAAGCATCAGTAAAGTAATTAATGAAGCGGTAAAGTTTAATATTACAGGTTATTATACGTATTTGGATGGCGGAATGGTAAGGAGAGATTTCCAATTTAATGGCAACGACAGTATAATCTATAACGGAGAAATGAGTAAAGTTCAGGCGATACAAAATGCTGCTTTTGTTGAAATTAAAGGGCTTCATGCCGGAATTGAAATTAAATTACCTGCGGGATTTGGGTTAATGGCAAAATACAACTACCAACAAGGAACAGAAGAGTTGGAAGATGGCACAACAGGTCCGTCTCGACATGCAGCACCTTGGTTTGGATCAGCTCAATTGAGTTTTACAACTAAGCAGCTAAAAATGATTTTTTATACGCAGTTTAGTGGCGAAAAAAAGTTTGAAGACATGCCTTTTGAAGAAATTCCTAAAAGTGAATTGTATGCCATTGATAACAATGGAAATCCTTACTCACCCAATTGGGCAACCCTTAATTTTAAAGTCAATTACCAACTGAAAGAGCATTTTATTTTAGGAGGAGGAATAGAAAATTTAACAGATATACGTTACAGAACTTATAGTTCGGGCATTGCTGCTCCCGGCAGAAATTTAATGTTTTCGTTTACAGCTAAGTTTTAATTTATTTCCACCAGTCAGATTTTAAAAACCTGACTGGTGGAATTGTTTATATACCATCAATTTTTGTTAAACATTGTTGTAGTTTTTCTTTGGTCAACTGTTCAAATTGGAGTTCTTGAATTTGGGTAGAAGTGATGATTTCTTGTAAACAAATAAAAGGCAAATCATTTTCATATTTAATAGCAAATACAGTTATTTTTTGATTTGCAGGGACTTTTATAGAGATAAATCCATTTTTATTAAAGGTAATTAATTGGCTTTTGTAATCATGAAGAATTAGTTTAACATTATAAAAATTTAAATCATTGGTTTTAAGTCTTTGATTGATTGTAGATGCTGATACAAATCTGTCGCAGTTAATCCAACCAAAAGTAGAGTTTGCAAAAACATAAGTTGAAATTTTATTAATACTATTTGGCTTAGAATAATCAGTTGTATCTTCCTCTAATAAATTTTCAACTTCAGTTTTTCGAATAGCTTGCACAGAATCTTTGTATTGTTTTATTTTTTCAGGAGGATATTTTGAAATCTTATCTCCATCTGCAAGTTTAAAACTGACAGGTAAATTATATGATACTTTCACAGCTTTGCCTTTTTGTTTTCCAGGTATCCAATTAGGCATAGATTTTACTACTCGAACAGCTTCTCTATCTAATAAAGGATCGACTTCTTTTATCACATTAACATTTTCCAAAGAGCCGTCTTTAGCTACAGTAAAATTGACATATACAGTACCTGAAATTCCCATTCTTAGAGCAGCTTTAGGATATTCTACATTTTCTTTCAAGTATGTAAAAAGTTGATTCATTCCACCTTTAAATTCAGGCATTTCTTCAACAATGGTGGCTACATCATTATCACTTGGTTGGTTATTTAGTGAATTTGAATTAATTTCTTCCACAACAATTGGTTCAACTTGAGAGGTGTTGAGTTTCTCCCATACTATGGTGTTTGCATTTTCAACACCTTCAAAAAGTAACATGCCTTCTTTTTTATTTTCGTAAGGAAATTCTATAGTATAATTACTTTCTTTTTTGAGGTGTACTTTTTTATTTTTAACAGTTGCTTCTAAAAAAACCATTCCTCCAGTTTCCAGTAACCTTCTGTCATTGGTAATGGTGGTTAAGTTAGATAAAGCATGGTCAGAACGTTTGTAAAACTCTTTTAATTCAATTTTTATTTTCTCTTTATTAGGAATGTCAAAAGTATTGGCTTTGAATGTGATTTTAGTTCCTTCATTACCAATTATTACTGTGTCTTTTGATGAATCAATAAAGAAGAATTGAGATTTTTTAACAGGAAGTTCAATTTTTTCCGAATTAACATTTTCATCTGATAAATTTGAGTTTTGAACAGATGATGAGTCTGCGACCTCTTCAAAATTAGTATAATTATTAAGGGTTGTTTTTTCTTCTATAATTGAGGAAGATTGATTATTTGTATAAAAAGAATAAGCAACATATCCAGAGACACCAATTATCAGTAAAGCAATTCCTATATACCTCATCATCCTATAAAATTTATACTTTTTACCTGCTTTTGAAATGCTTTTTTTTGCACCTAATCGCTTAATTCCTTTTAATACGTTGCGTTGATTTTCAACTTTAGCAGCCAAGTTGGCATCATGCTTTATTTTTGTTTCAAAAGCTTGTTTTTCTGTATCAGAAAGTTGGTTGTTCAAGTATTTTTCTATTTGTTCAATTGTTTCTAGTTCGGGTCTCATGGTGGTTTAGTTTAAATTGTTTGAAATATTTTCTTTAGCTTGTTCAAGGCATTTATATTTTTGTGTTTTTGCTGCTTTTTCGGAAGTCAACC
>JAVVER010000124.1:0-9782 GCA_032251145.1 Vicingaceae bacterium | reverse complement strand
AAATCTATTTTTTAAAACCTTTAGCCTAAAATGGAATTTTTAAGGTTCGACTAAAGAAGAAATTGAAGACAAACAAGGTGTGGCAAACACACTAGCAAACCTTGGTACAGTATATTTGGAGCAAGGTTTTTTGGTAGATGCTAAAAAAATGGGGCTGCGTGGCTTTCAATTGGCTCAAGAACTAGGTTTTCCAGATCAAATAGGGCGTAATGCAAGGTTGTTGACCAAAGTTTACATTAAAGAAGGAAATTACAAATTAGCTTTTGATATGCGTGATTTGGAAATTCAAATGAGAGACAGTTTACGTTCAGAAGAAAACATGAAAGCGACAGTGCAACAACAAACTAAATTTGAATATGAAAAACAACAAGCTATAAAAGATGCTGAACACGAAAAACAAATTGCAATAGAACAAGAAGAAAAAGAAAAACAACAAATTATTACCTATGCTACTGGTGGCGGTTTAGTATTGGTAGTTCTGTTCTTTATTTTTGTGTTCAACCGTTTGCAGGTAACCAAAAAACAAAAGCTGATTATTGAGGAACAAAAATATGAAGTTGAGAGCCAAAAAGCTGTAGTAGAAAAAGCCCATACTGAATTGGAAGAAAAAAATAAAGAAATAACCGATTCAATTACTTATGCCAAACGTATTCAAAATGCGATATTACCATCAGATACAACCGTAAAAGAATATTTGCCTAATAATTTTGTACTTTATCTTCCAAAAGATATTATAGCAGGAGATTTTTATTGGATGGAATCGGTTTCCGTCATTGCGAACGAGGAACGAGTGAAGCAATCTGCAAATAATGAAAAGATTGCTTCTCCTGAATCGCTTCGCTCTCAGAATCGCAATGAAGTTATCCTCTTTGCAGCAGCCGATTGCACCGGACATGGAGTGCCAGGAGCTATGGTGAGTGTAGTTTGCAATAATGCACTAAACAGAAGTGTTAGAGAGTTTCAACTTACAAACCCAGGAGAAATTTTAAATAAAACCAGAGAGATAGTTGTTCAAGAATTTGAAAAAAGTGAAGAAGATGTAAAAGACGGAATGGATATAGCTCTTTGCAGTCTAAAACTTTCCAAAGGTTCCGAACTTTCGGAAAGTTATGCTACACTGCAATATGCCGGAGCTAATAACGCTCTTTATATTATTAAAAAAGCCCCTCCCGTCCTCCCCGAAGGGGAGGGGAATCCAGCCGCAAGCCAGCTAGAAAACAAAGAAAATGAGGGCGAGAGTTCCTCCCCTTTGGGGAGGTTAGGTGGGGCTGAAATTATAGAGATCAAACCTAACAAACAACCCATTGGGAAAACAGATAATCCACAACCTTTTACTACACATAACATAGAACTTCAAAAAGGAGATACTATTTATATTTTCACCGATGGTTTTGCCGACCAATTTGGTGGAGAAAAAGGTAAAAAGTTTATGTATAAACCTTTTAAAGAATTACTTTTATCCATTCAAGATAAAACAATGGACAAACAAAAAGAAATTTTAGCTCAACATTTTGAGAACTGGAGAGGGAATTTAGAACAAGTTGATGATGTGTGTGTAATTGGGGTGAGAATAGGTGAAAATTAATCATTAAAAAAAACCTAGAACACTCTCCCATCTTTATTGAGTGAGTAGAATTAGTTGTTGTTGTTTGTTGTTTTTAATCAACTCAGGTTATTAGCATTAATGATTTAAATAAGTTATATTAGATTTAAATTTATAAACTCCAAGCGTGAATGCTTGAAGTAGCGGAGAGGATTTATTGAAAATTTCAAAAAAAAATGAATGGAAAAAAACATAGCTTTTTTTACGACACGTTTGAATCAAAAAAAATGAAAACTCAAGTATATAGTTGGGAGGATTAAAAAAGCTTAACTTTAAGTTTATGCAATATATTACCTTTTCACTATGATTGAGTCCCCCTTCGGGGGATTTAGAGGGCTACAAAAAAAATAACCTTGCTTCTTCCATAAAAGATTCCTTTTATTTACATTTACAGTTATAAAAATTGATAAATGGCTATTTACGAGTTTAATGGTTTTAAGCCTGTGGTTCATCCAACGGCTTTTGTGCATCCTCAGGCAGCAGTAACGGGCAATGTAATTATCGGAGCAGATGTATATGTTGGTCCGGGAGCTGCCATTCGTGGCGATTGGGGGAAAATAATCATTAAAGACGGTTGCAATGTTCAGGAAAATTGCACCATACACATGTTTCCTGGGACTACAGTAACATTACATGAAGGAGCTCATATCGGACATGGAGCCATTATACACGGAGCAACCATAGGCAAAAATTGCTTGGTAGGCATGAACAGCGTAGTAATGGATGATGTAGTTATTGAAGACGAATGCATTATTGGTGCATTGTGTTTTGTTCCTGCAAAAATGGAAATTGAAAAAAGAAGTTTAGTGGTAGGAAATCCAGCCAAAACCATTAAAAAAGTAAGTGATGAAATGATGGCTTGGAAAACTAAAGGCACACAACTTTATCAGGCATTACCCAAAGAAGCTTATACCACTTTAAAACCTTGCGAACCACTTACCGAAGAAGAACCCAACCGCCCCGAGCAAGAAAAAATGTACGAAACCTGGAATAAAATTAAAACTAACCCTTAATAACTACAACTTATGGAAAACCTTGAACTACTTACCAATCCTATTATCCTTACATTAATTGTTATTGTTGCCATTTGGGATGGCATTTGGAAATTAATAGGCTTATGGAAATCTGCCAGAAACAACGATTTAGTGTGGTTTGTTTGTATCGCCATTTTTAATACCGTTGGCATTTTACCTATTATTTACATTCTTAGTAAGAAAAAAGAAGAAGCTGCTAATGAATAAGTTTTTACTGATAACCGCACTTTTATGCTTCGCAAGCATTAACAATTCTACTGCTCAAGTAATAAACGACCCTATTGGTGCTCGTTCAACAGCTATGGGCGGAATTACCACCACGCTTTCCGATTTGTGGTCAACCAACAACAACCAAGCTGGTTTAGGTTTTGTTGAAGATTTAAGTGCTGGATTGTATTACGAAAACAGATTTTTACTAAAAGAAACCAGTTACAAAGCAGGAGCATTTGTTTTGCCCACCAAAACAGGAGCTTTCGGAGTAAGTGTAGCTTCTTTTGGCTTTACCGAGTTTATGGAAACCCGAGCAGGTTTATCGTACGGATTAAAGTTTAGTGAAAAATTTGCGGTAGGTGTACAAATGAATTATTTACGAACCAGTCTAACCCAAGAATTTGGCAGCAAAAATAGTGTTACCGGAGCTGTGGGACTTATTGGAAAATTAAGTAACGAGATTACATTGGGAGCTCACATTTATAATCCTACCAGAAGCAAATTAGCCGAATACGACAACGAACGCATTCCCACAGTAATGAAATTAGGCTTAGATTATCGTTTTTCTGATAAATTAATTTTTGCCTTAGAAACTGAAAAAGACGTTGATTTTGACCCTGTTGTGAAATTCGGAATTGAATACCACATTATAGATATTCTGTATATAAGAGGTGGAATTTCTAACAACCCAACATCTAGTGCTTTTGGTTTTGGTTTAATTATGAAAAACTTTATTCTGGAAGCTTCTTCCTCTTTCCATCAAACATTGGGTATGACTCCCGGAATTTCGCTGATATACAAAAAATCTGATTCCAAATCTTCTAACAAAGTAAAAACAGATTTTTAAATGTTGAAGAACTTAAAAAACATACTATTCTTTTTGTTTTTTCTTATTTTTTGCTTGAACCAAACTCAGGCACAAAATCGTGAGGATGAAAAAAATCAAATTATAGAAACACGAGTAGAATATTTATCAGAAACTGATGAAAATCCTGATGCCGATTATACCACTATTTTTGATCAACTTTCATTTTATTACGATAAACCGCTAAACCTCAACAGAGCTGATTTTGATGATTTAAGTTCGTTAAACCTTCTTAACGACATTCAAATTAATAACCTGCTCATCCACATAGAAAAAAATGGCAAATTAATGACGTTGGAAGAGCTACAAACAGTGAATGGTTTTGATTTAGAAAGTATTAAATTAATACTACCCTTTGTAAAAATTAGTGCCGATTTTAATACTGCTCAACTTACTTTTAATGAACTTATAAAAAATGGTACCAACCAATATTTTGTTAGAGTAGAAAAAGTGTTGGAAGAAAAAAAAGGTTATAGTCCAACTACCGATTCTGCTCTTGCTACTAGTCCAAACTCACGGTATTTAGGTTCTAACGAGCGAATTTTTACCCGCTATCGTTATAAATACGGTAACCATGTAAGTATAGGTATTACGGCTGAAAAAGACCCTGGAGAAGAATTTTTTACAGGAACGCAAAAAAATGGTTTTGATTTTTATTCCGCACATCTATTTTTAAGAGATAGAGGAAAGTTTAAGCAAATTGCCTTGGGCGATTATCAAGCTCAATTCGGACAAGGGTTAACCTTTTGGTCGGGAAGAGCTTTTGGAAAAGGTGCCGACATTTTAATGATAAAAAGAAGTGCTACCGGACTAAGACCTTACGCCTCTGTTGATGAAACCTTGTTTTTAAGAGGTGGCGGACTAACCTACGAACTCGGGAAATTTGAAATTACAGGTTTTTATTCCCACAAAAAAGTAGACGGAAACGTAATTACGCAAGATACTTCGGGTTTATCGCAAGAAGAAATTGAAGCAATTAATCAGGAAGGCTTATCCATTTCTTCATTACAACAAACAGGTTTTCACAGAACTCCTAATGAATTTGAAGATAAGGGAGCGATTACCCAACAACAAATGGGTGGACATATTGCCTACAAAACCAGAAGCTTAAATATTGGTGCGACAGGTATTTTCAGTAAAATAGATGCTAAATTTGAAAGAAATATACAACCGTATAGTCAGTTTAGAAATCAAGACAGCGAACAAACAAAAGTAGGCTTAGATTATAATTGGATTTATAGAAATTTTAACTTTTTTGGAGAAGTAAGCCAAAGTATAGATGCTGGAAGAGCCATTACCTCAGGAGCAATTATAATGCTCGATCCCAAACTTTCTTTAGCGGTTTTATATAGAGATTTTGATAGAGACTTTCAACCCATTTCTAGTGCTGCTATTGGCGAAAACTCTGTAAATGAAAATGAAAAAGGATTATATACTGGGATTGTTGCCAAAATGGGCAAAAACTTTTCGCTCACAGCTTATTACGATCAGTTTAGTTTTGGCTGGCTGCGGTTCGGAATTGATGCTCCTTCTAAAGGACATCAATACATTACACAACTGAATTACCGACCATCCAGAAAATTGGAAATGTATGTTAGAATAAGACAACGTTTAAGAAATAAAAGCACCCAAGTAGATGTAGATGATATAGATTATTTAGTAGATGAAACACAAACCAATTATCGTTTCAATTACTCTTATCAAATTACAGAATCTATTAAACTTAAAGGAAGAGTAGAATTAATTAATTACGATTTACAAGAATCTCCTTTTGAAACAGGCTATTTAATTTATCAAGATATTATATACAAAGCCAAAAGCAGTCCACTCTCATTCTCATTTCGTTACGGATTGTTTGATACGGAATCTTTCAATAGTAGAATTTATGCCTACGAAAACGATGTATTGTACTCCTTTTCTATACCAGCCTATTTTAATAGAGGTGTTAGAACGTATCTTACTACAAGATATCAATTTAGAAAAGGGATAGATTTATGGTTGCGTTATGCTATTACTTATTTCGAAAATGTTGACACCATTGGAAGTGGACTAGAAGAAATTCAGGGAAATCATCGTTCTGATGTAAAAATTCAATTGAGATTTACTTTTTAATAGCTGCTACCACATTAGTTTTATACGTATTGATTTTCTAATTTTACCATGAGTTTTGGATAAGAAAATACCTGTTTTCAAATCTTAAACCACATAGATAAATAGCACAACATGACCGTAAAGATAATTATAGCACCACATAGTGTTTCCATTTTATGGAAACAAGCTATAAGAACCTTAAGTTTAACTTTTTGAGCTAATAAAAACTATATTACTATGTGGTTAATTTTAGGGTTAGTGAAATAATGAATAATTAATTTTAACAAATGAAAATTTTAATAACCGGCAGCAACGGACTTTTAGGACAAAAACTAGTAGCTTTATTAGCTAACAAAGAAGGAATTACGTTGCTAGCAACTTCAAAAGGAGCAACCCGAATAAGTTATACAAACGGTTATCAATACCAAAGTTTAGATATTACAAATGAAAAGGAAGTAGCTGCTATTTTCAATACTTTTAAACCCGATAACGTAATTAATACCGCTGCCATGACAAATGTTGACAGTTGTGAATCGCTACAAAAAGAATGTTGGGAATTGAATGTAACTGCGGTGGAGTATCTAATAAAATATGCCGAGCTACATCAAGCACATCTTATTCATTTATCAACCGATTTTGTTTTTGATGGAGAAAACGGTCCTTATAAAGAAAGCGACCAAGCCAATCCGCTAAGTTATTACGGAAAATCTAAACTAGCAGCCGAAAAACTAATAAAACAAGCCAGCACCAAATGGAGCATAGTCCGCACTATAATTGTTTATGGTGTAGCAGAAAACATGAGCCGTTCTAACATTGTACTTTGGGCAAAGCAAGCCTTAGAAAAAGGCGACCCACTTACTATTGTAGATGATCAATTTCGTTCACCAACATTAGCAGAAGATTTAGCAATGGGTTGTTGGCTCATTGCGGAAAAACAAGCTACAGGAATTTTTCATCTTTCAGGTAAAGATTTAATGAGCATTATTGAATTAGTATATCGTGTAGCAGATTTCTATGGTTACAACAAAAAAAATGTGCACCCCATAAAATCAAACTCTTTAAATCAGGCTGCTAAAAGACCACCAAAAACAGGATTTATTTTAGATAAAGCCATTAGAGAATTAGGTTATAACCCTTGCTCTTTTGAAGAAGGATTGGCAATAATTGATGAGCAATTGAAAAATAAATAAGCATTTACTTTAAATTTAGCTAATACCAATCTTAAAATAATGCAAAGTATATATTGTATATATAATATACATTGTATATATTTGTATATTAAATTCTAATTTATGAGAAAAAACATCGACATAGACGAAACCACTTTAACTAAGCTTAAAATTATTGCGGCACTAGAAGACATGAGTGTTAAAGGTTTAATGGAACAGGCAGTAAGTTGGTTTGTTCAACAAAAAGAAAAACAACGTTATAAAAACCTCAGTATAGAAGAAAAAGAAGATTTAGGTTTGCTAATGTTAATGCAACAAGTAGATGTTGACGATACTGTGAGTAAAGACGAGTTTTTTAAAGCGTTGAATGAAAAGTAAACTTATACTTAAAGTCAAATGAAAATAATTTATTCTAAAGCTATTACTAAAGATGTAAAGAAAATCAAAGACCAAAAGCTTATTGATAAAATTATTGCTGTAGTCAACAATATTAGCGAGGTTAAAAAATTAGAAGACATTAAAAATCTTAAAAAAATGAAAGGTCACCCCACAGCTTACCGAATTAGAATAGGCGATTACCGTTTAGGCTTTTATTATGAAGATAGTACTGTAATCTTAGCAAGATTTGTTAAAAGAAATGACATTTATAACTTGTATCCGTAAGTAAGTGAATTGTTTAGACATTAAAATACCCAATACAATTATTTTTCAGCAACAACTATTGCACTATTTTAGCGATGTAAAAAACATTGTTTTTCTTAACAGCAATGATTCTTCAACAAAAAGTTTTATTGCTATTTCCGATAACAACGAGTGTAACGAAAACAGTTGGCAATTTGGATTTATCAGCTACGATTATAAAAATCAGATTGAAAAATTAAGCTCCAATCATCCTGATGGAATTCAATTTCCAGAAAAACATTTTTTTACTCCACAATTGTTATTTGTATTAGAAGGAGAAAATAGTCATCTACATTATAATAAGGAACATTATTCTAGTGATGAAATCAATGCAATACTCAACAACATTGCGATTTACAAATTAGCTGCTATTGAAACAAAACAACCTATTGAAGTTATAAGCAGAATTACCAAAGCAGACTATTTAGCTAATGTATCGGCACTAAAAAACCACATTCAGTTGGGTGATATTTATGAAGTAAATTTTTGTCAGGAATTTTATGCTGAAAATGTAGCAATTAACCCTATTGACTATTATTTTTTATTAAACAAAAAGTCGCCTACACCTTTCTCTTGTTTTGTAAAACAAGATGACAAGTATTTGCTTTGTGCTTCTCCCGAACGATTTATTCAAAAAACAGGAAATGATATCATTTCCCAACCTATAAAAGGTACTATTAAAAGAGGAGAAAACCAACAAGAAGATGAACAGCTAAAACAAATACTATCTCAAGACCAAAAAGAACGTAGCGAAAATGTAATGATAGTAGATTTGGTGCGTAACGATTTATCTAAAATTGCTCAAAAAGCATCCGTAAAAGTAGATGAACTTTGTGGTGTCTATACTTTTCCGCAAGTACACCAAATGATTTCTACCGTTAGAGCAAAACTAAAAGAAAACACCAATTTTGAAGAAATTATACAAGCACTTTTCCCGATGGGATCTATGACAGGAGCTCCAAAAATTAGTGCCATGCAACTGATAGAAAAACATGAAGCCACCAAAAGAGGCATTTACTCCGGAACGGTAGGCTACATTACTCCCGAAAAAAATGTTGATTTTAATGTAGTTATACGCAGCATCACTTACAATAATAACCGAAAATATTTATCCTTTATGGTTGGGGGAGCCATAACTGCTTTATCAATTCCCGAAAAAGAATACGAAGAATGTCTGCTTAAAGCCAAAGCCATGATAGAAGTGTTGAAGGGGTAGTGTTTTATTTGTATATTTGAAGTAGATTTATTTATAAAAAATTACCGAGAATACTCATTAATTTAACGACACTATGATTAAGCTATTTTTATTAATTGTGTTTTATCTTTCCTTAACTATTAATTTGAAAGGGCAACACAAACTAGTTGCTAGTTACAACAACATAATAGATGGTAATATTTCGTGGGAAGAATTTAAAAATACCAGAAAAATTATCATTTCTGACAGTTTAGGTCGAAATAAAAAATATAAACTTTTAGCTGTAGATGCAACTACTATTAAAAATGGCTATTCAACGACACATAAATTTGGAAAAGAAATTTCTAAAGAAGGCATGGAAATTTTTTTTAAAATATATAAACCTGAAATAGATGTATATTTTACTAATATTAGATTTATTAATAAAAAAACAAAGGAGGTTATTCATTTAAATGATATACATCTAACAATCAACAATAAAATAAATGTTAAGCCTAAAATTCATTATTCTTTAAGAATATTTCCTAACCACCAAAACAAGGAAATACAACAAAATAAGTTGTTAGAATTAAATGAGATACCTTTAGATGATAGTAGTAATTATGAAATTATTCATTACATATTTAGTTATGTTCATTTAGGAAATAGACAAGAAATAAAAGTAAACTCAAACATAATTACATCTGAAATAAAAGAAATAATGGCTAGACCATATCATAACTCAAGAATTAATTTTGAAACTATAATAGTTAAAGATAGAAACAATAATATTTATCAGCTACCAATGAAAAGATTTATTATTAAAAAAGATAACTGATATTATCATACCTTATAAACATAAGATGACGGATAGAGATCACCCCGCTGCCGAAAGCGTCCCGCCATAAGTGTTCGAAACCTTTCACAATTCTTTGTTAGCAACAAAATTAATTTA
>JAVVER010000123.1:0-9860 GCA_032251145.1 Vicingaceae bacterium | reverse complement strand
TAAATTTAAAGATCAAAGCAAACCATATTTTGTAAGTTTTGCTACGGTAAATTGGATAGATTTATTTACTCGAAAGGAATATTGTTATACTCTAACAGAATCATTAGAGTACTGCCAAAAAGAAAAAGATTTAATTGTTTATGCATGGTGCATTATGCCAAGTCATGTACATTTAATAATTGGGACTAAAGGAAAGCCTATGCAAGATATCCTTCGAGACTTTAAAAGGTTTACCTCAAAAAAATTAAGGGAAGAAATAAGCAGTCATCCTCAGGAAAGTAGAAAAGAATGGCTTTTATGGATGTTTGAAGATGCAGGAAAGAAAAATAGTAACAACAAAGATTGGCAATTGTGGCAGCAACATAATCAACCTATTGAATTATGGGATAATTATATGATAGATAACAAATTAAATTATCTCCACAATAACCCTGTTGAAGCCGAAATTGTAGATAGTGCAGAAAACTATTGTTGGAGTAGTGCTATCAATTATTGTGATGGCAAAGGTAAAATTAACATTGAACTATTAATTTAACTATTTATTCCAAGCAAATGCTTGAATAGATAATGATATATAAATTGTTCCAAGCGAATGCTTGAAACAGAGGATTGGTTATACTTAGAGGAGATCGGAGGAGCCATCTACTCGATTGTAGTGCGTTTTTTATTTGTTTTCTAGTTCTCTTTTATGTCCGCAAGCAATACAAATTTTTGCTTTTGGTGTCCTATATGGCTTACCGCAATTTTCACAGTCAGGTCCAAATTGTTCAATTGAATGATGCATAATCGCATTTGGCTCAGTTTCTTTAAACCCTGTCAAGTCAAAGTAGTAATCCAATAATTCTTTAAACCTATCTTGTCTGTCGGCTTTTATGTTTTTAAAACCTTTCGAGTATAAAGCTGAGGCTTTTTCAAACTCTTGTTTGTTCAACATCGGAATGTCCATCTTACATCTCCAGCAATACTTAATTTCCATCTTCCTTTTTTAATTTTTTCAAGTATTCAGATGTCTGTCCATTCCAGCCACACTTTTTACAATTCCCGTTTTCAAACTCGTGTTGGCAATTTGGATAACCATAAAGTTTGTGTGCACAGTCCGGACATAAACTCATCATTTCTGAACTGTCCATAAAGTATGGAGATTCACATTCGTCACAAGTCTTTTTTTCTCGGGTCATTCGGTTGTTTTAAATGCACTACAACAACCAGATAAACGTAATGGTACGTTTATCCGCATTATATCTTTAGCCCAAATATAGTAATTCTATTTTAATAAAAATATTTTTAGCTTATTATTAGTGCTTTAGGTCTTTAACAATCCTGTACAAAAGGACGTTCTACATTAATTTTTGGACTGATATAGGGAATGTTTAAATTCAAGCCTCTGAGGATAAACAACACACCTATAATGATGATTAAAATTGGAAAGAATTTTCTGATTTTATTTCTGATGGAAACACTTACCACACTTGCTAATTGAGTAGCTAAAAACATTAACGGAAGTGTTCCTAAACCAAAAGCAGCCATAAACCAAATACTTTTATACACATCACCCAAGGCAATTGCTGAACCTATGGCGGTATAGACCAATCCGCAAGGTAAAAAACCGTTTAAAAAGCCAATAAACCACAAGTTGTGAAGTGATGAAGATTTTAATAAAGCTCCTAATTTTTGCTTCACAAAGGCTATTTGTTGATAGACAAAACTCGTTGGTGATAAATTATTCAACCATTTAGAAGGAATTAATACTCCTAAGATTAAAATACTACCTATTAAAATAGATAAAAATTGTTGTGAAAATGCAGTTTTAATGCCCTGACCAAAAAAACCAAACACAAAACCTAACAGACTGTAAGTTACTATTCTGCCAAAATTATAAGTTAAAGCCCCTACAATTCTATACCCTACACTGCTATTTTTTAAGGGCAATGCAAAAGCTATTGGTCCGCACATGCCAATACAATGCAAACTACCCAAAAATCCTAAAACAAAACCAACGATTAAAATTTCCATTAACGGAGTTTTTTACAATTCCACTGTAAGCTCACTGTAATAAGCATTTCCTGCATTTTTCCATTCAATTCTGAGCTTATACATACCTGTTGAAAACAAGTCTAAAGGATAAACTAATGTCTTACTTTCTGATGTAAAATCTACTGATTGATCTAAACTTGCATCCGAAGGTTTAAAGAAAACAATATTGCCTTTTATCTCTCCTTCTACTTCGCTTGGGAAAATCAATTGCAATTTATCATTTTCAATTTTATAGCTAACTTGTTCCTTAAAATGGTTGAACACCAAGGCTTCTTTTTCTTTTAATTCCTGAAAAGCTAATTCTTTTTCATAATAATTTTCGGTAACTAAATCTACATTTTGTTGGCTTGCTTTAAAAACCATAACACTCATAGATACTACAAATAGTACTATAAAAATTGTTATACCTGTTCCCCAATTAAATTTCATTATTTCGTAGTGTTAGTAGTATTAGTAGGTCCTAAAAAAGTAGTTTCATTTTCATGGATAAGCTCGCCATTGTTGTAAATACCTATTTTAATAGGGGTAGATTTTTCTTTCAAGTTCTCTTTTGAGATATTTACAAAAAAGGCTTGTTGGTTGCTTTTTCCTTTTTCAAGTCTTAACGTATCCATTCCAACCATTTTCACCTCGCCATCCATGTTTTCAAGCTCAAAGGTAAGTTTTAAATCTTTATTAGATTTATTTACCACTTTAACATTGTATAAGTTGCTAATAAAGCCATTCTCTTGCTCTTGATACAACATTCCCGGAGTTCTTAAAATACTAGCTTCCATACTTCCTCTTAGCGTAAATAGATAAATTACAAATCCAATAAGAATAAGCAAAACTGCTGTATATGCCTTAGCTCTTGTAGTAAAAAATTGTCTTTTATTTTCTGCAATCGCATTTTCGGAATCAACTCTAATTAAGCCTTTTTCAAGACCAACATTTTCCATCATATAATCGCAAGCATCTATACATGCTGTGCAGTTGATACATTCTAACTGCGTACCATTTCTAATGTCTATACCTGTCGGGCAAACATCTACACATTGATGACAATCTATACAATCTCCTTTGTTTTCTGATTTTCTGTCTTCGTTTTTCTTGAATTTACCTCTTTTTTCTCCACGAATATAATCGTATGCTACTACCAACGAATTTCTATCTAGCATTACGCCTTGCAATCTGCCGTAAGGACAAACAATTAAACAAACTTGCTCTCTAAACCATGCAAATACAAAGAAGAATACCCAGCTGAAAATTAATATAGAAATAAAACCTACAAGATGTTCTTGAATAGGAGATGTTTGAATTCTTACTAACTCATCTGAACCAATGATATACGCCAAAAACGTATGAGCTATAATTACTGAGATGAGATAAAATAACCCATACTTAAACACTCTTTTAACTATTTTTTGAGTGTTCCAAGCTTGTTTTTTTAGTTGAATTTGTTGTTTGTAATCGCCATCTATCCAGTACTCAATTTTTCTGAAAACCATTTCCATAAAAATGGTTTGTGGACAAATCCACCCACAAAAAACCCTACCATAAACAGCAGTAAACAGCACGATAAAAATAACCATGGTTATCATTATCAAGGCAAAAAGAAAGAAATCTTGCGGCCAAAAAACCTGACCAAACAACACAAATTTCCGCTCAACAATATTGAACATTAAAAGCGGCTCACCACCAATTTTAATCCACGGATTGGCAAAAAGAATAATTAACAACAGGTAACTCAAATAAGTTCTGTAGTTAGTAAACTTACCTTTAGGCTTTTTTGGATATAACCATTTTCTTTTCCCCTCATCATCAACCGTTGTAATTCTGTTTCTGAATGAAGCATTATCGTTTGATGTATTTGCTTCCATTTTCTTAAATTTATTGGTATTAATTCACTTTTTCACCCTGAGGTTCTTTTCCTCCTTCTACATCTTTACCTGTAAATTCATTTAAAATATAGCTAGAAACATTTTGCATTTGCTCAGGGTTTAATTGTGCTTCCCAAGGAATCATACCTTTTTCAGGAACACCGTATTTAACCACTTTAAAAACTTCATTAATGCTATTTCCGTGTATCCAGTAATCATCGGTTAAATTTGGACCTACACCTCCACCACCGTTTACAGCATGGCAAGCAACACAGTTTTTTTCGTAAATTGCTTTACCTTCTGCTAATTTATCAGCATCTGTAACTAATACTACGCTATTTTCATCTACTGCAGCTCCATGCTCTTTTTGGTATGCTTCAATTTTTTCTGCAGCCTCAGCATATTCTGCTTTAAGTTCATCTTGCTGCTTAAATTTTCCCATTCCAAAAAACATAATAACATATATTATTGAGAAAATTATTGTTCCATAGAACATATACAACCACCATGGCGGAAGTGCATTATCTAATTCAACAATTCCATCGTATTCATGGTCTGTAACATTACTATCCAAACCTTCAATTATTTCTGATTTTTCGATTTTATTTTCCATGATTCCTTAGTTATAAGTTATAAGATTCATTTTTATTTTTCGTTGAGCTTACACACTCAACTCTTTTAAATTAAGCTCCTTCGGAGCTTTTGTTATTGCTTATTCTGTTTTTCAGACTCCCCTTCAAACTACCTTACTACAACCTGAAAAAGAGTTATTTAATTCTTTATCTATATGAGCTAGTTTTACACATTGTTATTTCATTACCATCTTCTAGGGGTAACTTTTCCATATAATCTACATATTGTTTTTTTGTAGTTATTACCCAAATTAACAATCCGATAAAAAAGAGGAAAAAGATAACCAGTGAAATAATTGGAAAGATTTCTATTCCTCCAATTGTTTCCATATTATGTTTTATAAACTTTAGCATAAATCTATCTTTTTAAATTATTTTTCTACGTCAGCTCCTAACCTTTGTAAGTAAGCAATAAGTGCAATAATTTCTTTATTAGCATCTGCTTTTTCAATTCCCTCAGTTTTTAGTTGCTCTGCTATTTCATTGGCTTGTTTTCTCAAGTCATCATTAGCTTGTTGGTCATAACCTTCTGCATAAGGAACACCTAGCGTTTGCATTGCTCTAATTTTTGCAGGTGTACTTTCTATGTCTATGTCTTTCTCTAACAACCAAGGGTAAGCAGGCATAATAGATTTAGGCGACATACTGGTTGGGTCTTCCATGTGGTTATAATGCCAAGAATGAGATTTTCTCAACTTTTTAGAACCTTCTCTTGCCAAATCTGGTCCCGTTCTTTTAGACCCCCATTGGAAAGGATGGTCATAAACAAACTCACCAGATTTTGAATAATCGCCATATCTTTCCACCTCATGTCTAAATGGTCTAATCATTTGTGAGTGACAATTGTAACAACCTTCTTTTACATAAATATCTCTACCTTGTAATTCAAGAGGTGTATATGGTTTTACTGCTTCAATAGTTGGTACATTAGATTTTACTAAGAAGGTTGGCACCATTTCTACCGCTCCACCAATTAATATTACAATTAATGAGAAGATTAATAACTTAACAGGTTTTCTTTCAATAACTCTGTGCCAGTGTTCTCCTTTATGAGGAGTATAAACAGGTTCTAAAGCAGGAGCTTCGGCAGCTTCATTATTTACAAACTGACCTTGTTTTACTGTTTTAATGATGTTATAAACCATTAATAACGCCCCAACCAAATACAATGTTCCTCCAATACTTCTTGTCATATACATAGGAACAAGTTCAATAACTGTTTCTAAGAAGTTAGGGTATTTTAAATATCCATCAGCAGTAAATTCTTGCCACATTAAATATTGAGTAAATCCTGCAAAGTACAATGGCACAGCATAAACTAATATCCCTATAGTACCTATCCAAAAGTGTACTCCAGCTAATTTTTCGGAATATAGTTTCGTATTAAACATTCTAGGGATAAGCCAATACAACATACCAAAAGTTAAGAATCCATTCCAACCCAACGCTCCTATATGTACGTGTCCAACCGTCCAATCTGTATAATGGCTAATTGCATTTACACTTTTTAATGATAACATTGGTCCTTCAAAAGTTGCCATACCATAAGCAGTAATGGCTACTACAAAGAATTTAAGCACCGCACTATCTCTAACTTTATCCCAAGCACCTCGAAGTGTTAATAATCCATTAATCATACCTCCCCAAGATGGAGCGATAAGCATTACTGAGAATACCACACCTAACGTTTGAGCCCACTCTGGTAAAGAAGTATAAAGTAAATGGTGAGGTCCAGCCCAAATGTATAAGAAGATTAACGCCCAAAAGTGAATAATAGATAGTTTGTAAGAATAAACTGGTCGTTGTGCTGCTTTTGGTAGAAAGTAATACATTAATCCTAAATAAGGCGTTGTTAAAAAGAAAGCAACAGCATTATGTCCGTACCACCATTGTACTAAGGCATCTTGAACACCTGCGTACCATGAATAACTTTTCATAAAACTTACAGGTATAGCAAAAGAATTTACCAAGTGTAAAACTGCAACAGTTACAAAAGTGGCTATATAGAACCAAATAGCAACATACAAGTGTCTTTCTCTTCTTTTTAATATGGTAGCAAACATGTTCCAACCAAAAACTACCCAAATTAAAGTAATAGCTATATCAATTGGCCACTCTAATTCTGCATATTCCTTTCCACTTGTAAAACCTGCTAATAAGGTGATGGCTGCGGAGACAATAATTAACTGCCATCCCCAGAAATTGATTAAACTTAATGTATCACTCCACATTCTGGTTTTTAGCAACCTTTGTAAAGAATAATACACTCCGGTAAAAATTCCATTACCCACAAATGCAAAAATTACTGCATTGGTATGCAAAGGTCTGGTTCTACCAAAAGTGGTAAACTCATAATTAAAATTTAATGCCGGAAGGTACATTTGAAGTGCTACAAGCAATCCAACCAACATTCCTACAACGCCCCAAAAAATGGTTGCGTATGCAAATAGTTTTACGATCTTGTTGTCATAAAAAAACTTTTCTGTTTGCTGTGTCATAATTTATTAAGTTTGTTTTGATTGATTTTTTATTTCTTTTATCTCATCATCAAAGAGAATTCTCATTGATGGGGTATAATCATCCTCGTATTGCCCGTCTTTTACAGACCACACAAAAGCCACTAGAAAACTAATAGCTACTGCTAAACTAACAATGATTAATATAAATAGTACGCTCATAATTTTCGGTAAAAGTAGTGTAGGTAAGTATTAAAAAACATGACTTTTGTCAAATTAATAATTGTCTTTTGGTAAAGGATTGATTTTTAATTTTTTAAAATTTAATTAATTAAATTTCATCAACTTGGCAGAAAGATTGGTCGCAACAGTTACAAAAACTACTACAGTAATAGAACTCAAAGGCATTAAAATAGCTGCCAATACAGGCGACATTAATCCTTGTACAGCAAAACTTAATCCTACAATATTATATAAAAACGAAACGATAAAACTTGCAATTACTATGTTAATGCTTGTTTTGGCATATTTAAAAAACAAGGGTAATTTTTCAAAAACGGCAGCATCTAAAATAGCATCGCAAGCCGGAGAAAAAGTATTTACATCTTCAGAAATAGAAATACCTACATTACTTTGTTTTAAAGCTCCGGCATCATTTAATCCATCACCAATCATGGCTACTTTTTCATTTTGCTGTTGTAGTTCTTTTATGTACTTAAGTTTTTGCTCGGGAGTTTGATTAAATAAAAAAGCATTTTCTTTAGAAAAATACGCTAACAATCTTTGTTGCTCACTGTCATTATCACCCGATACTAAATGTAGTTTAAAGTTTTGCTGTAATTGATTAATTACCGTTGTTAGGTTTTTTCTGTAGGCATTTTCTAACTGAAATCTTCCTAATAGTTTATTGTCAATTTTTACATAAACTACCGATGTTGTTGCAGCATCTTCTTTGGTAGTTTCAACAAAATTTGCAGAACCAATTTTTACCGTTTTTCCATTAACTGTTGCGACAATTCCTTTACCCAACACTTCTTCAAACTCTTTTGTTTCTACTAGTTGGTAATTTTCTAATGTTGCAAAAACTAATTTACTAAGTGGATGTGATGATTGTCTTAACAACGAAGCTACAGCATTTAACTCATCGTTATTCATTTCCTCTCCAATATAAGAAATAGAGGAATTTGCTGCCTGTGTAAGTGTTCCTGTTTTATCAAAAACTATCGTACTGATTTTTGCTAACTGCTCTATAACAGATGCGTTTTTGAGGTAAAATTTATTTCTTCCAAAAATTATCAGCACATTTCCAAAAGTAAATGGTGCGGACAAAGCCAACGCACAAGGACAAGCAATAATTAAAACTGATGTAAAAGCATGTATGGCAATTTTTTTATCAATATTCCACCAATAAAACAAACTGCCCAAGGCTATTGCAATAATTATTGAGGTAAAATACTTACTAATGGCATTGGTTATTCCGGCAAACTGATCCTGATTTTGTTTGGTAAAAGCTTCATCATTCCACAATTGTGTTAAGTAAGAATTAGAAATTTCCTTCAGCACTTTTAATTGTATGGCTTCTCCTTTTTGTTTTCCTCCAGCATAAATTTTTGCCCCCACTTTAATATCTACGGGCAAAGATTCTCCTGTAACAAAACTATTATCAATTTTTGCTTCACCTGCTATCAATTGTGCATCTACTGGAATAATCTCATTGTTTCTTATTAAGATGATGTCGCCTTTTTTAAGTTCCGAAACAGCGATACTCACCTCCTCTCCGTTATTTTTAATAATAGTAGATGATATTGGAAAATACGATTTATAATCTCTCTCAAAAGAAAGTACGGCATAGGTTTTTTGCTGAAAAACCTTTCCCAACAACATAAAGAAAATCAATCCTGCCAACGAATCTAAATATCCTGCTCCTTGGTGGCTAACAATTTCATAAACACTTCTGAAAAACAATGCTATTACTCCCAACACAATGGGAATATCTATATTAATTGTTTTGTGTTTTAGAGCTACCCAAGCCGATTTTAAATAATCTGACGCACTATACACCAACACAGGCAAGGAAAGTAAAATATTGATGTATCCGAAGAATTTGGCAAACGAAAGTTCTTTTATATCGTCTAAGCCAAAATATTCGGGCAGACTCAACATCATAATATTACCAAAAGCAAATCCGGCAATTCCTAGCTTATAGACTAAACTCCTGTCTATTTTATACTTTTTATCTTTTGATGTATCTGAGAAATTAATTTCGGGTTCGTAACCTATTGAAGCCAGTAATTCTACCAATTGCCTTAAGGAAAGTTGATGGTAATTGAAAGACAGTTTAAGTTCTTTTTTTAGAAAGTTAATTCTCGATGAAAATACATGTGGATTTAGTTTGTATAAATTCTCTAACAACCAAACGCAAGAGCTACAATGAACTTGTGGTAAATAGAAGGTAACCAACATACGTTCATCATCTTTAAAATCAATTAATTTTTCTACTATTTCTTGATTTTCGAGGTACTCGTGTTTTTTAGAAACATTTTTTGGTGGAGAAATGCCTGGTGTTTTTTCTAAATCATAATAATTACATAAATCATTCTGATTTAGAATTTCATAAACAGATTTACACCCTAGGCAACAAAAAGACTTACTATCGAAAACCAATGTTTCTTCCAAGCAATCTTCACCACAATGGTAACAAGTTGTTTTTTGCTTTGTATGAGTTTTTTCTGCTTGCATTACAAATGCAAAATTGCGTGGTTTTAGTTTATAAAACCATGAATTTTGTCATTTTATTTTTTTGAGGAGTCTTCTTTAAAAAACTACTAAAACCTGAGTTCGGGATAAGAAATTGTTAATAAAAATGTTATTTAAACATT
>JAVVER010000122.1:0-9874 GCA_032251145.1 Vicingaceae bacterium | reverse complement strand
GAAAATCTATTTTTTAAAACCTCTAGCCTAAAATGGAATTTTTAAGGTTCGACTAAATAACTTTTCAGATGTTCCATCAGTTTATAAAAAAGGAAATATAATCACTTTAAATGCTATTGCATCAGGAATTAATAACCACAGTCCTTTTACATCAACCACTTTAAATGAAGTGGTAATAAAAGAAGGGGGTATTCTAAATGGAGGAGGTACATTGATAATGAAATGCAGTAAAATAGAAAACTCAACATTAAACGAAGTACCTGACGGAATTTTATATGATGATTCTCAGCTAAGAATGAGTTCCATAGACGGTAATGGGTTTAATAAAATTACAGGCAGTTTTTATAATATTGAAGGCTTTGGAACTAATTTGTTAGACATAGAATTAGGGTATAATGATTTTAGCAATGGCGTATTGGCAGCAGAATTTCCAGTGCCTGCACCTACAGCTATAGCAGGTAATGCTAATCAATATTTTCAAGGAGCAGGAATGGGTGCAGGAACACCTGACCCTAATACCACTAGCGAATACACTCAACCACCTTATTTAGCTCAATATAAAAAAGCTATGTTTTATGAGGAATCTTCCCCTTGTAGTGGTTATTTAACTGCTTCAAATTGTATAAAAACACCAGTACAGTGGCAGTTTTTACCCAACCAGCCACCAACACCATCTTGCGGTAGCACAGGAGGAGGCGGAACTACTATTCCAACAGGTACGGTTTCACCACTTGCAGTTTGTGGCACATGTCCTATGGTAAATAGTGCTTATTTTAGCAATAAACCCTTAAACGAAGCGATTTTAGAAGCCTCATCGTATATGGAATTAACAGATACTACCCAAAATGATGTAACAGCAGTTGGTTTGTTTTATGAAATATTTTCTACAACCACCATTGATTATAACGATTATAACCAATCATTTTTAGCAAAATATGGGTATAGCAACATGAAAAATGCCTTACAAAATTGTTTTGTCACAGGCAGAATTACAGAAAGCCATTGTGTGCCAACATTAGATAATAGTGTAGAGCAATTAATACAAGTAATTAATTTACAAAAACAGCCTGTAACAGCACAAAATGTATCAGATCAATTTTATTTATTACTAGATGAAGCCTTAGTATTTAGGTTAATTGGACAACGAGATGCGGCAATTACCAAGTTAGAAGCCATAGATAATTGTTACCTTACCGATAAATACAGACAAATACTGAAAAACACCATAGCTGTAACAAAAATTGAGCGTGATGCCATCAATAAAACCATACCTTTAATGGCTGCTGTAGATTTATTAAATCAAATTCAGCCATTAAAAACTTCTTCAGGATTTAGTAAAGTAGATACCACTTCTACTGTTCATCCATCCGCTACAATAGGAAGAAATGTAACTATTGGAGCTAATGTTACCATTGAGCAAGGCGTAATCATTAATTCCTATACTACCATTGAGGATAATGTTGTAATAAAAAAGAACAGTATTATTGGAGAACATGTAATTATTGGAGAAAATACCATTATTGAAAAAGAAGTTGAAATAGGAAACTTTACCGTTATTGGAAGTTTCACCATCATCAAACAAAATACAACAATAGGAGAACATACTACTGTAAATGATAGTATAGTCATAGAAAAAGACGTTACCATTTATGATTATGTGGATATAGAAAACAAGGTGCTAATCAAAAAAGAAACAACTATTGGTAGCGGAGCATTTATAGGTGAAAACACAATTATAAACAAGGAAATTATTATAGGAGAATTAGCGGTTATTAGAGAAAATGCAGAAATTAACGATAAAGTTAAAGTGGGCAATAAAAATGTTATTGCTAAAGAAACAAAAGTTAAAAATAAAACAGAAACAGGAAAAGAAGTATTGGTAGAAGAAAATATGATAATTCCTGCCAATAAGAAAATTTGTGATAATGAAAATGTAAAACTAAATTTCAACTTCAGTAATATCTGTAATACCAACATTTCACCTCCCGTTCTTGTAAGCAATGCCAATTCTTGTGCTTTCGCAATGGGCTACGCTCAAACCAGAACTAACTTTTTAAATGGATTTAAATTAAGCAGCGATGTTAAGTTATTAACGGATGAAGCAATTATATTTATACCCAACAATTTGTCTTCATTTTATAATTGGGAGTTTGGAGATTGTGGCACTTCAACAGATGAACAAGCCATTTACACATTTAGAAAACCAGGCATTTATTTAGTTACATTAACACAAGGAACAACATGTGATACAGTAGTTTATTATGGTGCTGTTACCGTTTTTCCTAATCCTAAATCTGAAATTGATCCCACTATTCCAGAATGCTTAGCAGATGAAGATGTTAAGTTAAACAGAGAAACCACCATTGATTTAAGTCAACCAAGCTGTATTCCTACTGCCGATTGCACCCCTTTTATTCCACTTAAAGCAGAAAATTGCAGATTAAAACTAATTTGGGATTTTGATAACGATTCTATAAAAGAAGAAACAATTGCTTTGAATGATACCAACTTAATTAATGGAAATATAGCTGTTCAATACGATACAAACAAAGTGTTTACAACAAGTTTAGTTACCACAATAGAAAATAGAGAAGAAACGCATTATAAATGGGAGAAAGCATGTGAAAAAGATACTGCAACAGCAGAAATAACCATTAATAATAGTTTTAAAATTTCAATGACAGCAACAGGCTGTGCTCCAGGAGAAATTCAGTTTACTAGTAACACTTTTGGTGGAGTAGCACCTTTTACTTATTCTTGGTTTTTTGGAAATGGATTGACAGCTTTAACTTCAAGCCCACTAATTACGGTTGCTGATACAGGAATGTTATCAGTAGAATTAATAATTACCGATGCTAATAATTGCGTGAGCCATCTTTTATCAGCTGTTTATATTTCAGATTGTAATGCGAATGCAAGAACTTCTGGAAATGATAATACTGAAAGTACTGCTGATGGAAATAATAAAGCAACGCTCACCGTTAAGGATGAAGTTAAAGTATATCCAAATCCAACAGTAGGTCAAGTAACATTTGAATATAGCTTAAAAGAAAATAATGCACAAATCGTTATTACAGATTTAATGGGTAAAGTGGTAAGTTCAGTAAAAATTAATGGAGATAATAAAACAAAAATAGATTTATCAAAATTTCCAAAAGGAATTTACCTTTACAAAGTGATAGGGCAAACTAAAGTAATTTCGAGTGATAAAATTATATTGATGGAGTAATTTCTTAGTTTTTAATCTAATTTAGAACATATATAAAAAAAAACCACTTTGGAACTCCAAAGTGGCTTTTTTGTTTTAGATAAAAATAAGTTTTAGTTGCACTCGGTTGTACCGAGTGAGTAGTATTTTTATTTATTATCATTGTAGGGTTGTCTCGTAAGCTTAAAAAAAGCAACACAAACCAAGTTTGTACTTTAAAAATTAGTACATTAGCTTTACTTTAACTTTGATATCACACCTGACAGGTTTTTAAAACCTGTTAGGTGTAAGTAGGTTTACAAACTCTTCACCCAACAACGCTTTCTTTTATGTTGCAGGTGTTCGTAATTTTTCCAGTTTTGAATTACTTTTTGGTTGGTTTCAAAAACACCTGTAGTTTCCATTTCGGTAACACCGTATTTTTCCATTACGTGGTGCAATTCATAAAACAATACTGCTGTTACTCCTTTAGCTTGGTATTTTGGTAATATTCCTGTAAGCATTAAATCGATTACTTTAGGATGTTTTAATGCTTTTTGTAAGTGATACCATCCAAAAGGAAGGATGCTCCCTTTTGCTTTTTGTAAGCCTAACGATAACGAAGGCAGTCCAATGATAAATGCAACTAATTTTTGGTCTTCATCAAAAACTAATTTTACAAATTCTGGATTCAATAACATCAAATATCGTTTAACATAGTAATCAATCATTTTTTTGTCTAAACGGACTACAAAAGGAAGTTCATCAAAGGCTTCGTTTAAAATTTCAAACAACTGATCGGCAAAAGGTAGTAATTCTGATGTTTTCTTAAAACTTTTTACAGTTAAGTTACTTCTTTGTATTACAATTTCTGCTCCTCTTTTAGCTTTATCGGGAATACCTTCTAAAAATAAACGGAATTCTATCCAATCAATTTCTTTTTGGTAGCCTAATATTTCCATATAATCTTTGTAGTAAGGCAAATGGTATTCCGATGCTGCTGATGGTAAATGGTCGAAACCTTCTACCAACATTCCTTGATGGTCTAGGTTGGTAAATCCTAATGGGCCTAACACTTTAGTCATTCCCTGAGCTTTTAACCAATCTTCGGCAGTTTGAAGTAAGTTTTTAACTACTTCTTCATCATCAAAAAATTCTAATCGAGTAAAGCGTCCTGCTTTTTCACCAGTTTTTTCGTTGTATTGTTCATTAATGATAGCACCAATTCTGCCAACACATTTATCATTTTTATAAGCTACCCAAAATTTAGCTTTACAAAACCTAAAAGCAGGATTAAATTCTGGCTGAATGGCTTTTATTTCATCTTTTTTGATGGGCGGCACCCAAAAGTTGTTTCCTTTGTAAATTTTAAACTGAACATTTACAAAATCTTTATAGTGTTTTTTTTCGGTAACTTCTATTAATTTAATAGCCATAGCAGTGCTTTTATTTGGTCGATTTATTCTTCTATTACCTTTACTAAATCGTCATCTATAACATGAAAATCAATTAGTTTTTCTAAGTTTCTCAGTGTTTTTGGACCTTCATATCTATCTAATATTTTTTTCTTTTTACCATCCAAATTTACGGAAATTATACAAGATGGAATATCAGTAACCTGCGCATCGTATTTATCTTGAAGATTAAAGAATCCAATTTCTCTAATCATATTGGTAATTTCATCCATTGCATCTTTAGAAAGTGTTTTGGTATGTTTACCTTCTTTTTTTGCAAAAGACCTACCTTCATATTCTACTCTTCCGGTATTGTAAATCCAAATAGCATAAGATGGACAGATTCCTAAACAAGGAGTTCTTTCCATAGTGATGAACAGACTTTCCTTAATAGGAGTGGAGTCTGTTTGTTGTATGTTTTTTGTTTCTTCTTTTACGGAAGTGTTTTGTGTTTTTTCTTGCGTTTTGCAAGCCATACTTAATATTGTTAAGGATAATATAAATGTTATTTTTTTCATGGTTGTATAGTTTTATTTTTTCTTTTTGCGTTGCTCTTGTAATTTTTGAGCTTCTTTCATTCTGGCTTCTAGCTTAGCAGCAAAGCCCGATTTCTTTTTCACTTTGGTTTTATTGGCTTGAATTTTAGCTAGTAACTTATCTTCATCAATAAACCATTTTTTAATGGCATACTGCTGTCCAATAGTCATCATGTTGGCAACCAAATAGTAAAAACTTAAACCTGAGGATTCTTTATTAAAGAAAAATAACATCATTACGGGCATTAAGTACATCATAATTTTCATTTGAGCAGCCATAGCTCCTTCCATTCCTGCTCCTGAAGTCATTTGACTATTGGCTTTCGTGTAGAAAATCATGGAAATAGCCATCAACAAGGTAAATAAACTTACGTGAGCTCCATAAACAGGAATATCAAAAGGTAATTCTAAAATGGAATCGTAAGTAGATAAATCTTCTGCCCAAAGGAAACTTTTCTGACGTAAATCGAAAGTTGCCGGGAAAAAGCGGAACAATGCAAATAAAATTGGCATTTGTATTAACATAGGGATACATCCTGCCAACGGATTCACACCTGTTTGTCGGTACAATGCCATAGTAGCTTGTTGCTTTTTCATAGCATCACCTTTATGTTTTTCGGTAAGCTCGGCAATTTCAGGTTTTAAAACCTTCATTTTTGCACTACTTAGGTACGTTTTCCAAGTAATTGGGAAAAGCAAGGTTTTAATAATAATGGTAAGTAACAGAATTACTAAACCAATATGTAAATCAAAACGCATTAAAAAATTAAATACCGGACGAATAATTAAGTGGTTTACCCAGCCGAAAATTCCCCAGCCATAGTCAATAGCTTCATCCATACCAACACCTACAGCTTTTAAATCATCCAATCGGTTAGGGCCAAAATAATATTGCATGGCAAATGTTTCGTTGTTTTTAAACTCGTAAGGAACCGTAATTCCCGCACTCATTTCCTTTATATGTGTAGTTTTTAAATTATCTGGAACTTGTTTTGTTTCAACAAAAGAATTGGCGTTATCAAAAGGTTTATCTTTAGCTATTAATGTAGCGTTGAAATATTGCTGTTTAAACATAATCCAATCCATTGGAGAAAGCATTTCTTCTTTTTCGTAAGAACCAGTTCCAATGTAATCAACTTCATTGTTATTGTATTTGTAGTAGGTTGTGCTAACCATTTCCTGACTTTGTATCGTCTTTTCCTGACTAGGAGTTACCATTTGCCATTGAATAATAGGCTCTTCAGTTAAAATTTCATTCATTCCTGAAGTGGTAAAGTCGAAATCTACCAAATAAGCATCTCCCGTAAGGGTATATTTATACTCGATAAAGCTGTTTTTATCGCTAGTATATAATTTAAGAGAAAAGCTTTTAGCATCTCCACTTCCAACCTCAAAAGAAGTATTTTCTGTATCGAAATACAGGTTTTCGGTATTGATAATTCGTAAAGAATTTTTACCTGTAACTCCTGGAATAGAAAGTTCTGCATTGAACCTGGAAAGATTTTCTTTAAACAAGATAAGCGGTAAAGAATCGTAAGTAACGTATTCTTTTAGCTCAACAGAAGTTATTCTGCCACCTTTGTTAGAAACAGAAACTTTAATTTTTTCATTTTCTAAGATAAACGTCTTTTCTTCGCCATTGGCAGCATTGGCAAACGGACCATATTCTAATTGATATTGAAGGTTAGATAGTGAATCTGTACCAGTAGTTAATGCTGTAGAATCAAGAGGAAGAATGGTGTTTTCGGCAGTTGTGCCTTCTTTGCTTTCGGTAGGAGAAATTATTTCTTCAGCATTAGATTTATCTATTTGTTCGGTTTGTTTAGTTGCTTTGTCTTTTTTGGCTTTGGCTGCTAATTCTTCTTCAGTTGGTTGTGTTAAGTAACTAAAAATTAATAGGATTGCTCCAATTAATACCAATCCAATTATGCCATTTTTATCTAATCCTTTACTCATTTATGTAGGTTTATTGAGAAATATTTTTTAAAATTATTTGTTGTGATGATCGGCTGCAGCCTTAATAAATGCAGAAAATAATGGGTGAGGGTTAATTACCGTACTTTTATATTCGGGGTGAAATTGAACAGCCACAAACCAAGGATGATTAATAATTTCAACTATTTCAACCAAATTGTTTTCAGGGTTTAAACCTGTAGCAAGCATGCCTTGTTTTTCGTAGTCTCCTAAATATTTATTGTTAAATTCATAACGATGTCTGTGACGCTCCTGAATTTTATCGCTGTTATAAGCAGTATAAGCATTGGAGTTTTCTTTTACATTGCAAGAGTAAGCTCCCAAACGCATTGTGCCACCTTTGTCGCTAATGTTTTTCTGGCTTTCCATTAAATAAATTACCGGAAATGGCGTTTCAGGATACATTTCTGTGGAATGTGCATCTGTTAATCCTAATACATTTCTACCGAATTCAATTACAGCACACTGCATTCCTAAACAAATTCCGAAAAACGGTATTTTATTTTCTCTAGCATATTTTATTGCGGCAATTTTACCTTCAATACCTCTTTCTCCAAAACCAGGTGCTACTAACACACCATTTAAGTTTTCAAGCAATTGTTTGGCATTTTTTTCATTGATGTCTTCAGAATGTATCCAGTCAACTTCAACTTTAGTTTCTATGTGCGCTCCGGCATGTATGATGGCTTCAGAAATAGATTTGTAAGCATCTTGAAGCTCTGTATATTTTCCTACCAAACCAATTTTTATAGTTTGTTTAGGGTTTTTTAGTTTGGTTAAAAATTGTTTCCAAGCAACTAACTGAGGTTCTTCGCCATAAGATAATCCTAATTTATCTAACACTACTTTATCCAATTCCTCTTCTTGCATTAACAAAGGAACATCATAAATAGTATCGGCATCCATTGCTTCTATAACTGCCTTTGGAGAAATATTGCAAAACAACGCTACTTTTTCTTTTACGCCTTCAGAAAGTTTGTGTTCTGTTCTTAAGGCTAAAATATCTGGTTGCACACCTGATTCAAGTAGTTGTTTAACAGAGTGTTGAGTAGGTTTTGTTTTTAATTCGCCAGAAGCTGCCAAAAATGGAACAAAGGTTAAGTGTAACACAATACAATCAAAATCGGGTTCCCATTTTAGCTGACGAACAGCTTCTATATAAGGTAAGGATTCTATATCGCCAACAGTTCCACCAATTTCAGTAATTACAATGTCGTATTCACCTGTATTTCCCAATAGTTTAATTCTTCTTTTAATTTCATCGGTAATATGAGGAATTACCTGAACGGTTTTTCCTAAATAAGCACCTGCACGCTCTTGATTAATAACATATTGGTAAATTCTACCGGTAGTTACGTTATTGGCTTGTGAGGTAGGCACATTTAAATACCTTTCGTAATGTCCTAAATCTAAATCAGTTTCAGCACCATCATCTGTAACAAAGCACTCTCCGTGTTCATAAGGATTTAATGTTCCCGGGTCTATGTTAATGTAAGGATCTAGCTTTTGAATAGTGGTTGAATAACCTCTAGCTTGTAAAAGTTTAGCCAATGAAGCTGCAATTATTCCTTTTCCCAATGAAGATGCTACTCCTCCTGTTACAAAAATGTATTTAGTTGATGATGCCATTTTAAGGTTTGATACGATAAAAAATTAAAGCGGCAAATTTAATAATCAATATGCAATTTTCATGTGATTATTTCTATTTTATTAATGAGCCCCATCTTTCACACTTGCTCGCTCCAAAGTCCACTGGACTTTGACCTCCCCGAAGGGGAGGAGTTCTAACGCTCATTGCCGATTTCCAACTTCCAACTTCCGTCTTCCGTATTCGGTCTTCAAATCTCAAATCTCAAACCTCAAACCTCAAACCTTTATCTTATTCACAAAATAGATACCTACTAAAATGATGAAAATACTAACGATTTGAATGAAGTTAATTTCCTCGCCATCAATAACTCCCCAAAAAATGGCGAAAATAGGAATAAGGTAAGTAACCGTTGAAGCAAATACTGCCGAAGTATGTTTTATTAGCTGATTGAAAATAATAATGGACAAAGCAGTACCAATTACAGCTAAAATAGCAACATAAGCTAGTGCTTTTAATGCTTCAGGATTGGTAGTGGTGGTTTGATAAAAATCGGTAAAAAACAAATAAATGATGCAAGGAATGCCTATGGTTAAAAAAGATAGGGCAGTAATGGCAATGGAATTTATTTCGCCTAAATATTTTTTAATGGTATTAACGCTTAGGGCGTAACACAAAGTAGCAATTACTACTAAAAGTGCATAAAATATGGGCGTATTATTAAAATCCACACCATTAGAAATAATTAAGCCCAACGCACCTACTAAGCCAATAAAAACACCCAAGAATTTACCTTTAACCGCAGGAACTTTAAAAATAATAACTCCTAAAATTAATGTAAAGAATGGTGTTAATGAGTTTAACATTCCTGCCAAGGAACTGGTAATACTGGTTTCTGCCAAGGTGAATAAAAAAGCAGGAATTCCGCTACCAAAAATGCCTACTATGGCTAAATATTTCCATCTGTCTTTTTTTATTTTATGAATGTATTTGAATAAAAAAGGCAGTAAAAACAAAAAAGAAATAGCTATTCTCAGTGCCGCAACTTCGTCATGCGAATAAACTTTCATACCTCTTTTCATTGAAGTTGTTTAAAGTTGTCTAAGTAAAATCACGGAAAAAGCTAATAAGTTCA
>JAVVER010000121.1:0-10154 GCA_032251145.1 Vicingaceae bacterium | reverse complement strand
TCTATTTTTTAAAACCTTTAGCCTAAAATGGAATTTTTAAGGTTCGACTAAATAATGCTGTAAAAAAACATCCGGATTATATCATTACGGACAACATCCCTGTTCTTCAACATATTATTTACAAATAATAATCGAACTCTGGTTATTAAACTTTTTTAGGTCGCTTATGCTTCCATCTTTTGTGCGACCATAACCAAAATTCAGGTTGAGCAACAATGTCTTTTTCTAGTCTTTTGGTGTGCATTTCCGAGATTTCTCCTTTAGCAGTTTCTTTTGGGTTTTCGCAAAGCATTTCAGCTCTCATTTCATAAAAACCTCTTTTATATTGTTGTACACAAATATAAACTATAGGATAATTTAATTTTTTAGCAATTAATTCTGTTCCCCAAAATATAGGTGTATCCTGATTTAAAAAAGTGGTCCAATAGGCATTTTTAGGTGATGGTGTTTGGTCGGCAATAAAAGTGGTTGCACTGAGTTCATTACTGTCTTTTAAAGAAAGCATTTTACGCAACGATTCCTGCATGGCAATTATCTTTATTCCAAACCTTGTTCGCTTCTTATTGATGAGTTGATTAAAATATGGGTTAGACAAAGGTTTGTACAACACATATAACTGGTAATTGGTTCTGTAAGCCATTTCCGCTCCACCCAACTCAAAATTGCCGTAATGTCCCATCACAAAAATAATTTTTTTACCTTGAGTACTCAGTTGATTTAGTAATTCCAAACTACTATCATTAAACTTACACCTTTTTAACGCTTGTTCTCTACTAATGGTAATACTCTTAATCATCTCAACCATCCAATCGCAAAAAAAGCGGTAAAACTTCTTATAAATATCGTGTATTTCTACATCCGTTTTTTCTGGAAAAGCATTTTTAAGGTTCGTTTTCACTACTTTTTTTCTGTAGCCCACTACATTAACCACCAAAAAACATAAAAAATCTGAAACAACATATAATATTGGAAAAGGAAGTATCGAAATAAGATAAATGAAAGGCAGTATCAAATAAAAAACTAATCCTTGCATAATATTTTTGAGCTTAAAAATCGTTAAGTACTTTCAAGCAAAACTAAATGAATATTTTTGTATAAAAAACATTTCGGTGCAAACATCTAAAAAAATATTTCTTATTGGCTTTATGGGTAGCGGAAAAACTACCATAGGTAAAAAACTTGCTAATAAACTAACTATTCCTTTTTTCGATATTGATGAAGAAGTAGTAAGTGATGAAGGCAAAGATATTCCTACAATTTTTGAGTTAGATGGAGAGGATTACTTCAGAGAAAAAGAACACAAAAAATTAGCACAACTTATTAATGAAAATGAAACCTTTGTTATCTCTACAGGTGGCGGTACACCTTGTTTTAACAACAATATGGACTTAATGAATGCCAATGGAACTACTTTCTATTTAAAATATACCCCCGAATTTTTGGCAAGCAGACTAAAAAATGCTCTTCATAAAAGACCCTTGCTAAAAAATGTAACTAGCTCTGAATTAAATTCTTTTATCACTTCTTTGTTAGCAGAAAGAGATTTTTATTATAATCAAAGTCATTTTACTATGGAGAAAATAAATCTAAAGCCTGATGATTTTTTAACATTTTTTAAAACAGACCTTTAACATTCTTTAACAGCACCACACTAATATATAGATACTTACAGTAGTTTATATGACGAACTTTGTACAAGAGAAACCATAAAATCTAACTACTATGAACACATCTATTAAAACAGCATTATTTGCAACATCTTTTGCATTAATTGGAGGTTTTTCTGCTATCGGTGTTTACAAGCTGACAGAAAAACCTGAGAAGATTTACATTAAACCCATTGCTGATGAAGAAAATGCTTCTTCCACATTAGTGAGTAATTATGATTTGTCGGGAACTGCCAATAGTTTTGAGTTTGCTGCCGAAAAATCACTCAATGCAGTTGTGCATGTAAAAACAGCCTCAACCGTAAATTATCAAATGAATCCCTTGTATCATTTCTTTTATGGTAATCAAGCCCCTCCACAAGAACAAGTAAGAGGAGCTGGTTCGGGAGTTATTATTTCTGATGATGGATACATTGTAACCAATAATCATGTTATTCATAATGCAGATGATATTCAGATTACATTGAACAATAAAAAAACCTATCCTGCGGAAATTATAGGCACTGACCCTTCAACAGATTTAGCTTTATTAAAAATTGATGCTGAAAAGCTTCCTTATATTAATTTTGGTAATTCTAATCAACTTAAAGTTGGTGAGTGGGTATTGGCTGTGGGAAATCCTTTTAACCTAACCTCTACCGTTACTGCAGGGATTGTAAGTGCCAAAGGGAGAGACATCAACATACTAAAAAGCGACCCGTTTTCAGGAAGCTCTGCTATTGAGGCTTTTATTCAAACAGATGCAGCTGTAAACCCTGGAAATAGTGGTGGTGCCTTGGTAAACATTAATGGTGACTTAGTTGGAATTAATGCTGCAATTAAATCAAATACAGGTTCTTTTGCAGGATATTCTTTTGCTATCCCTGCCAACATTGCCAGAAAAGTAGTAGAAGACTTAAAAGAGTTTGGTAATGTGCAGCGAGCTTTTATAGGAGTTAATATTAGAAGTATAGATGAAGAATTGGCTAAAGAAGAAAAATTAACTGATTTAAACGGTGTTTATATTACCGATATTACTAAAAATGGTTCAGCAGAAAGTGCAGGAATACAAGCAGGTGACGTAATTAAAAAAATTAACAATAAGAGTATTAACGATGTTCCAGAACTTCAAGAACAATTAAGCCAATTTAGACCAGGAGATAATATTATAGTAACTGTAGAACGAGATGGCGACTTAAAAGAATTTCCTGTTAAACTGAAAAACTTTGATGGTACAGAAAAACTGATTACTAAAGAGGCAACTTCTATCTTTAAGAGTTTAGGGGCTAAATTTGAAAATGCCGATAAAGCAACCCTAAAAAAGCTTAAGCTGAAAAATGGTGTAATAGTAAAAGAATTATTTAATGGTAAATTAAGAAGTGTTGGTGTTCGACAAGGTTATGTTATTACCAAAATAAATCAAACATCGGTAAATTCTGTTGATGAGTTAGTTGAGATTTTAAACACTAATAAAAACAATGGTGTGCTTATGGAAGGAATGTATGAAAATGGAAGAAGAGAGTTTTATGGTTTTGGTATGAAGTAAAACAACTTCCATAAGTAGAAAGAGGCGGGTAATTTTACCAGCCTCTTTTGTTTTTAATTAATTTGTCTAATCAACATTCCTGGATATAAACCAGATTTAGAACCTATAAAGTGAGTTTCGTTAATATCTTGTTTTTTTATTTCTTCTTCATTCACGTCTTCAGGCACATAGGTATTATCCCAAATTTTTCCTTTTTGAACTCTTATGATACTTTTTCTTTTGTAGCTAATCTTACCATTTTCATCCATAATTTGCTCTAACACTTCATATTTATCATTTGGTTCCAACCCTTCTTTCAATCCAATTTTTGCAGTAAGCGGTTCTACACTTGTTAATGGTGTTTTGGTTCTAAATTCTTCGTATTTACGTTGCAATTTAGCAATGGCTTTATCTACCGCTTTAATGGTAGCTATATAAATTAATTCTTGATCTGTTTTACTAGTGAAAACGGATGATTGTAAGTCTGCCCAAGCATCTTCATAACCAACAAGTTTCAATTTAAAAAGACCAGACTTTTCAAAAGCGGCAATTTTAGCAGGATCTAAATTATTTTTATCTACCCATAAGTTGTTGTAAAAAACTGCTGCAACAGAATCATTCCATTCTAACTTGTATAAATAAGAGGTCGTTTTTATAATATAACCTTTTCCTGCAATAGTAGCTCCAGCATCAACTAAATCAAGTGTATTTGTTATTGCACTACCTCCAGGAATGTAAGAAGCTCCTAATTTTGCCCACCCTGCTGCTTTACTAACATTTTGAGCTATTTCTTCTTTGTTGGTAAATTTAAAATCATTGATGATTACATAAGTGTTTCCTATTAACTCTTCACCAGCATCTGCTAATATGGCTTCTCCTCTTTCTAAATTAGCTGCTACAACTTTGTCTTGAACTGTAGCACTATATTCTCCTCTATTTTGAATTAGCGACATATCAAAAGCTCCATTTTCATCTCTATTAAACCACTTTGCAATTAAATCTTTAGCAACATAATTTTTTTCTAAATAAGCAGTAATTTCAGAAGAACGATCTTTAACATATCCTGTAGCATCTATCAAATATGGACCAATATTATGATCGTTGAATTTTTCAGAAAGCGGTGTATTTCCGAAAGCATTCAAAATCACTTCAAAATGTTCTCGCTGATTGTCATTAATCATTAACGTATATAAAGAACTTCTTCTATACTTAAATTCATCACTTTGCTCTGTTGTTTTACTGATTTTTGTAACGGTTTCTGTAGAATTATCTTCTTCAACAAAATCATTTTCACTAATAGACAAGGATGGTAATGATGAAACAAATCCTTTTTTTAGCATTTCTTGGTAAACGTCCTCTCTCCTATTATTTAATCCTGCATATTTTGAAGTTACTTCCTCAGACGCTTTAATATATTTTTTATTGAAAATGGTAGTTTTTAAAGATTTAGCCAAAACCCAATTTTCGCTTTCTACAGCTTGTTTTTGTTGCTTTTCAAGTTCATTAACTTCCGCAACAATTGTTGAGTCTTCTTCCCAAGCTTCTTTATTTAACTTATATGTTGATGAATTTCTTTTGTCTATTTCATCTTGAATTACTTTAGCCAATCTGTATTGATTGTTGTCAACAGCTGCCATTTTCATGGATTTTAGTTCATCCATAGTGTAAAAGCTCTGAGCATTTAATGCTCCATTAAAAATAAAAATTGAAATTATTGCTATATATATAAAACGTGTTTTCATCTTAAAATCTGTTATAGTTATTATCTACTTTTTCTTTTTATTCTTGTCCATGATAAGCCAAAACGATAAGCGGGCATATAATCATATTCGTGAGATAGGCTTAGGTTAAGTTCAAAAAATAATCCGAAATTTCTTTCTTGTTTAAAAAAGAGATGACTTCCTAACTTATAAACTATAGGTAAATAAGTTTCTCCATCATCATCTATTCCTAAGCCCATTCCTAATGAAGTGTAAGGAAGTAAAATGGCATCAAAATCAGCAAAGGCTGTCATTTGTGGCCCTACACTTAAATCAAAATAATCACCAAAAACTATGTCGTAAAACATCCCTCCTGCTAAATATTTATTAACCCACCACCTACTATTGGCAAAATGATATGACATTAAAAATTCCGAAAAGGTTTCTCCAAAGTAAGTTTCATTTACAGTTTTAAACCCCATACCATACTGATATACAGAAAACAACAATGTTGACAAGTTTGATGTTGATATGTTTTTAAAAAAAACACCAACAAGTCAAGCTCAATTTGTGGTAGTTCTTAACTTTGCCGCTTTCTATTTTAAACCTATTTATGATTTTATTTTTTAAAACTAAATTCAACACCATAATAGCTGTTGAATGTGCTAATGAGTTAAACGAGCAAGAAATTTTAAAGCTAAATTGGCTACTTGCATCAGAAAAAATCAACGAAACTAGTATTTCCGGTTTTTTTATCGGTCCTAGAGCTGAAATGGTTTCACCTTGGAGCACCAATGCCGTTGAAATTACTCAGAATATGGCTATCAACGGAATTAGCCGTATGGAAGAATTTTTAATAGTTGCCAATGAAAATGCTCCCTTCGATAACATGTTGCAGGTTTTATACAAAGAATTAAATCAGCACTTATTTACCATAAACATTCAACCTGAACCTGTTAAATACATAGATGATATTGCCAAATATAATAAAGAAGAAGGACTTGCTTTAAATGATGATGAAGTTATTTACCTTGAAGAAATAAGCAAAAAAAACAACAGAAAACTTACCGATAGCGAAGTGTTTGGTTTTTCTCAAGTAAACTCAGAACACTGTCGCCACAAAATATTTAACGGTACTTTTATAATAGATGGAAAAGAAAAACCTCATTCATTATTTAGCTTAATTAGAAAAACATCCCAACAAAACCCTAATACCATAGTTTCTGCTTATAAAGACAATGTAAGCTTTGTGCAAGGACCTAAAGCCATGCAGTTTGCTCCAAAAACCCAAAATAAAGCCGACTTTTTTGAAACTTCTGAAATTGATACCGTTTTATCGCTAAAAGCTGAAACACACAATTTCCCTACTACTGTAGAACCTTTTAATGGTGCTGCAACTGGTTCGGGAGGAGAAATTAGAGACAGAATGGCTGGCGGAACAGCAAGTGTGCCTATGGCTGGAACTGCTGTTTACATGACTTCCTACTCTCGATTAGAAAATGATAGTCCCGATAATCATCGGGATTGGGAAAAGGCAATGGACGAAAGAAAATGGCTTTACCAATCTCCTTTAGATATTTTGATTAAAGCATCCAATGGAGCTTCCGATTTTGGAAATAAATTCGGACAACCGCTAATCAACGGTTCTGTATTAACTTTTGAGCATAATGAAAATGGTAAAAAATTCGGTTTCGATAAAGTGATTATGCTTGCCGGAGGTATAGGTTATGCTAGAAAAGACCACGCTCAAAAACAAACACCTCAAAAAGGAGATAAAATTGTGGTGTTGGGTGGCGATAATTACCGAATTGGCATGGGTGGAAGTGCTGTTTCTTCTGTAGCTACAGGTGAATACAGCAACGCAATAGAATTAAATGCTATTCAACGTTCTAATCCCGAAATGCAAAAAAGAGTTTCTAATGCCATTAGAGCTTTTGCTGAATCAAGCAATAACCCTATTATTTCTATTCACGACCATGGTGCTGGTGGACATTTAAACTGTCTTTCTGAATTAGTAGAAGAAGTGGGCGGTACCATAGATTTACATCAACTACCTGTTGGAGACCCTACCCTTTCTGCAAAAGAAATTGTAGGAAACGAATCTCAAGAAAGAATGGGGTTGGTAATTAAAGCTGAAGATGTTGCTTTATTAGAAGAAATCTGTAAAAGAGAAAGAGCTCCTATTTATGTTGTGGGAGAAATTACTGGCGACCATGTGTTTAAATTTGAAGACAACAAAACCAACGAACATCCTATCAATTTAAAAATTGAAGATATGTTTGGGAAGCCTCCAAAAACCATTATTGAAGACAAAACCATACCTTCAAAATTTCAAGAAATAGATTACGAATCGAATAAAATTAAAGACTACATCAAACAAGTACTTCAATTAGAAGCTGTTGCTTGTAAAGATTGGTTGACCAATAAAGTTGACCGTTCTGTTAGCGGAAAAGTGGCTAAACAACAAACCGTTGGCGAAATTCAATTGCCACTAAATAACTTAGGTGCTGTAGCACTTGATTTTAAAGGTGAAAAAGGTATTGCAACAGCTTTAGGTCATGCTCCTGTAGCTGCGTTAGTTAACCCTAAAAGTGGAAGTAAATTAGCTATTGCCGAAGCACTTACCAACATTGTTTGGGCTCCATTAGAAGATGGATTGAAATCTATTTCTTTAAGTGCCAACTGGATGTGGCCTTCTAAAAATGAAGGTGAAGATGCTCGTCTGTACGATGCTGTTGAAGCGGTAAGCGATTTTGCTTGCGAGTTAGGAATTAATATTCCTACAGGAAAAGATTCGCTTTCTATGGTTCAGAAATATCCTAACAACGATAAAGTCTATGCTCCAGGAACAGTTATTATTACTGCTTCAGGTTCGGTAAGTAATATCAGACAAATTGTAGAACCTCGATTGATAAATGACGAAAATTCTGTATTGGTTTATATCGATTTCTCTAACCAAAAATTAGATTTAGGCGGTTCCTCATTTGCTCAAATTATCAACAAACTAGGGAAAACAGTTCCTTCTGTAAATGATGCTACTTATTTTGCTAATGCCTTTAATACGCTTCAGCAATTAATAAAAGAAAATAAAGTACTAGCAGGACATGATATTTCTGCCGGAGGCTTAATTACTGCATTGTTAGAAATGAATTTTCCTAACGAAAAAGGTGGCTTAAACATTAACTTAAACGCCTTTGACGAAACAGAAATGATTAAAATATTGTTCAGTGAAAACCCGGGAGTAATCATTCAGGTTAATCACGATGGACATAAAATTGTTTCAGAATTAGGTAAAAAAGGTATTCATGCTTCAATTATTGGCAGCATTACCAACGAAAGAAAATTAAATATTCGATTAAAAGAAGCTCAACTTTCGTTAGATATTGATGAATTGAGAGATGTTTGGTTTAAAACTTCTTATTTATTAGATAGCAATCAAACAAAAAAAGACTTAGCCAAACAACGTTTTGAAAATTACAAGAAAGAAATTCTTACCTTCTCCTTCCCTACTCATTTTACAGGTAAGTTAACGGATTATGGTATTGCTCACGGTAGAAGAACATTAACAGGAGTTAAAGCTGCTATAATAAGAGAAAAAGGTGTGAACGGAGATAGAGAAATGGCATATTCCTTATTTTTAGCAGGTTTTGATGTTAAAGATATTCACATGACAGACTTAATCTCTGGAAAAGAAGATTTAAGTGATGTAAACATGATAGTTTTTGTGGGAGGATTTTCTAATTCAGATGTGTTGGGTTCTGCTAAAGGATGGGCTGGAGCATTTTTATACAATCCAAAAGCAAAAGAAGCATTAGACAATTTCTACAAAAGAGAAGATACACTAAGCTTAGGTGTTTGTAATGGCTGTCAGTTAATGATGGAATTAGGACTTATTATTTCCAAAGGAAAAACACAAGCTATGGCTCATAATGAGTCAGGAAAATTTGAATCAACTTATTTAAATGTTGTAATTCCTAAAAATAACGCTGTAATGCTTTCAACACTTAGTAATGCTAAGCTCGGAATTTGGGTTGCACATGGTGAAGGAAAATTTATTTTTGAAGATAGCGAAAAAGAATATAATATTGCAATGAAATACAGTTCAGCAAATTACCCTGCCAATCCGAATGGTTCGGATTATAATACTGCCGGAATAGTTTCTGACTGTGGAAGACACTTAGCTATGATGCCTCATTTAGAAAGAACCATTTTCCCTTGGCAAACAGCTTTTTATCCATTAGATAAAAAAGCAGATGATGTTACACCTTGGATGGAAGCCTTTGTTAATGCTAGAAAATGGGTTGAAAGCAAAACAAACTAATATTTGATGCAATTTTTTTATACCATATTTTTTACATTTTTATTGCTTGTCTCTACTGTTCATGCACAAACACCAGATGAACAAAAAATTGCACTTTCTGGAATTGTTTCTGAATATTACAGTGAAAGTAGCATGGAAGGGGTTAGTATTAAAATTACCGAAAACGGCAACTATATTCATAATGTAATTTCCGATAAAAAAGGTAGATATGAATTGTTGGTTGATTATGAAAAAGAGTACATCGTATTGTATGAAAAAGCCAGCTTTGTCCCCAAGAAAATTATTGTAAATACCAAAGGAATTCCACCAGATAAAAGAAATAGTGTTAACGATCTTTTTGTAGAAATGACACTTTTTCAGCAACACAAAGATTTGAATGTTGCTTTTCTTGAAAAACCAATTGGAAAAGCCATCTACGATCCAAAAATGAGAGAATTAGATTGGGATATGGGCTACACTGCTCCTATCGCTCAAAAACTAAATCAAGAATTAGCTAATTTTAAGAAAAGACAAGAGGAAAGAGAATTACAAGAAAAATTGAACTTGATTAAATATGCTGATGCTATGAAAGCTGGTGATAAAGCTTTATTTGCTCAAGATTTTGATAATGCAAGAAAACAATATCAAAAAGCAACAAATTTATTTCCGGATAAAGAAGAACCTAAAAAGAAACTAGCACTTATAGACGAAGCTCAAAGAAATAAAGAAGAAGCCGAACGTTTAGAAGCAGAAGCCAAAGCAAAGGCAGAAGCTGAGGCGAAAGCCAAAGCAGAAGCAGAAGCCGCTAAAAAGAAAGAAGAAGAAGAACGTTTAGCTAAGGAAAAAGCTGAAGCGGAAGCCAAAGCTAAAGCAGAAGCTGAAGCTATTGCCAAAGCCGAAGCAGAAGCTGCTAAAAAGAAAGAGGAAGAAGAACGTCTAGCTAAGGAAAAAGCCGAAGCAGAAGCGAAAGCTAAGGCGGAAGC
>JAVVER010000120.1:0-10333 GCA_032251145.1 Vicingaceae bacterium | reverse complement strand
TAAAAGCAGGAGTATTACCACTACCAGAAGCAGCTAAACCAATAGCAGTATTAGAATTAGTCCAAGTAAAAGTAGCTCCAGCAGGCGTAGAAGAAAAAGCTGAAATAGGTACATTTGCCCCATTACAAACAGTGATGTTAGCAATAGGATTAACTACCGGAGTAGGGTTAACCGTAATGGTGTAAGTTACGGGGGTTGGTGCTCCACTACAACCTGTTGCTGGTGAAGAAACCGTAATAGTACTTGTTATAGGTAAAGTAGTAGCATTAGTAGCTGTAAAAGCAGGCGTATTACCACTACCTGAAGCCGCTAAACCAATAGCAGTATTAGAATTAGTCCATGTAAAAGTAGCCCCGGTAGGAGTTGATGTAAAGTTTGATGCAAGCACATTAGCTCCGTTACAAACCGTAATGTTAGGTGGTTGATTAATAGTAGTACTTCCTCCACCTGTAGCTGGAACAATACAATCCATTAAAGCGATTCTAGAACCAGCTCCACACCCGTTGTGAGTTAAAGTAAAAACTGTTGCTCCTCCAGGAACTGAAATGGTAACCATGTTTCCAGAGGCGGCTGTATTATTATACAATAAACCAGTACCTCCATTAATTAAAGAATATCCCGAATTACAAAAATTAGACAAAGAAACAGTACCGCAATTAGAGGCAAAATAAAATTCTTCACAACTATTTGCTCCATTAAAAGTAATCGATATAGAAGAAACAGGGGCACTAAAAGTTAATGTTATAGCTTGAGTGGCATTGTTTAACCACCATGCAGGGTTTGAGGTTGGAAAGGATTGTCCGTTACATGTATAGGAAACATCACTTAATGTAGCAACCCCAGGAGCACTAGCACTTACTGTAATTCCAGATCCAGCACTATAATAAGGATAACTAGTAGCAGGAATGTTGTATATAGAATTATAGTTTGAAAGATTACAAGGAGACTGAGCCTTTGTTATTAATGGTAACACCATTAGTAAAACAATTAATTTTAAATATTTCATAGTTTAGTTTTGTGCACTGCACATGACGAAGAAATACTTAGTTTGGATGCCTGACTACTAAAATAATTTTCCTTGGTCGGTTTTAGAAAAAACTTTACCCAAATGTTTGAATGCTTTTTCGGTAGCTTCTCTACCTCTTGGGGTTCGCATTAGAAAACCTTCTTTAATTAAAAATGGTTCATAAACTTCTTCAATAGTTCCTGCTTCTTCACTAACAGCAGTAGCTATAGTGGTTAACCCAACAGGGCCTCCTTTAAACTTATCAATTATAGCACTTAAAATACGATTATCCATTTCGTCTAATCCGTTTTTGTCAACATTAAGCGCATCTAAGCCCATTAAGGCTATTGCTTTAGTAATTCTTCCGTCTCCTTTAACTTGAGCAAAATCTCTAACCCTTCTTAATAAAGCATTAGAAATTCTGGGTGTTCCTCTACTTCTCCTTGATATTTCTTCTGCGGCTGACTGCTCAATGCCAACATTTATAATATCAGCCGAACGATGTATAATTTTAGTTAATAAATCAGCATCGTAATATTCTAATCTAGATGTTATCCCAAACCTAGCTCTAAGGGGAGCTGTTAACAAGCCTGTTCGAGTGGTTGCTCCAACAAGGGTGAATGGATTTAATTCAATTTGTACACTTCGGGCATTAGGCCCTGTATCTATCATTATATCTATTTTGTAGTCTTCCATTGCTGAATATAAATATTCTTCCACAACAGGAGATAAACGATGGATTTCATCTATAAACAACACATCACCTTCTTCTAAATTTGTTAATAAACCTGCTAAATCTCCGGGTTTTTCTAATACTGGCCCTGATGTAACTTTAAAGCCAACTTGTAGTTCATTAGCAATAATATTTGCCAATGTTGTTTTTCCTAATCCGGGAGGTCCATGTAGTAAAACGTGATCTAAAGATTCTCCTCTTTGGTTGGCCGCTAAAACAAAAATTTTTAGATTTTCCACTACTTTTTGTTGACCTGTAAAATCATCAAAACTTAATGGTCGCAATACTTTTTCTATTTCCTTTTCTGTAGGAGACAAGTTAGCTTTATTTGCGTCTAAATTTTCGTTCATAGATTCCAAAAGTAAGTATATTCCAAATTTTGTAGCTAAATTAATTCAAAAAATCATTCTGCTGGAATTTCTTTTCCTGTAAAAGTTCTAACAATGGCTCCTAAATAAACTTTTAGTTTTACAACATAAACAGGCGATGAAAAGTTTTCTGTTATATTTCCGTTTTTGAATAAAATTAATCGATATCCCACTCCGGTTCCAATTCCAAACCATTTAACAATTTTATAATCAATAAGCATAGCAGGTTCATAGGAAATTAATGTTGTTCGTTTATTTTTTTGCAAAACACCCTCTAAATCTTTATGTTCAAAACTAGCCTCTCCTATTCCTATTTGAGTTGATAAATTGAAATCCCATTTTTTAGATGAGAAATAAACATACTCGAAATATGGCGAAAAGTACCAATAATTAAGATTAACTGGAATGGTATCATTTTGTTGTATAATTTCTGATTCTGAACTAATTAATAATTGATTTATTCCTAAACCCAAATTAAATTTTCGGTTAAAACTTAACCCTATTTTAACTCCTGTTGTTTTTACCTCTGTATTTCTAAGAAAAGAAAATCGAGAATCAAATTTGAATTCAAATTTTGGTTTGGTAGAAAAACTTTTTTTAAACTCATTTTCAAATCTTTCAGGCTGAGCAACTAATAAACTTGAAAATAACACACAACTTATTAAACAAAAAAATTGTTTCATCTTTTTGGTGAGTGTTAATTCGGGTTAGTGCTTTTCTTAATGTAGTTTTTGTAGATAAAATACCCCACAACGCCAACTAATAAATAAGGAAAAATCATTAGATATAAAATACCATTGTTTACGCTTTTTGCTATTGCTCCCCCACTTTCAGATTCAGATTCAACAACAGCCTTGCACATGGCACATTGTGCTTTAATTATTTCTGATGAGAGTAAGAAAAAAAGTAATAACGATATGTTTTTTAAAAGACGATTCATTAGGCTACAAAATTAGGGTATAATCTCTAATCTTTTAAGATATTTTATTTTTTTTGCATTTCTTTCTATACCTGAACAATTAGTATAATTTTGCGGCATGACAACAAATGAAGACAATTTAAAAAAAATAATTTAAATTTACTTATCTTTGCTTTATGTCTAAAAAAACTTACATATACTTTACTCCTAAAGAGTTAAATGAAAAATTTGAATTGGCTTTAATTGAAATCAAAAAAAAAGTTGCTATTTATAAACAAAAAAAGAAAGCTGGAAAATTGATTAATGACAACCAAAAAGTTAATTTATTTAATGTCTAAACCAAAGCTTACTATTATTGCTGGATGTAATGGTTCTGGTAAGTCTTCTTTCTCCTATTATATCGTAAAAAATACTGTTACACCTTTTGATTTTGATAAAAGAAGGCAAGAAATTTATAATGCTTTTACATTCGATTTTGAATTAAGAGAAGAAATGGCTCACAATAAAACTATTTTAGAGTTTGAAAATCAGGTTGATGAAGCAATAACTAAAAAAAGTGATTTCGCTTATGAAACTAATTATCATGTTCATCCATTAGCTTTTGCTGAAAAATTTAAAGCTGCCAATTTCGAAATAAATCTAATATATTTTTGCTTACAAAATACATCTATAGCAAAAGAAAGAGTTGCAATAAGGGTTAATAATGGTGGTCATTTTGTAAGTGATACAGAAATAGAATCTCGTTTTTATTCAGGGTATAAAAATTTAGATGCTACTTATTCATTTTATGATAACATTCAGCTATTTGACACTTCAACTGAATGTGAAATACCAAAAGAGATAGCATTTTTATCAAGCAAAAAAGTAATTAGAAAAGATAAGAAAAGTTGTGATAAATTAGCTTCACTTTTCCCTGAACTCTCCTCTGTAATTCTGAATTAAAAACTACTTTTGCGGCATGACAACAAATGAAGATAACTTAAAAAAAATTATTTCCCATGCCAAAGAGTATGGTTTTGTATTTCCATCAAGTGAAATTTATGATGGACTTAGTGCTGTGTACGATTACGGACAGTTAGGTGCTGAATTAAAAAAAAATATTAAAGATTTTTGGTGGAAATCTATGGTGCAAATGCACGAAAATATTGTAGGTATTGATGCCGCAATTTTTATGCACCCCGAAACTTGGAAAGCTTCCGGACACGTTGATGCGTTTAACGACCCACTAATTGACAACAAAGACTCTAAAAAAAGATACCGTGCCGATGTGTTAATTGAAGAATACATCGAAAAAATCCGTTTAAAAAACGAAAAAGAAGTAGAAAAAGGCAAAAAACGCTTTGAAGATAGCTTTGATGAAATTCAGTTTAGAGCTACTAATCCAAATATTTTAAGAAATCAGGCTAAAATAAATGAAGTTACTAGCAGATTTAAAACTGCTATGGAGAATGATAATTTAGCTGATATTAAAACATTGATTGAAGACTTAGAAATAGCATGTCCTTTAAGTGGTTCTAAAAGTTGGACAGATGTAAAGCAGTTTAACCTAATGTTTTCAACCGAAATAGGTTCTGTTGCTGAAGCGGCTAATAAAATCTATTTACGCCCTGAAACGGCTCAAGGTATTTTTGTGAATTTTTTAAATGTGCAAAAAACAAGTCGGTTGAAAATTCCTTTTGGCATCGCTCAAATTGGAAAAGCATTTAGAAATGAGATAGTTGCTCGCCAGTTTATTTTCCGTATGCGAGAGTTTGAACAAATGGAAATGCAGTTTTTTGTTCGTCCGGGCGAAGAAATGAAATGGTACGAATACTGGAAAAATGAGCGTATTAACTGGCACCTTTCGTTAGGAATTGATGAAAAAAACTATCGTTTTCACGACCATGTTAAACTAGCACATTACGCCAATGCTGCTTGCGACATTGAATTTAATTTCCCAATGGGATTTAAAGAATTAGAAGGAATTCATTCTCGTACCGATTTCGATTTGAAGCAACACGAAAAACACTCAGGTAAAAAACTGCAATATTTTGATTCGGAAATCAACCAAAATTATGTGCCTTATGTAGTAGAGACTTCTATTGGTTTAGACAGAACATTTTTGGCAATTTTATCATCATCATATAAAGAAGAAAAATTAGATGATGGTTCAGAAAGAACTGTATTGCAACTTCCTGCATTTTTAGCTCCCTACAAAGCTGCTATTTTGCCATTAGTAAAAAAAGATGGATTACCTGAAAAAGCACGAGAAATTATGGATGTATTAAAACACGATTTTAATTGTCAATATGACGAAAAAGACTCTGTTGGTAAGCGTTATAGAAGACAAGATGCTATTGGAACTCCATTTTGTATTACCGTTGACCACGAATCTCTTGAAGACAATAAAGTAACCATTAGAGATAGAGATACCATGCAGCAAGAGCGTGTAGCTATTTCAGAAGTGGAAAATATTATCAGAAAGAAGTTAGCGAGAAAGTAATGTTTAAAGGTTGAGCTATCCTAATTGAAATTAATTTCAGTATTGGATAAAAAGGTTAAACCACATAGACACATAGTTTTTTAGATCAAAAAAAATAGTTTAGCTTCAGTTCCATATAGCTTGTTTCCATTTTATGGAAACACTCTTTGTGTTACTATAATTATCTTTATTGTAATAGTAGTCTAAGTTCCTATGTGGTTTTTGCTGAACCTCTTAAACAAGAACGATGTTGTTTATTTTCAGAGTTGTTAAAGGTTAATAATTGTTAATATTAGAGGGCAGGTTAGGGCAAAACATTTCATTTTAATAATTTTGAAAACAGACCAAAACACTATTAAAATGAACAGGTTTTTGTTTTTAATCCTATTTTTCTCATTCTCTGTTAAAGCTCAAGTAAATAAAGACCAAGTGGGAGCTTGGTACATGTTTTTTTTAAATGGTGAATTTTCCAAAAAAAGCAACTTTGGTTTTGAAAGTGAGATTCAACATAGAAATTTTGATGCAGGTAGCGATTTAGAACAATTGATGTTACGTGGAGGATTGTCTTATAAATTTTCAGAAACTAACACTAAGCTAACTTTAGGTTATGCAAATGTTACTTATGGTGTTTTTGGTGTAAATGAACATTTAAAATCTTATGAGAATCGGATTTATCAGCAACTTATTTTTTCCAACAAATTTTTTTCAAGAGTTTATGTAACTCAACGCTTTCGTTATGAGCAGCGTTTTGTAGATAATCAAGATTTCAGAACACGTTGGAGACATTTTTTTGCGGTAAACATTCCTTTGAACCAAGAAGAGTTAATACCCACCACTTTTTATCTTTCTATGTATAACGAGTTATTTATTAATGGAGAACGTCCTATAGGAAACGATAGAAGGGTTGAGTTATTTGATAGAAATCGATTTTACATGGCGTTAGGCTACCAACTTACCGAAAAATTAAAATTTCAAGCCGGTATGATGCGTCAGCTCACCGATGTGGTGGGTAAAAATCAACTTCAAATTGGGATTCATACTACTTTGTGAAAATGATTTTTTATCTCCAAACATATTCCCTTTAATCTTAATTTTGGGGAATTATGATTTACAAAAGCACATCAGATTTAATAAAAGACTTGGAGGAGCACGGACACATCATCCGAATTAAGGAAGAAGTAAGTGGTGAGTTAGAAATGGCAGCTATTCATTTGCGTGTTTTTGAGAAAGGCGGCCCGGCAATTTTATTTGAAAACATTAAAGGATGTGAGTTTCAGGCAGTATCTAATTTGTTTGGAACAATGGAACGCAGCAAATTTATTTTCCGTTCTACTTTTGATAAAGTACAACAGCTTATCGAATTGAAAAACAATCCCATAAAAGCCATAAAATCTCCATTTAAACATTTGTCTTTGGGATGGTTTGCGTTAAACTCTTTGCCCAAAAAAGTAAGTAGCCACGACTTTTTAGAAACTACCATAGATAAATTGCCTCTAATTAAATGTTGGAAAAAAGATGGTGGAGCTTTTGTTACTTTACCGCAAGTGTATTCCGAAGATATTGAAAACCCAGGAGTAATGAATAGTAATTTGGGAATGTACCGTGTGCAACTAAATGGCAATGATTATGAGTTAAACAAAGAAATAGGCTTACATTATCAAATTCACAGAGGAATTGGAGTACATCAGGCAAAAGCCAACCGATTAGGTAAACCCTTAAAAGTCAGTATTTTTATTGGAGGAAATCCTGCCCATACCTTAGCAGCTGTAATGCCTTTGCCAGAAGGATTATCTGAATTAACCTTTGCCGGAGCTTTGTCGGGAAGAAGGTTTAGATACACTTACCAAGAAGGTTATTGCTTGAGTACGGATGCTGATTTTGTAATTACCGGAGAAATTTATCCTAATGAAACCAAACCTGAAGGTCCTTTTGGCGACCATTTAGGCTACTACAGTCTGACCCACGAATTTCCTGTGATGAAAGTTCATAAAGTGTATCATAAAAAAAGTGCGATTTGGCCTTTTACCGTTGTTGGTCGTCCGCCACAAGAAGATTCTCAATTTGGAGCATTAATTCATGAATTAAGCGGAAGTGCTATTCCTGAAGAAATTCCGGGTTTGCACGAAGTAAATGCTGTTGATGCAGCGGGAGTCCATCCGTTACTGTTGGCTATAGGAAGCGAACGATATACGCCTTACACCACGCTAAAACAACCACAAGAACTTTTAACCATTACCAACCATATTTTAGGTTTCGGACAACTTTCGTTAGCGAAATATTTATTCATTACCAATAAAGAAGACAATCCTGAATTATCGTGTAATAATATTGAACAATATTTCATCCATTTTTTGGAAAGAGTAGATTGGAAAAGAGATGTACATTTTCAGACCAACACCACTATAGATACACTCGATTACAGCGGAAATGCCATTAACAGCGGTTCTAAAGTAGTGATGGCAGCAGTTGGTGATAAAAAAAGGGAATTAGCTACAACTTGCTCTATTGAAAATGCAAAATGGATAATACCCGGAATAATTGCCATGAATGGGAATGCTTTTACAACTTATGAAAAAGCTAAACAAGAACTTGACACTTTAAACCTCCAACTTCAAACATTGAACACCGAAGGTATCATGCTGATTTTGTTGGTAGATGATGTTGATTTTGTTGCAACAAACCTCAACAATTTTTTATGGGTTACCTTTACCAGAAGCAATCCAGCAGATGATATTTACGGAGTAAATGAATTTATCAACAACAAACATTGGGGCTGCGAAGGACCTTTAATTATTGATGCTCGAATAAAACCTCATCATGCTCCAGTTTTAGAAAAAGATGAAGCGGTGGAGAAACGGGTGGATGAGTTAGATAGCAAAGGAGTACTTAGAAATACTTAGGAGTACTTATAAGTTGTAAAACCCCTGTGTCCTCTGAGCCGGGGTTTATCCTGACAAAGGAAGGATGGTTAATTAGAAATTAATTCCTTTGTTTTTTGGTGAATTAATTGACTAGATTTTTTGGAGACTTTAGCTTCATTAGCATATTCTATCCAATTACTACAAACCAATTTTACTTCCTTAATAATTTTGTCAAACTGTTTTACACCAAACTCATTGGCGAGTTCTTTTAATTGTTTTTCCCCAGGCAACTTACCTTCTCCGGCAACAGTAGTACTATGCATTCCATGAGCTGAGGTGGAAAAAGTAAGGTCATAAGCAGGAGCAACCTGCCATTTTCCTTTCGCATCCATCAAAAATGAAAAATTCTTACTGTGGTCATCACGATTATGACTATAAACATTAAAGGCTGCTATTCTCAATACTTTTTCATACGCTGCAATATCTTTTTCTAATTGAAAGGCTGCATCCATTAAATGCCCATAATCCATAGTGCTTCTTCTAAAATTATCATGAAGTAATCCACATGCTGAATGCATGTGCTTTCTATTTATACCATCTCTATCAAATCGTTTGGTGCCAAAGTATTTTTTACCAGAAGCTCCTGCAAACAGCCTACAATCAGTCATTTCAATTCCAGCAGCTAATGCCATTTTATGATAAGCGTACTCTATTTGTGCAATATCTGGTAAATCTGTAGTAGAAGGGAACTTAATCATCCAATGCTCGAAACTTTTCGGTAGTTGATTTTCTCCATGAATTAATTGTTCGGTATCTTTATCATAACCTACAACTATTTTTGGTCGAGCCCCACCTGATGAGCCTCCTAAGTTATATAACTCTTCTATTATTTCAACACTAGTTCCCTCATAAACTTCTTCCATTTCATTAGCAATAACATCTAATTCAAGTATATTTTTTTTTGCTTCAAATAATTCTTTTTCGGGTCTATAAATCAATGCTCCCATCCCTTTATTGCCAATATATGCCAACCTATCTAATGGCGAAATCTCTGTTGGCAAAATTCCTTCTGAAAATAATTTCCTATCTAACAGCAATCTTCCCCAACCATCTGGTAGAGAATCGTTAAAAACACCAAACAAACCATCAAAAAGATGTTGGTCGGCTTTATGCAATTCATTATTTAAGGGCAATTTAAATGGAGATATATCTAATCCTAACTTTAAAAAATCAGTATAATATTTAAAATAAATATCCCCATCATCTATTAATTCTCCTACTTCAATTTCCTCTCCTGAAAATTGTAGAGAAACAATTATTTTTTTCACCTTTTCCATTATTTTCTGGTTTTATCGGAAAATAAATTTTCAATATTTTCCTTCTTATTTGATTTTAATATTTCCTCCATATCATTTAGCCTTCCTAATACATTTAATATCTTTAATAAAGACACTAAAGATATCTGCCCTGTTTGTTCAAATCGTCTGATACTTCCTATAGATACTCCTGATCTTTTTGCCAATTCTGGTTGAGTTAAAGCATATTCTTTCCTCAACACCTTAACTTTTGAAGCCAAATCGTGTAAAACATCTTGAGGAGTTTTATTTAAACTATATTTTCCCATAAATACTAATATATTAGTAATAACGAACAAAGTTAACAAAAATTACTAATATATTAGTAATTATATTGATGTGATTTATAATATACACAAAAAACCTCTGCACCCTCTGTACCTCTATGGTTAATTAGAAATTAATACCTTTACGTCTCAACAACAAAAAAATCAGCGAATATCGTTTAAATCTGTGTTATCCGTGTTCCAACATAAAAAAAACATAACAAAAACCTTACTCATACTAGCACATTCGCACTTGCAGAAGTCCATTAGAAATAAACTGATTGCGGAAGAATTGGCTACTGAAAATAACTTAGAAATACGAGATTTAACGGCTCTTTATCCCAACTACAACATCAATGTGGCT
>JAVVER010000119.1:0-10358 GCA_032251145.1 Vicingaceae bacterium | reverse complement strand
AATCATCTAATTTATTAACAAACAATATGTTGAATACTTTTTAAGGGGTGACTAGATATACTTAAATATTCCAATAAGTTCCGTCAAGGAAGAAAAAATTATTTCCATTTTTATGGAATTTCCCTTTTAATTGCATCAACTTTGATGTAAAATTGCATTTATGAAGTTATTTATCCGAATTTTCATTTTCATTATTACACTACCAATAGCGACCTTGTTTGCACAAGAGCAAGTAAAAGTTAATGGAAAAATTCTTGATAAAACCACTCAACAAGCCATAGAAAATGTACACGTTAAAGTACACCATCAAAACATTATAAGTCGTACCAACAACAAAGGCGAGTTTGAAATTCGCTTTCAACATCAGCAATTTACTACCTTGGTTATTTCGCATACTTCTTACAATACCCACTACGAAGTAATTACCAACAGTACCGATAGCATTTACCTCAACATCACCTTAGAGCAAAAAGTAGTAGCTTTAAATCCTGTAGAAATTACCAGTAGCAATGAGCCTATTCCTGTTTTTAAAAGTGTAGAAATAAATATTTTAGATTACGAATTTCATCAAGATAAATTTGTTTTTATTGCTTATGAAAAAAATCCTGATAAAGACAGTAAACTGTATTTGGTTGATGAAAATGAAGAAATTTTAGCTTCACATTTTATTCCTTGTCCGCCAAAAGAACTTTATACCGATTACCTCGGAAACATTAACCTTATTTGCAATGATGCCATTTATCGCATAGAAATTATTGGTTATAATATCACCCTTTATAAATTACCGCTGAAAGATTTTTACCAAATGATTAAACCCATTGTTGATAGTACGGGCAACTCACTTATTTTCTCTGATTTTATGCGAGATTTTCCCAAGTTTAAATACTATGCTTATAACATACAAGATACTTCTATAAGTGTGATAAGAGAGGTTGTTCATCATGATATGGAATGGCAATATTTATATGAATACCATGATTTGAATAATGCCCAACGGCAATTTGCCAAACGTATGGCTAAGCGTTATAAAAATTACGACAAACACGATATTGCCGCAATGATGACTGGATTTTCTCACAACTTTTTATACGACCCTGTTTATGCTCCTTTATTTGTGAATAATGATACCTTACTCATTTTCGATCATTACGATAATTTTATTTGGAAATACACACAAGACACTTTGCTAACAGATAGCATTACCATAGCTTACCACCAAGAAAAAAGCAATGGGAAATGGAAAAAACAATTGCTAATGGACGAGCTTAACGGAACAGTTTACGCCTTATTTATAAAACAAGGATATTATTTACTAAAGCACATCAATACCAACACGGGGAAAGTAGCCGACACTTTTCAGTTGCAACACCAATTTGTTTCTAAAATAAAAATTAAAGATGGTTTTGTTTACTACACCTACAAACCACAGCAAACCCTGCAAAAGAAATTTTTATATAAAGAAAAATTGTAGAGGGTTATTTTTCTTCTCTCTTTAAACTATTTTTCAGATTTCTTCATTTTCCTGTCCTACATATACAAAATCCCTAACTTTTTGCGTTTCTTTGCAGTTAAACGCTACCAAGAAGTTTCATGAAGCAACCATCAATAAATCAAAAAGATATACATCAGTTATTTGATGATTTTAATCAACTCAATGTATTAATCATTGGTGATGTAATGATAGATGCCTATTATTTTGGCAAAGTTGACCGCATTTCTCCTGAAGCTCCTGTGCCTATTGTGGCAGTGGAAAAAAGAGAAAATCGTTTGGGAGGTGCTGCCAATGTAGCCCTTAATGTGCAAGCATTGGGTGGTAATCCTATTTTGTGTTCTGCCATAGGTAAGGATGAAGATGGTGCTGCTTTTGAGCACCTGCTTAACTCTTCGCAACTTACTGCTAAAGGATTAATTAAACTCGATAATAGAGTAACTACTGTTAAAACCAGAGTAATTGGCAACAACCACCAATTGTTACGAGTGGATTCTGAAACGGAAGCACCACTCAACAACCAAGAGAGCAATACACTTTTTGATGTTATAAAAAACATCATTTCTACCGAAAAAGTAGATGTAGTTATTTTTGAAGATTACGACAAAGGGGTTATCACGCCTACTCTTATAGAAAAAGTTGTGGAACTTTGTAACGATAAAAATATCCCCACTACTGTAGATCCGAAAAAGAAAAACTTTTTAGCCTATAAAAATGTTAGTTTGTTTAAACCCAACCTTAAAGAATTAAGAGAAGGATTAAATTTAGACATTAAAACTTCGGACATCAACAGCATTATTAATGCTTTGAAATTATTGCATGAAGAACTAAACCCTACTTCAACCCTAATTACTTTATCAGAACATGGTATGTTAATTTTTAATACTGCTTCTTACCAACATATTCCTGCTCATATTAGAAATATAGCAGATGTTTCGGGTGCTGGAGATACCGTAATTAGTGTAGCTTCATTGTGTTTAGCCTTAAAACAGCCTAATGAAGTTATTGCTCAAATTGCCAACCTTGCCGGAGGATTGGTTTGCGAAAAAGTTGGCGTTGTCCCCATCAATAAAAACACTTTATTAAAAGAAACTTTAAACCACTTAGCTGAATGACCGTTATACCTCACAAAGAAAAACAAGAAACTAAAAAAGAGCAGGTAGCTACCATGTTCAACAATATCTCGCATAAATATGATTTTTTAAATCATTTTTTGTCGTTGGGTATTGATATTCTTTGGAGAAAAAAAGCCGTGAGAATGTTGGCTCCTCATCAGCCTAAAAAAATATTGGATATTGCTACAGGTACTGCCGATTTTGCTATTGAAGCGTTAAAATTAAATCCTGACGAAATTATTGGAATAGACATTTCTGAAGGAATGTTAAATGTGGGCAAGGAAAAAATTAAGAAAAAAGGCGTTGACAATATCATCAGCTTAGAACTTGGCGATTCTGAAAACTTACGATTTGAAACTGCTTATTTTGATGCTTATACCGTTGCTTTTGGTGTAAGAAATTTTGAGAATTTGGAAAAAGGCTTGACAGAAATGTTGCGTGTATTAAAGCCAAATGGCATAGGAATAGTTTTAGAGTTTTCTAAACCAAGAAAATTTCCTGTAAAGCAATTATATAATTTCTACTTCAATAAAATCCTTCCGGGAATAGGAAAAATGGTTTCTAAAGATACTGCTGCATACACCTATTTACCTGAGTCTGTGTATGCTTTTCCTGATGGAGAAGACTTTGTACAGCTGCTCACAAAAATAGGGTATAAAGATGCAAAAGCAACCACCCTTTTATTTGGAATAGCAACAATTTACAAAGCAAGCAAATAATTTTGATAAGATTCCGTTATGTTTACCCAATTACAACAACGAAACGAGTGAAATCTATAAAAATCATATTAATTCTACTTTTTACCCTTTGTTTTGTTGATGCTGATGCACAGACATACAACAAAAGAGAGCATACCAAGAACTTGCCTAAGTTTGAGAAAAGAACCATGCACTTTGGTTTTTTATTAGGTTACAACATTGCCAATTTTGTGGTTAAAAGAGAACAGATAGATATAACCACCAACGATTCTCTAATGATTTTAGAACCGAAAACTGCACCGGGTTTTAACTTAGGAATTATTTCAGAATTACACCTAGGCGATTATTTCGGTTTAAGATTTACGCCTAACTTAGCTTTCTCTTCCAGAAGTTTAATTTATACTTTTGAAACCATGAATGGTATTGAAACCTATCAAAAAGACATTGAATCTACCTTAATTAATTTCCCTTTAAACATTAAATATAAATCTGCCCGACTAAATAATTTTAGTGCTTACATTATTGGTGGTGCTGCCTATACTTTAGATTTAGCTTCTAATGCTGGAGCCGATAATTTTTCTACCAAACTAAGCGATATTATTGTAAAACTAAAACGAGATGATATTGTAGGGCAAATAGGTTTTGGAACAGATTTTTACTTGCAGTATTTTAAGTTTGGAATAGAACTAAAAATGTCGTACGGATTGTTTAACCTACTAGAAGATGATGGCACTGCACTCTCTACTCCTATTGGTCAACTGCGTTCTAAAATGTTTTTGCTTTCTTTTACTTTTGAGGGATAAAATCAACTCTAAAACCACATAGAAACATAGATTTTAATATAGATAAAGAGTATGCCTTATTTTTATACAGCTTATTTTTAACTCTCCCCCTCCCCCCCTTTCTTTAAAGAGAGGGGAAAAGTTATCGCAAGATGACTTTGGGGTGAGTCATAATAATAAGTTACAAGTTTTTACTCAATTAGCTCAAATAAAAAAACTGCATTTCAGATAATATCTTCCACGCAGTTTTAATTACGGTGTAAACTTTCACATTAAAAACCACCGCTTTTTTTATAGATGAATCTAATAGTTATTCTATTTTTGTCTCCACCATTTTTAAGGCTTTTAACTCTTCCAATTCTTTAGAGGTGATGCCTTCAATATCGTTGCAATCTAAGCAGGTTAATCCTTGCTCCAACATCACCCATTTTCTACCAACCATTTTCTTATCATAGGTATTAGTAAAGTTGTCTATATCATAAATTAGCTCTTTGGTAGATTTATCTAAATAAATACTTTGATAAAGTGGTAAGTATACCGTAATTTCTACTTGCTGACCTCTAATCTTATGTTCTTTATTGGTAGCTAAATAATCAGGAAAAAATAGTATCGAATCATTAAGCTGATGAACATAGTTAATCGCTTTAGCTTTGTTCAGTGCATCTTTCGGACTTTTTCCATGCGAAGAAAAATTAGTGGTTATCATCATGCTGTCATTTTTACTTCTTTCAACAGAAAGTTCCACAAATCGCTGATACATCATATCTCCTTCAATAGAAATACTGGTAAATTTATCTTCCAATACGCCTTGTCCCGGCATTTCTGTAATGTTGGTTTTAATTACATAAGTGTTAAAATCAGGCGAAATAATTTCTGTTTTTTCAAACTCTTCTTCGGCAGACATTTCTACAGCTAATCTCGTTCCTACCATAAAAGCTAAAATAGTTCCTACCACCAACAATCCTACAAAAGTTAACCCAACACTGTAGTGAGATCTAACCTTAAACAACATTCTGATAGACAGAAAAATTAAACCTATTACAGGCACACCAATTAATAAAAATACAGCTATAGATGCCAAATAAAATTGGTCTTGATTTATAAAAATCAAATTAAAAAAATCTTGCGATGCCATGGAATAAACACCATCATTAGAAATTGAAAATATTGCTGTAGAGCCAAAAAGTAGTGCCAATAAAACTACCAACATAAAAGTTCCTACAAACAAGAAAGCAATACCCAACACTTTTCCAAAAATATTGAAAACAGCTGTAAAGAAACTGGCAATTGCCATTACAATATTCTCTAACACTGTTCCTGCTTTTGATGAAAACTTGTTAGTATCAACATTTTGTAGTTTCTCACCCACTTTTTGAGCTTCAGACTCAAAAGCTTTACCAATATTTTTAATGTTGATAGGCTCTCCACGCATTTTTAATTTTTCGGCAGTGGTTTTAGCTTCTGGCATTACTATCCATAAAATAATGTAGGTTAGAATACCAAAACCCATAAAAAATGCAGCAACAAAAAACAATCTAACCCAAACAGTATCTAAGCCAATGTAAGCTCCTAATCCGGAAGCCACACCACCTAAAACTCTATCATCAGGGTCTCTAAAAAGTTTTTTATCCTCTCTTTTTCTGTGCGTTTTTTGAGTAGGAATTTCTTCCTCTTCATCTGTTAAATACTGCTCAGGTTCTCCCATAATGGCGATTACTTTATTTACATCTGCCATTACAATTACCTGGTTTTTATCATTTTGAGCTTCAGCAAAAATTTCTGTCACTCTGGCTTCTATATCAAGCATGATTTCTTCACGCTCTTCAGAATTATTGAAATAGCTTTTAATGGTGCTTAAATAGACTTTAAGTGCTTCATAAGCATCCACTTCTATATGAAAAACTATTCCACTTATGTTTATTGTTAATGTTTGGTTCATGATTGTCGTTTTGAAAGTTTGTTTTTATTTTTTAGTTGGTTTTCTGGTAATTTCTACAGCAGCTACAAGGTCATCCCAAGTTGTTGCTAATTCTTCTAAGAATTTTTTACCTTTATCAGTAAGTTGATAATACTTTCTGGGTGGTCCTGAGGTAGATTCCTCCCAACGATAAGAAAGCAATTCGGCATTTTTTAGTCGAGTTAAAAGCGGATAAAGTGTTCCCTCTACTACTATTAACTTTCCCTGCTTTAGTTGCTCAATTATCTCTGACGGATAGGCTTCTCCGTTGTTGAGAATAGAAAGAATGCAATATTCTAGCACTCCCTTTCTCATCTGAGCCTGTGTATTTTCTATGTTCATATGTTAAACTATTTTAATTTTTATGTTAATGTGATAAACAATACCTTTTTCGAGTACACAAATGTCTTCTCCTAACAATTCCAATTGTTGTTTTACATAAGCCGTAACTTCCTTTTTGTTTCCCGAAATGTTTAATACTTCAATTTGGTGATTGGCATTTATTTTAAAATCTACTTTTACCACTCCACTGTTAGATTGCTTTTTTAAACTTTCCGGCAATTTTAAGTTATTTTCTAATTTATCTTCCAACAAACAACTGTTATTGTCATTCTCAATGGTGGTAGCATTTGCTTTTGTAGTAATTAATAAACTACTCATTAAAAACATGGCTACAATTATTACTTTTTTCATTTTATCTTTTTTTAAATGTTATACAAATTAATTTACATTGCAAAGATATATACAAAAACTAATACTATGTAATACAAAGTAGTATAAAAAATGTTAATTAATTGATTTTCAATGAGTATAATTTTAAACTATTTTTTTAGGCACTTAAAAAAGAGTGATTTTTTGTAGGTTTTTATTCTCTTTAGGTGGTAAATTTTGTTGAAATTAGTGTGTTTTTGGATGAAAAATAACTGATTTAACTCCTAAGTAATCATAAGTACTACTTAACTAATACTTGTACTTATCTTTCCAATTTTCTTTAAGAAAATTCCTGATGCTATTTTCTTTGGCATTATTACCTGGTTCGTAAAACTTAGTGTTTTTAATATCATCGGGGAGGTACTCTTGCTGAGCGAAATTCCCCTCATAATTATGCGAATACATATAATTTTTTCCGTAACCTACTTCTTTCATCAATTTTGTTGGGGCATTTCTTATATGTAGCGGAACAGACAAATTTCCTGTTTTTTGAACCAATGCTTGAGCTTCATTTATGGCCATATAAGAAGCATTGCTCTTAGCTGATGTAGCTAAATAAATAGCTGTCTGCGATAAAATAATTCTTGATTCGGGCATACCGATTACATTTACTGCCTGAAAACAATTGTTGGCAATTACCAAAGCTGTAGGATTCGCATTTCCAATATCTTCAGAAGATAAAATCAATAATCTTCTAGCAATAAATTTAGGGTCTTCGCCTCCTTCTAACATTCTGGCAAGCCAATAAACAGCTGCATTGGGATCGCTACCTCTAATAGATTTAATAAAGGCTGAAATAATATCATAATGTTGGTCGCCAGTTTTATCGTAACGCACTAAATTTTGCTGAATAATGTCCATGACCAAATCATTGGTAATAGGCGTTTTATCATCAGGCAAACTGTTTACCACAATTTCAAGGGTGTTGAGTAATTTTCTAGCATCTCCTCCCGATAATTGTAACAGCGTTTCGTATTCTTTAATGTTTATCTTTCTTTTTTTGAGGTATTCATCTTGAGTAAGAGCAATGTCTATTAACTCCAACAAATCTTCCTTGGTTTGTTCTTTTAAAATATAAACTTGGCAACGCGATAAAAGTGCTGAAATTACCTCAAAAGATGGATTCTCTGTTGTTGCTCCAATTAGTGTGATGATGCCTTTTTCTACCGCTCCCAACAAAGAATCTTGCTGCGATTTGCTAAACCTGTGAATCTCATCAATAAACAATATAGGATGATTCGTACCAAAAAATTGTTGCGATTTTGCTTTATCAATTACTTCTCTTACAGCAGCTACTCCTGAATTAATTGCACTAAGCGTATAAAAAGGTCGTTTGGCATACTGAGCAATAATGTTGGCTAATGTTGTTTTTCCTACTCCTGGTGGTCCCCAAAAAATCATGGAAGGAATAGTTCCCATCTCTATCAACTTACGTAAGGTACTTCCCTCAGCAACAAGGTGCTTTTGTCCCACATAATTCTCAAAAGAATTGGGTCTAAGTCGTTCTGCTAATGGAATAGATGGTTGCAACATTTATTTTAATTTCATTTTTATCGATGACCTTCAGTCATCTCTTTTAAATTTCGCTCCGGTGGAGCTTTTTGTTTATACATTTTTCATTTTTTCTCGCAAAGACGCAGAGACGCTATTTTTTTTATAAATTGTTCAGTCTTCAGTTCTCAATCTATAATTCTTCGGTCTTCCGTCTTCCGTCTTCTACAATATCTAATTTCTAATCTCTAATCTCCAACCCCCTACTTTAAATCTCTATACTTACCGGACAATGGTCTGAACCATCAACCTCCATGTGTATAGTTGCTGCTTTAACCTTTGGCAAAAAGGCTTGACTAACCAAGAAATAATCAATTCTCCAGCCTACATTCTTTAAACGAGCTCCTCCTCTATAACTCCACCAGCTGTACATGTCTTTTTTTTCAGGATAAAAGTACCTGAAAGTATCTACCAATCCTGCATTTACAAAGTTGGTCATTCCGTCAATCTCTTGTTGTGTATATCCTGCACTTTTATTGTAATTAGCAGTAGGACGAGCTAAATCTATGGCTTTATGAGCTACGTTAAAATCACCACAAACAACTACAGGTTTTTTACTTTCTAATTCTTTCAAAAAGTTAAGAAAAAAAGCATCCCAATTTTGTCTATCGTCTAATCTAGATAAATCTGTTTTAGAATTTGGGACATAAACCGTTACCAAATAAAAATCATCAAACTCGGCAGTAGTAACACGTCCTTCTTTATCGTGTTCTATTTGGTTAATATCAAAAAATACGTTTAACGGTTGTTTTTTAGTCAAAATAGCTGTTCCCGAATATCCTTTCTTTTCGGCAGAATTAGAATAAACATGGTAACCTTTTAATTCCGCTAAAGCTTCTTGCACTTGGTCATCTTGAGCTTTGGTTTCTTGCAAACACAAAACATCAGGCTGATATTCATTAATAAATTCAAAAAAATTCTTCTTAACGATGGCCCTAATGCCATTTACATTCCAAGAAATAAGTTTCATATATAAAAGTTGAAGTTAATTCTATTATTTTTGTTGTTCAAATCGATATTATTTTCGATTTGTAAAATTACACAAACAACTTCAAAAAAACTTAAAACCATGAACGCACACGAAATTGATTATAAAATATTTGGCGATGACATGCAATGTGTAGAAATAGAACTAGATCCACAAGAAACCGTTATTGCCGAAGCCGGAAGTTTAATGTATATGGATTCCAACATAAAAATGGAAACTATTTTTGGCGATGGCAGCAGTAAAAACCAAGGACTAATGGACAAACTATTTTCGGCAGGAAAAAGAGTATTAACAGGCGAAAGTTTGTTTATGACTACCTACACCAATCAGGGGATTGATAAGAGACATGCCACTTTTGCTGCTCCTTATCCCGGAAAAATTGTTCCTGTTGATTTAAGAGCTTATAACGGCAAAATTATTTGTCAGAAAGATGCTTTTTTATGTGCTGCTAAGGGGGTAACAATTGGAATTGAATTTCAGAAAAAATTAGGCACTGGATTTTTTGGTGGTGAAGGCTTTATTATGCAAAAATTAGAAGGTGACGGAAGAGCATTTATGCATGCCGGAGGAACTATCATAGAAAGAGATTTACAGCCTGGTGAAGTGCTAAATGTGGATACTGGTTGTATTGTAGGGTTTACCCAAACTATAAATTACGATATTAAATTTGTTGGTGGTATTAAAAACACCTTATTTGGTGGCGAAGGCTTCTTTTTCGCTCAACTTTCCGGTCCGGGTAAAGTGTGGATTCAGTCCTTACCTTTTAGTAGATTAGCCGATAGAGTATTAGCTTCAGCACCAAGTTATGGCGGAAAAAGCAAAGGCGAAGGAAGTATTTTAGGTGGTTTAGGAAGAATGTTAGATGGGGATAGTAGGTTTTAGGATAAGATTGGATATTATTCATTAACCGCAAAGACACGAAAGTTTTCGCAAAGGACACTCAACCTCTCGCAAAGACGCAAAGACGCTGTTAGTTAAAAGTTTTTGATGAATCCCCCCCCCAAGCGTGGATGCCATAAGTGTTCGAAACATGATTAAGTACTATTCCAAAGGTGGGCTGCTTTAGC
>JAVVER010000118.1:0-10409 GCA_032251145.1 Vicingaceae bacterium | reverse complement strand
ATTAAATGAAAATAATTTGTAATTTAGAACCGTACTAAAAATGGGAAGCCTACACAACCACTTCCTGTTTCTACAATTTTTATATTTCCATTTTCATAATATTCCTCTTTTAAGTAAGTCCATTTACATTTACCATCCACATTCTCACAAGACTTACTTTTGATTTTTTTAAACGTATAAATGCTTTTTACATTCCCATTTTCATAGTATAGTATATCTGATTTATACGGATAAAATTCAATATTATTTTTTAGAGAACACGATAGGAAAAATATAGCTATCATGAAAATGGTCAAATAATTATATTTTACGACTAGAATATGTCTGCTTTTACTAATCATAACCTCTTTAAAAACTTTCATTTCTTAAGCCACTTCCTTTTCTGATAATTTTACCTTTATCATCATACACATAAAACTCTCTTTTTCTATACCACCATTTTTCCACCTTTTTGGATTCTGAATATTTACCAAAAGATAATTCTTCTCCTTTTCTATTATATTTTATCCAAAAACCATTTGTTTTATTATTCCTATAACTTTCTCCCGCTTCTTTAATTTGTCCATTACTATAAAACTTTATGTGTCTATATTCAACACCATCAATAGAAACAATGGAGTCTTTATATTGAGAAAAACCTGCTTTTGGCAATGAAAATATCACTAAGACAAATAACAAACTAAACGATATTACCTTGAGGCTTTTCATTATCCATAATTTAAGGTTTTCTATAAAATATTGAGCTTGTTTCAATATCATAAAAAGCAATTAAACCTAATTCGTGGTTATAATAAACACGTTGAACAAATGGTTTAATAATATATCGTCCATTAAATACGGTTTGCGTATCAATATGATGAACGAGTACATTATTGTAAGTAGTATTTCCTATAGTAAAAGTGGTTAATAGTGTGTCTTCAGGGTTGTATTTTACATTAGGATAAACCTGATAATTAATATTAGCATCAAAAATGGTTAAATATGCATAGGCATGATTTTCTTCTTTTACTTTATCGACAACATGATGTCTTAGAAATCTATGAACATGAAAAATAAATGTGCCTGATGTATCATAGATTATTCGAGATGAATCAGGTGTTTCGAATAAGATATCAAATTCTTTTTGTCTGCACAACCTACATCCGCACTGTCTCATCCCGTCATATTCACAAATTTGAACCTTTTCTTGCGTTTTAAAAGTTCTATTAAAATTAAATTCTAATGTCTGATTGCTATCGTTTTCAAAAACTAGTTGACTCGCACTAGCAGGATATGGAGCGTAAGTCATTAAATTTTCAGTAAAACCATGGCAAGTTCCATCTTCACACTCCCCACATGAGAATAATGTAATTCCAATTATTATTAAAACTAAATACTTCATACACATATAATTTAGTGTGAAAAAACAAAGATGCTATTACAATATTAATTAAATTTTAGGAATAAACACCACTAAACCTACCACCAAAGCAACTATAGCACTTATTAAAACAGCAGCTGCTGCAATATCTTTTATCGTTTTAATTTTTTCGTGTCTTTCTGGAGAAATGAAGTTGGCTATATTTTCAATAGCGGTATTTACTAATTCCGTAACTAAAACCAATCCTATAACAATGATTATTGCGAACCATTCTGTTGTTGAAAGCTTAAAATACAATCCCGCAGCAATAACCATTATTGTTGCTACAACATGAATTCTAAAGTTAGCTTCTTCTTTGAAAGCCATCTTTATCCCATTAAACGCGTGTATAAAACTTTTTATTCTTCGCATAATTAAACAAATAATTCTTCCAACACCTCTTTGGTTTTTAAGGTGTCAAAATTTACTGCGTGTATTTTATAATAATCCAATAAGGCTTGTAATAGGTTTGCTCTTAATTTATTATTGATAACGGTATTTTCAATTTCCTGATAATGGTTTTGAATGATTCCCAACACTATTTGCGATGCTTCTGAATCTATATATGCTGGATGAAAAGGCTTTATAGGTAAAAACACACCTTCTTGTAAATCGAAATATTTATTTTCTGCATTTAGTTTGGTGTTTACTTGTGGGGGAAATCCTAAATATTTGGCAAAAAGCGTTAAAAAATAAATGTGAAAATTAGCGTAGTTTTTTTCGGTTACATCTAACACTTGGACGCTATGATATAAAAAGTGAAACAAATCGCTATTAGGCTCCTCCTCTCTAATGGTTTTATAAATAACCTCTGCAATAAAAAAAGCAATACTGCCTTTGTAAACGTTAAAAGGAATATCCCGAAAAGGCACATCTAATTTAATGTCTTTAAGTTGTTGTAGCCCTTTATTTTCTTTATGATAAGCATTTACATCAACTAATGACAAAGGTTGTAAATAAGCAAATTTATTAGCTGATTTTTTACTTCTTACTCCATTAATAATATAAGACTGCAATCCGAATTTTTCAGTATAAATTTTGGCAATGATGCTTTTTTCGCCATACTTAAACTGATGAATTACTATTCCTTTGGTAGTGTGGAGCATATGGGTTAATTGTTAATTGGTTAAGCCCCTCCCAACCTCCCCGAAGGGGAGGAGTTGCCAACGCAAAGATCCTTTGTTAATCGCTATTTATTCTCGGTTGTTTTCCCGTTAAAATCTCTAATTTCTAATCATTAATTGAGAATCAAGATTTTTCCGGCTTTTTTCTGGCTACCGTCTTCGCTATTAGCAAAAACCATATAAATGCCCGATTTTACTCGTTCTCCATTAATGTTTTTACCATCCCAAATGGCTTGTCCACCCAACGAAGTAGTTTCGTAAACAATGTTACCTTCAATATCTGTAATTTTTACATTTGAATTTACCACCATTCCTCTAATGGCTATTGTTCCATTAAAATCAGGTTTTACAGGGTTGGGATAAACAAACAATTCATAATCGTCTAAAGGTTCTGTTGCTGTGCTTTTGTAAGAAAGTAAGCCTTTACTCGTTGCAAAAAAAACTTCTCCAGTAGTGTGATTAATGGTTATATCTAAAATATGATTCGAAAAAAGCGGACTGTTATTTTCAGTAAAATGAAAAACTTCTTCCGTACCATCGGCACTCATTAAAAATACCCCAGAATTTTGTGTGCCAAACCATTTCCTATTGGCTCCATCTACAACTATTGCAGTTACTGTTTCTGTTCCTAACAAAACTTCTACATTTCCATCTTGTTCAACAAAAATTTGGTTGGCAGTTACTTCTCCATCAAAAATAGCATCAGGCGAAAAAAATACAGCAACGCCTTCATCTGTTCCTAACCAAATTTTACCATCTAAATCTTGTTCTATACAATAGATAGCTGAGCCAGGAATATCGCCTATGTTAGCTCCTCCTCCTAAAGTAATAAATCTATCATCAGATGTATTACTAAATGTTTTATTTTCATCAAATACTATTATTGTTTTATTGGTGGGACTTACTATCCATTTATAATCATTTCTATCTACTAAAGCACTAGAAAAAAAATTACTTGAACTTCCTGTAATGGTATAGCTAAACCAATTATTATCTGCTGTTTTTACATGTAAAACTCTATTGTTACTTGGAAATGAACTTGTAACCCAAAGATTATCATCACTATCAAAATTTAAGGTTCCTACTTGAGTTGGTCCAAAAAAGACACTATCTAATGGAGAATTTCTAGCATTATAAACATTAGTAACTTGATCGTTATTTAATTCTATTAAACCATTAGACCATGATCCGACAAATACATTATCAATATTTTTTGGATGAATAGCAACATCAACAAGACCTGTTAAAATTCCGCCTTCTGGGTTTTGTATGGTTTGAGGAAACTTCAGCCAAGTTCCTTCTTTTCTATGGTTTAAATTATTCTGATTAACCTGATTAACAAATCCACCTGAAACCATCCATAAATTATCATCTCTCATGTCTAATGCGTAAGAAGTTGATGTAGAGGGACCATCAGGAATTATAAATTCTACCGCATTACTAGGAGTAACTTTTACTAATCCTTTAAAATTATCTGCAAACCAAAGATTGGCAGATGCATCAAGTGCAACTTCATTAGAAACACTAGGAACTCCGTTATAAGTGAAAATTTCTCGTATCGACATTAAATTTTCATCAAAAATTTCTGTAGTATAAAGCTTATTAACTGCTAATCTGTTGCCCGATAATACTTGTAAATTCTCAATATCCTGACCAATTGTTGAAAATTGTTGCCATACACTGTTAAAATTAAAAAAAATAGTATCTCCTAGACTAACACTTGTGTCGCTACTAGCAAATAAAATATTAGAAAAATAAACGATACTACTAAATTTTCTATTTCCTAAATCGGTTAAAAAATTCCAATTATTAAAATTGGATAAATTAGGATTATTAAAATCTGCAAAATAAATACCATTATCCGAAGCGGCATAAATGTATTGGTTATCCATAGTTACAGCATTGGTTACCATTTCAACCCCCAATGCACCATAGAAATAAGTATCGGCAACCTCTTTTTTATCTGTATCTATTAACACTATTCCAAAATCGGTAGAAAGATAAGCATATTGATTTTTTATAAAAATATGATTAATTTTTTTTGAACCTATAATGCTACTTGTGGTAATAAAAGGAATGTTAGTTATAGAATTATCTGTATCTAAAATATCAATATTTCCATTTTGATATGTAACTATAACCCTCTCATTATGAGGGATAAATTTGATCTTACTTAATCCAATATCTGTTAATGAGTTAACTAAATTAAGTCGCTCAACACTATTGTCTAATTGAGAATAAATAAACATAGCAGATCCTGTAGCACAATACACTTTTTGATTTCCATATGATACAGAAATAGCATCACTATATGGTAAATGATCTCGCCATGTACCAATAGGTATGTCCTGAGCTTTATAATTTACAACTAACAAAAAGCTAATTGCTAAAATAAGTAATCTTTTAGAAGTATTAAAAAACATAGTTGCTTTAACAGATTTAGAAAAACTTTATTGTGTAAAATTAATGAAAAAGTAACAAGATAAATAGTGTTGTAATAGATGATGAACACTATTAAAAATTAAAAACCCCTTTACTTCTTTACGAAATAAAGGGGAATTTGATAAGAAAAAGGTAACATGAATAACTTTTAAAAGCAGATATCCATACTACAAAGACGAATTGAATAATTAATTGGTTGCTTGATATGTAAAAATATTTCACCATGTAATATCAACGAAAATATAAAAAGTTTATACTATACGCATACAAAATGTTTGTTCACCCCCCCTACTCTCTCTTTAAAGAGAGAGTAGGGAAAGTTATCGCAAGATAACTTGGGGGTGAGTTGAATTGAAATAGTTTTAGATAATACAACATTATTTCAATAAAAAAAGAGTTAAGCTATTGTTTTACAAGTTCTATCTATTTGATTTTAATAGTTTATCCAAAAAAAATTTATTTTGTTCTTTTTTAATCTTAAGAATGATAATTTTGAGCGAAAACAAAGAAACAATAAATACTATTTAAGAATATGTCAGAAGCTATAGAAAAAATCAAATGCCTTATTATAGGCTCAGGTCCTGCGGGATACACAGCTGCAATTTATGCTGCAAGGGCAAATTTAAAACCTGTTATGTATATGGGAATGCAACCAGGAGGGCAACTTACCACAACTAACGAAGTAGAAAATTTTCCAGGTTACCCTGATGGTGTTACTGGGCCTGAAATGATGAATCAGTTGCAAAAACAAGCTGAAAGATTTGAAACAGATGTACGTACAGGTTGGGTTACAAAAGTAGATTTTTCAGGTTATCCACATAAAGTATGGGTTGATGAAACTAAAGAATTACATTGCGACACCGTAATTATAGCTACAGGAGCGTCCGCAAAATATTTGGGAATTCCTTCAGAACAAAAATATTTAGCAGCAGGAGGTGGCGTTTCTGCCTGTGCTGTTTGTGATGGATTTTTCTATAGAAACCAAGAAACAGTAATTGTTGGAGCAGGAGATTCTGCTTGTGAAGAAGCTCATTATTTATCTAATATTTGTAAAAAAGTTACCATGTTGGTAAGAAGCGAAAAATTCCGTGCTTCAAAAATTATGGAAGAACGTGTAAAAAGAACAGCAAACATTGAAATTCTTTACAATACAGAAACTGTTGAAGTTTTAGGAGAAAATGATTTGGTTACAGGTGTTAAAGTAAAAAACACTCAAACCAATGAGGAAAAAGTAATTCCTTGTACAGGTTTTTTCTTAGCTATCGGACATAAACCAAATACCGATGTGTTTAAACCTTATATTGAAATGGATGAAGTGGGCTACATTAAAAATGTTCCTGGTTCATCTAGAACAAATGTAGAAGGCGTTTTTGTATCGGGAGATGCTGCTGATAAAACTTACCGACAAGCTGTTACTGCTGCTGGAACTGGCTGTATGGCAGCTTTAGATGCTGAAAGATTTTTAGCGTCTAAACATTAAAAAATCTATTAATTTACTATACAAAAGCTCATAATTTAATAATTATGAGCTTTTGTAACATAAAAAAAGCCCCTATTTAAAGACAATAACTACCTACATATTGAATTGTAATTCATACCTGATAAGGCTAAAATTATTTCGTTTATAAATAGGATAAACGTTAATTATAAAGACACACAAATGGTAATTGAAATTAAAATATGGTAGAAAATTGAGCCGTACTCTGAACTCCCTTAATAACAAAAAAGACCCTAGAAATTAATCTAGAGCCTTAATTGTACTCGAGGCGGGACTTGAACCCGCACGCCCTAATGGGCACAAGATTTTAAGTCTTGCGTGTCTACCAATTCCACCACTCAAGCAACTATCTTAATAAATGAGCGGGAGACGGGATTCGAACCCGCGACCCCGACCTTGGCAAGGTCGTGCTCTACCAGCTGAGCTACTCTCGCTTAATTGTATTGATATGCTTTAAAGAACATTCCTTAAAAAAGGAATGCAAAAATAGATATTTTTTTATTTCTACAAAATTTTTAATCCTATTAAATAAATATTTTTTTATTTATAAATGCTAATGAATACGTTAACACTTTTTTAGCCGCTTCAGAAAGTTGTTCTGGTTTGTGAGGATGACTAATACCAAAGGTATGGTTAGCTCCTGTAATTATTTTCAAATCAGCATTTTCGTTCCACTCATTAAGTTGCCTAGCTTCTTCTATATGAACTGTTAAGTCATTGTCTCCATGAATAATTAAGTGTGGCTGATTGGCTTTTTTAATGGCATTTTCTATATTATATTTATTCTTATTGGCAAATAAATCTTCTACAAAAGAATAATACATGGGCATTTGTTGCTTAGTGCGAGCATTTTCAATATAAACCACTCCTTTAGCTTTCCATTCGGATAGATTTGGTGGCAACCTTCTTTCAAAATCACTAATAGCAGCCCAAGTAATTATTTTCTTAATTCTCTTGTCCATACTTGCTGCTAACATGGCTATTCCACCTCCTCTACTATGACCTATTAAGGTAATATCATTAATATCTAATTCCTCTTTAGGAAGTTCTTCTGTTGTGTGTATCCAATCTAATACAGATGAAACATCATTCAACTCTTTAGTAATAGTGTTTTTCCCAAAAGCCTCTAAATCGGGGAAATCTATTGGTTGTTCAACAGTTCCTCCATTATGAGAGAAATTAAATTTTAAAAACACACATTCACTTTCAATAAAAAAATCCATAACATCATTAAAATGCCCCCAATCTTTAAATCCTTTAAATCCATGAGCAAAAACAACTATTGGTTTAGGCTTTTTTGTAGGTTTAAAACCAACATCTAAAATAATTGGCTTTGCCTTCAAATTATTAGTCAGCACTTTATTTTTTAATATCATTTTTATTTTTTTGATGCAACATTATAACTACAAGCTTCGTCTAAAGACTAATAAAAAAATATTTAAATATGAGACATTTATACATCCTTTTATTTTTAACCCCCTTAGTAATTCAACTATCAGCACAAAACAAAGTTATTAAAACTTATGAAAATGGCATGACATACATTGAAGGTAATACTGTTGAAGGAATATATAGCGAAAATGATGTGTACCATAATGATTATACTGACTCACCTATACAATTTGGAGACAAAGTTTTATTAAAAGATGGGAAGTGGACGTTTTATTATGAAAATGGTGAAGTACAAGCTGTAACATATTTTGACAAAGGAAAAAGAGCTGGTGTTTGGATGAGTTATCATGCTAATAAACAAATTAGTTCTGAAGAAAACTATGATACAGGAGAGGCTGTATATTATTTATCAAACGGAAAAAAGTTTCAAGAAGGAAAAATAACTAAACTTGGACTTAAACATGGTACTTGGAAATTTTGGGATGAAAAAGGAAATTTAATTGAAAAAACCTACAACAACGGTTTAGAAGTTAAGTAATCTAAAACATTGTAAATTAAAAAACAGATGAAAACTATTTTTACTACTTTTTCAAAAAAATTAATGCTAACTTTTACTATTAGCACTTTGTTCTTAGGGAGCCTTTACTCACAAGGAACACTAATGCCCATAGGACCCCAATCAGGTACTTTTAGCAGTATGGTAAGAGGTTATTATTTTACAGCTCCTGTAAGCTTTACCATTTGTGGTCTTTACATACCAACAAGTGCTTCAACAGCTTCTCAAAACATTGAAGTTGTTAGATTTACAGCAGGTGCCCCACCTGCTTTTGCAGGAACAACAAATAACTTTATTTCTTTATTTTATCAAGCTAACTATGTTCCAAATACTATTATACCTGTTAATATACCCGTTAATGCAGGTGATATCATAGGTATTTATGGTGCCCGTGGATCTGGTATGGTAAATAGTTATGATGGAGTACAGTATGTTAGTAACATTTTAGGAAATCCCGTTACCTTATACAGAAGCGGTATGCAAGCCAACTTATCTACTCAACAAATGGCAAATATTTGGAGTGAGAACAATGGTAGTATTGGAAGAATAGAAATGTATTACAACTGCTGTACTGGATCAACAGCTGCAGATAGTGCTTCAGCAATTCCTTCTTCTATTTTATGTGGCGACACCACTAATTTACATGTAAATGGTGGCAACCTTGAACCAGGTGCTGACTGGTATTGGTACACAGGAAGCTGTGGAGGCACTCCCGTTGCGGTAGGAGATACGATTACAGTTTCTCCTTCTATCACTACTACTTATTATGTTAGGGCAGAAGGCTCTTGTAACAACACAACCTGTGTTGCTGTAACCGTAAATGTTTCTCCAGCAGTTGATGCTTCATGGAACGCAGCTGATACTATTTGCGAAGCTAACGGGAATATAAATCTTGATAATTTAATTACAGGAACAACAGGAGGAAATTGGAGTGGTACTGGTGTTAATGGGAATGTTTTTGACCCATCCTTCGGCACACAAGCTATTACCTATACAGTAGGCACAACTCCTTGTCAGGAAACTTTAACTCAAACCCTATATGTAAATCCAGATGTAAATCCTAATTGGAATGCTCCTGACACCATTTGTGAAGCAGCAGGTTCAATAAATTTAGACAACTTAGTTACCGGAACAACAGGAGGAACTTGGAGTGGAACAGGTGTTACAGGAAATATGTTTAACCCTTCTTTGGGGACGCAAACCATTACTTATACCGTTGGTAGTTCCCCATGTTTAGAAATGGAATCTCACACCATAAATGTAGTTCAAGATGTTGATCCTAGTTGGTCAAATCCAATGTATTTATGTGTTTCTAACGGAGTTATTGACTTAAACAATTTTGTAACTGGAACCATAGGTGGAACTTGGAGCGGAACAGGTGTAAATGGGAATCTATTCAATCCATCAGGGTTAGGTGGCACAATGGTTTCTTTAACTTATACTGTTGGAAATGGAATGTGTGCTGAATCACAAACTAACTCTGTTTTAATTAGAGAAGTTGTTGCACAATTTACTGCAAACCCTTCAAGTGGTTCAACGCCATTAGTGGTTAATTTTACCAATAATAGCTCAGGTGCAACCAGTTATTGGTGGGATTTTAATAACGGCAATAATGACTCTATCATCAACCCAACTCAAACTTTTGACACAGAAGGAAATTATGTGGTTATACTTATTGCTACCGATGGATTTTGTTCTGACACTACAACACTTATTATCGAAGTTTTAGATGAGTCTAGTTTAATTATTCCAAATGTTTTTACCCCCAATGGAGATGGTAAAAATGATTTTTTTACTATAGATGGAATTAATATAGCAACCATTAATGTGGAAATTTACAATAGATGGGGGCTAAATATTTACTCATGGAATAATTTAGATGGAAAATGGAACGGTAAAAATTCTTCAGGCAGTGAAGTTCCTTCAGGAACATATTATTACATAATTAAAGCAACAGGAAAAGACAAAAAAGAATATTTAAAGAAAGGTACAGTTACT
>JAVVER010000117.1:0-10454 GCA_032251145.1 Vicingaceae bacterium | reverse complement strand
ACATAGGACAAAGAACACTTAAATGGTTCGGTGTTATTAAACCTACTGACTTAAACGGGTTTTAAATTTTTATTTACAATTATAAACTTAAATATAACATAAATTAAATATGAGAAATTCAAAAATATCAATTGCTATATTGGTTACTGCATTATTTACAGCTTCTCAAATGTATGGAGGAAATAAAGATAGAGCAGGTGAGGCTGGTGCTTCTCAGTTATTAATTAATCCATGGACTAAAAGTGTTGGTTTTGGAGGGGCAAATACAGCTTCTATTTCTGGCTTAGAAGCCATGAATCTTAATATCGCTGGTCTGGCTTTTACTAATAAAACAGAATTATTGTTTACCTATAAAGATTACCTATCAGGGAGTGATATCGATATTAATTCATTTGGGTTTTCACAACGTATAAGTGAAACTGGTGTAATAGGTGTTGGTGTCATGTCTATGAATTTTGGAGATATAGAAGTAACTACAGTAGAAAACCCTGAGGGTGGAATAGGTACTTTTTCACCAAGCTACTTAAATCTTGATTTTGGATATGCCCAATCATTTTCAAACAGTATTTCGGGAGGTATGTCTGTTAAAGTAATTAGCGAGTCAATTTCAAATGTATCTAATAGAGGTTTTGCTTTCAATGCCGGAATTAGGTATAAGACAGGTGAAAACGATAAAATGAAATTTGGCATCTCTTTAATGAATGTTGGACCTACTATGAAAGCATCTGGCGATGGATTATCTTTTACTGCTATAGATAATTCTAGCGGAACTGACGTCCTAGTTTCAAAAAACCATAGAGTTGCTGAATTTCAACTACCGTCATTACTTAATATAGGATTATCTTATGATTTTTATATTGCACCAACGGTTGATTCGGTATCTAAAAGTATATTATCTATGCATAGAGTAACTTTAGCTGGAAATTTTACTGCAAATTCTTTTACTAATGATCAATATAAAGTTGGTTTAGAATATGCTTTTAGAGAGATGTTTATGGTTAGAGCTGGATATACTTTAGAACAAGATACTTGGTTTGATAGCGATAAAAGAATTAATGCTTTTACTGGCCCTGCTTTTGGAGCATCAATTGTTGCACCACTAGGAAAAGGAGGTTCTACATTTAGTTTCGATTATGCTTATCAAACTACAGAAAGCTTTAGCGGAACACATAGCATTGGTGTAAGATTACACATGTAAAAAAAATAAAATAGTTTACAAAATTAAAGAGAGCTCAATTTTGAGTTCTCTTTTCGCATTATAAAACCTTATGTCGCAAATTAATTATTACACAAAAGAGGGCTTAGAAAAGCTAAATAAAGAGTTACATCAACTTAAATCTATAGAACGACCTAAAATTTCTGCTCAAATTGCTGAAGCTAGAGATAAGGGCGATTTATCTGAAAATGCAGAATACGATGCAGCAAAAGAAGCTCAAGGTTTATTGGAATTAAAAATTACCAAGCTAGAGAATATTATAGCTAATGCAAGAATTGTGGATGAATCTCAATTAGATACTTCTAAAGCTTTAATTCTATCTAAAGTTAAGATTAAACATTTAGCTAATGGAGCTATTATGGAATATACTTTGGTGTCAGAAAATGAAGCAGATTTAAAAGCTAAAAAAATATCTGTAAACTCACCAATAGGAGAAGGTTTGTTAGGTAAAAAAGTGGGTGATATTGTAGATATTAAAGTGCCTACAGGAACTGTAAAATTTGAAATAGTAGAAATTTCAAGGTAATGAGCACAATTTTTACCAAAATAATTAATGGAGAAATTCCTTGTTATAAAATTGCCGAAGATGATACTTTTTTGGCTTTTTTAGATATTTCCCCGCTAGCTAAAGGACATACATTAGTAATACCAAAAATAGAAGTAGATTATATTTTTGATATTGATAATTCAACCTATAAAGAATTTTGGAACTTTGCTAAAAAAACAGCTGAAATGATTAAAAATGCGATTCCGTGTAAAAGAATAGGTATAGCAGTTATTGGGTTAGAAGTTCCTCATGCACACATTCATTTAGTTCCAATTAATAATGTGGGAGATATTAATTTTTCAAAAGAAAAGCTATCACTTTCCGCTGAAGAAATGAACGCAATTTGTGATAGAATTACTAAGGCTTAGCATGGCTTTTATTTTTTAAGATTATTTTCAACAAGCCCAACTTTTTAGTTTATTCTTAATAACTTTGTACTTCATTTTCAAAAAGCAATTAAGATAATGAGTGACCCTATTAAACACGAGTGCGGAATAGCATTAATAAGACTATTAAAACCACTGGAATTTTATATTGAAAAATATGGAACATCAATGTATGCATTAAATAAAATGTATTTATTGATGGAAAAACAGCACAATCGTGGGCAAGATGGAGCAGGATTAGTAAACATAAAATTTGATGTTGAACCTGGAGATAGATATATTAGTAGGTACCGTTCAAATGATAGTCAACCCATAAAACATATTTTTGATAAAGTGAACAATAAGTTCAGAAAAGCTTATCAAAAACATCCTGACAAATTAAAGGATGTGCAATGGTTAAAGAAAAACGTTCCCTTTACAGGAGAAGTTTTTTTAGGTCACTTAAGATACGGGACTTATGGAGGTAATTCTATTGAAAATTGCCATCCATTTCTAAGACAAAACAACTGGATGACCAAAAACTTGGTTGTCGCAGGTAATTTTAACCTTACTAACGTAGATGAACTTTTTGATATTTTGGTGGACATCGGTCAGCATCCAAAAGAAAAGTCGGATACCGTTACTGTAATGGAAAAAATAGGGCATTTTTTAGATGTAGAAAATCAAGAAATTTTTGACAGGTATAAAGCTCAAGGCTATTCTAGAAAAGAAATTTCATCATTAATTGCAAAAGAGTTAGATATTCAAAAAATTCTTAAAAACTCTGCTGTTGATTGGGATGGGGGTTACGCTATGGCTGGATTAGTTGGTCATGGAGATGCTTTTGTTTTAAGAGACCCTTCAGGAATTAGACCTGTTTTTTATTATCATGATGATGAAGTGGTAGTAATTACTTCCGAAAGACCTGCAATTCAAACAGCTTTTAATGTTAAGGTAGAAGATATTAAAGAAATTAAACCAGGACATGTTTTAATTGTTAAGAAAAGTGGTAGTATTCAGGAGAAATTAGTTAGAGAACCTTTAGAAAAAACATCTTGTTCTTTTGAGCGTATTTATTTTTCTAGAGGAAGCGATATAGACATTTATAAAGAAAGAAAGCAATTAGGGAGAAACATCTGTACTCAAGTACTAAAAAGTATAGATAATGATATGAAAAACTCAGTATTCTCTTTTATCCCTAATACTGCCGAAGTTTCTTTTTATGGAATGATGAAAGGTATGCAAGATGAGTTGAATAAAGTTAAACAACAAAAAATTCTTGCATTAGGAAATAAGATTACTGATGAAAAACTGAATGAGATTCTTGCTTTAAGAAATAGAATAGAAAAAATTGCTATTAAAGATGCGAAACTAAGAACATTTATCACACAAGATGATGACAGAAATGATTTAGTAACACACGTTTACGACATTACTTATGGTTCTGTAAAACCAACTGATAATTTAGTTATTATTGATGATTCTATTGTAAGAGGAACTACTTTAAAACAAAGCATTTTAAGAATTTTAGATAGGTTAAATCCAAAGAAAATAGTAGTTGTTTCTTCTGCTCCGCAAATTAGATATCCTGATTGTTATGGTATTGATATGGCTAAGTTAGGAGATTTCATTGCGTTTCAAGCAGCAATTACTTTATTACAAGATACTAATCAACAATCTGTTTTGGAGGAAGTTTATAAGAAATGTGTAGAACAACAAGACTTACCCAAGGAGAAAATTAAAAACTATGTAAAAGAGATTTATGCTCCATTTACTGCTGAACAAATTTCTAAGAAAATTACTGAGTTGCTAACTCCGGAAAACACGAATGCAGAAGTTGATATTGTTTTTCAAACTATTGAAGGCTTACATGATGCTTGTCCGAGCCATAAAGGCGATTGGTATTTTACAGGTAATTATCCAACACCTGGAGGAAATAAAGTGGTAAATAAAGCACTTATTAATTATTTTGAAAATAAAAACGAAAGAGCATATTAATATTGTCAAAAGGTATAGTTATTTTTATGCCGTTTTTATATTCAATACTAAATTGTAGTCATGAAGGAATTAATTGAAGATTTTACCAAACATATACAGTATTCAGTAGAATTAAATAAGAATACCGCATTAACTGCTTCTAACAAAGTTTTTAATAATGTATTAATTTGTGGATTGGGTGGTTCTGGAATTGGAGCTACCATTATTGCTCAGGTGGTGGCTAATGATGCTAAACTACCTATTTTGGTAAATAAAGACTATAAAATCGCTCAATTTATTAATGAAAACACCTTAGTAATTGCATGTTCTTACTCTGGAAACACAGAAGAAACGCTAGAGATGATCACTCAAGCTGAGCAAAAAAATGCAACAATAGCTTGTGTAACTTCTGGAGGTAAATTAGCTGCGTTAGCTATTGAAAAAGGATATAATCATATTTTAATTCCAGGAGGTCATCCTCCTAGAGCTGCTTTTGGATTAGCTTTTCCTCCTTTATTTAAATTATTGAATCATTATGGAGTTACTAGTTCCGACTATTCAACTGAATTTAAAAATGCCATTAAATTAATAGATGAAAATGAATCTCAGATACTGATAGAAGCGGGAGCAATTACTGAAAAACTGTATAAAAAAATTCCAGTTATATATGCTGAATCTTCTTATGAAGGTGTAGCAATTCGTTTTCGTCAACAAATTAATGAGAACTCTAAAATGCTTTGTTGGCATCATGTAATTCCAGAAATGAACCACAATGAATTAGTAGGGTGGGCAAATAAAAATGAAGAATTAGCAGTAGTAATTTTTAGAAATGAAGATGATTATTACAGAAATCAAAAAAGAATTGAAGTAAATAAAACTGTTTTTCAAAAATATACTTCTACCATTATTGAAATTCATTCTAAAGGCAATTCAAAATTAGAAAGAGCTTTATACTTAATTCATTTAGGAGATTGGGTTTCTTATTTGTTGGCAGAAAAAAATGGGGTAGATGTAGTTGAAGTAGATGTTATCACTCATCTTAAAAACGAATTGTCTAAAATTTAATACAACATGACAGATTTTAATCCTAACGATGTAGGAGTTGCCAACGGAAATATTTTTGGGTTACCATATTCACTTGAAGATAGCGAAATTGTAATTATTCCTGTAGCTACAGATATAACTTGTTCTTTCAATAAAGGTACTGCAAAAGCTCCACAACGAATTGTTGAAGCATCCTTACAAGTGGATTTATTTGATATCAATTTAGATAAAGCTTGGGAGAATAAAATTTTTATGTTGCCAGTAAATAAAAAAGAAGCGAAACAACATAAAAAAGTAGGGAAGATTGCTTCCGAATTAATTAATAAATTAGAAGAAGGAGAAACGTTTACAGCTGAAGATAAGGAAATATTAGCATCAGTAAATGCATATTGTAGTGAGATTAATAATCATGTTAAACTAACTGCATTAGAATACCTTAATCAAGGTAAATTAGTAGCAGTTTTAGGTGGAGATCATAATTCTCCCTTAGGGTTAATACAAGCACTGGCTGAAAAATATGAAGATTTTGGGATGTTACAAATAGATGCTCATGCCGATTTGCGTTTTGCTTACGAAGGGTTTGAATTTTCTCATGCTTCAATTGCTCATAATGCGTTACAATTAAAACAAGTATCAAAATTGGTTCAAGTAGGAATTAGAGATGTTTGTCAGGATGAAGTAAATTATATTAAAAAATCTAAAGGTAGAATTACTACTTTTTTCGATTGGGATATAAAAGCCCAACAATTTGGCGGTAAAACATGGGAAACTATTTGCGATGAAATCATTAAAGAATTACCCTCAAAAGTTTATCTTACTTACGATATAGATGCGTTAGACCCAAAACTTTGTCCGAATACCGGTACGCCTGTTCCGGGAGGGTTCGATTATGAGCAAATAAACTACCTAATTAATAAATTAGTAGAGAGCAAAAAGCAACTAATTGGTTTTGATTTAAACGAAGTGGGTAACAGCGATTGGGATGCTAATGTTGGTGCCAGAGTGTTGTTTAAATTGTGCAATTTCTTGAAAAAATCGAATTTGTAATTTCATTATTAATGTAGATTTTAGTAGATTAGTGCTGATTTTAAACTACTAAACTCATGTTTGCTGACTTTTTCAATTTAATATTTCCAAAATTATGTGCTGCATGTGGTAATACCTTGCTGAAGCAAGAACACATTATTTGCACTTCTTGTCAGTTTAACTTACCCAAAACTAATTTTCATTTACATCAAGATAATGATGTTTGTAGAATATTCTGGGGAAGAATTCAAATAGAAATGGCAGCTGCTTTTTATAAATTTAGTAAAAAGAGTAAGGTGCAACATTTATTACATCAACTAAAGTACAAAGGCAACAAAGATGTTGGCGAGTTGGTTGGCGAACTTTACGGTTACGAACTAAAAAAAGCTCCTTTATTTGAGGCAATTGATGTTATTATACCAGTTCCATTGCATCCCATAAAAAAGAAAATTAGAGGCTACAACCAAAGTGAGTGGATTGCCAAAGGACTATCTAAAACTATGGATGTTGAATTAGATACCACATCGGTTTACAGGAAAGTACATACGCAAACACAAACCAAAAAAGGCCGTTACGACCGTTGGGAAAATGTAAATTCCATTTTTGGTATTAACTATCCCGAAAAACTTAAAAATAAAAAGGTGTTAATTGTTGATGATGTAATAACAACTGGAGCAACTATAGAAGCTTGTGCAACCGATTTAAAAGCTTTAGGATGTAAAATTTATGTGGTTGTTCTTGCTGCTGCCTAAGATTTTGATTGATTGAAAAAGTCTCTCTTTAGGGGATTAATGGCTTTTATTTAAAATCACACCCCCTTCGTATTTTACGATTAAAAAAAACTAATTTTGCACCCTTATCATTAAAGTAAGCAATATCGTATATGAAGAATATCAGAAACTTTTGTATTATCGCTCACATCGACCACGGAAAAAGCACCTTGGCAGATCGTCTTTTACACAAAACCAACACCATTACCGACAGAGAATTGCAAGAACAAACCCTTGATGATATGGACTTGGAGCGTGAAAGAGGAATTACCATTAAAAGTCACGCCATACAAATGGATTATGCTTTTGAAGGAGAACAATATGTACTAAACCTTATTGATACTCCTGGTCACGTAGATTTTTCTTACGAAGTTTCTCGTTCTATTGCTTCTTGCGAAGGAGCTTTACTTATTGTTGATGCTACTCAAGGAATTCAAGCTCAGACTATTTCTAACCTTTATTTGGCGTTGGAACACGATTTGGAAATTATTCCTATTTTGAATAAAATGGACTTAGATAGTGCCATGCCCGAAGAAGTAAAAGACCAAATTATTGACTTAATTGGTTGCGAAAGAGAAGATATTATTGCTGCCAGTGGAAAAACAGGTATGGGGGTAGATGATATTTTGGAAGCCGTTATCAAGCGCGTTCCTGCTCCTCAAGGTGACCCAAACGCTCCTTTTCAAGCATTAATTTTCGATTCTGTTTTTGATTCTTATAGAGGTATTTACGCTTATTTTAAAGTTAAAAACGGTGAGATTAAAAAAGGCGACAAAGTAAAATTTGTAGCTACTGGAAAAGAATATTACGCTGACGAAGTGGGTACACTCAGATTAAAACAATTTCCAAGACCTGTTATAAAAACCGGTGATGTAGGGTATTTAATTTCAGGAATTAAAGTAGCAAAAGAGGTAAAAGTGGGTGATACTATTATTACTGTTGATAGACCAGCTCCCGCAATTCAAGGTTTTGAAGATGTGAAGCCTATGGTTTTTGCAGGAATTTATCCTATAGATACTGATGAGTTTGAAGATTTGCGTGATGCCATGGAAAAACTTCAGCTAAATGATGCTTCATTAACTTTTGAGCCAGAATCTTCTGCTGCTCTTGGTTTTGGCTTCCGTTGTGGTTTCTTAGGAATGTTGCACATGGAAATTATTCAAGAAAGACTTGCTAGGGAGTTTGATATGAATGTGATTACTACTGTTCCTAACGTATCTTACAATGCGTATTTAACTAAAGATAAAGAAACTGCTGTTATTGTAAATAATCCATCAGATTTTCCTGACCCAAGTAAATTAGATAGAATTGAAGAACCTTACATTAAAGCTTCTATTATTACCAAATCAGAATATGTTGGAGCCATTATGACCTTATGTATTGAAAAACGAGGAGAATTAACCAATCAAGTATATCTAACTACTGATAGAGTAGAACTAAATTTTAATGTGCCTTTGGCTGAGATTGTTTTTGATTTTTATGATAGATTAAAATCTATTTCAAGAGGATATGCTTCTTTTGATTACCACCCTATTGGTTTCCGTCCATCGCAGTTAGTAAAAATGGATTTATTACTTAATGGTGACCAAGTGGATGCTTTATCAGCATTAGTACACAAAGACAATGCGTATGATTTGGGTAAGAAAATTTGTAAGAAATTAAGAGAATTAATTCCGCGTCAGCAATTCGATATTGCTATACAAGCAGCCATTGGAGCTAAAATTATTGCCAGAGAATCGCTTTCTGCCTTAAGAAAAGATGTTACCGCAAAATGTTATGGAGGTGATATTTCTCGTAAGCGTAAATTGTTGGAAAAACAAAAAGAAGGAAAGAAAAAGATGAAGCAAATTGGTAATGTAGAAATTCCACCAACTGCTTTCTTAGCGGTACTAAAGTTGAATGATTAACGGAGGTTTAATCACTTCTAACCACATAGGAACATAGTTTTTATTACATAAATAAGTTGTTTTAAGTGTCAGATAGCTTAATCCGCCTAAGGCGGATTAAAGTCCTTTGTGTTACTATACTTTACTCTTTTATCTTTGTAAATCTATGTGTCTATGTGGTTAATTTGTTTTTCTTTTTGTAAGCCACTCACATTAATTATCCATCTCCACCAAATCCTTTTCTAAATCGAGTTTACGAAGTTTTGGAAACTTAATACTCGTAAAAAGTACGACCAGCAACGTCATGCTACCACCAAAAATCACAGAAGCAACTGTTCCCATTAATTTAGCAGCTACACCACTTTCAAAAGCTCCAAGTTCGTTAGAAGAACCTACAAAAATGGAATTTACGGATGAAACTCTGCCTCGCATATTATCGGGCGTTTTTAGTTGCAATATGGTTTGCCTAATTACCACAGAAACGCCATCGAAAACACCACTAAAAAACAGGGCAACTACCGATAGCCAAAACCAACTTGATAACCCAAAAAGAATGATGCATAACCCGAATCCTGCAATAGCCCCTAATAATTTTAACCCCGCATTTTTATTTAATGGAAAATAAGCTACTGCAATAAGAGTAATGAAAGAGCCTATTGCAGGAGAAGCTCTTAATACTCCAAAACCTTGTGAACCAACATGTAAAATATCTTGAGCAAAAATAGGCAATAAGGCTATTGCTCCTCCAAAAAGTACGGCAACCATATCTAAAGTAATAGCTCCTAAGATTACTTTGGTGTTAAAAACAAATTTTAATCCTTCCTTCAAACTCTGCAAAATAGGTTCTCCGATGTTGGGATTTAAGATTGGTTTCGGTTTAATAAAATATAAAAACAATAATGACAACGCAGCAAAACCGAAAATAATAAACATGGAACCATGCACCCCAAACCAAACAATGGCAAAGCCAGCTAATGCAGGCCCTAAAACAGATGCTATTTGCCATACAGAACTGCTCCAAGTGGCAGCATTGGCATAGGCTTTTTTGGGAATGAGTAAAGAAAACATAGAAAATATGGTTGGACTAATAAACGAACGAACTATTCCCCCAAAAAATACCAATCCATAGGTTGCCCAAACAATGTGTTGGGTAGAATAATCTTCAATTACTTTGGGTAAAGTAATAATAAACAACCCAAAACTAATTAGCATAAAGCCTGAAATGCAGAGTATCAAGAGTTTTCGCTTTTCTTTTTGATCAACAATATGTCCGGCAAATAGTGCAAAAGAAATAGCAGGAATTACTTCCATAAGTCCGATAATTCCAAGAGCAAGTGGGTCTTTTGTTAATGAATAGACTTGCCATTCAATTACCACAAACTGCATAGTCCAAGCAAAAACTAAGGCAAAACGCAAGAATAAGAATAGATTAAACTCTTTATATCGGAGTGCTTCGTAGGGGTCTTTTGTCATTTAACTATGAAAACTTTTGAGCAAAGTTAATCACCTGTAATCAATTAAGAACCTAATAAAGTGTATATTTTTTAATTGTTAAATTTTGTTAATTACACCCGTTGTGCATTAATAAAAAAATAAAAAAAGTTATTCATTTTGCTATTTAAA
>JAVVER010000116.1:0-10532 GCA_032251145.1 Vicingaceae bacterium | reverse complement strand
AATCAAATGTTTAAATAACATTTTTATTAACAATTTCTTATCCCGAACTCAGGTTTTAGTGTAATTTCTTCGTTAGCTGTTGATTCAACTTCAGTTAATTCATAAGTGTTTTCTCTTTGATTAATTTTGTCATTATTGTTTAGTTTGTTCTCTTTAAAATTCTTAAGGTATTTTCTTTTAGAAAACTGACTTACAACTGCATTTTCGGAGCTACAAGACATGAACAACTGACTTCCAATAAAAATTAGACTTAATCCGATAATAATTTTTTTCAAACTTTATAATTATTTGTGAATACTTTATAAAGGTAATATTTTTTTAAAAGAAATTTACTTATCTAAGATTATTTCTTAATCTTTTACCTCCTCATAATCCACATAATCTCCAATATTATTTGTGTCAGGTTTTTGTGATTTATTGGTAGGTTTAATTTTTATTTCACCTTCTTTTTGTTTAGCAAATTCTTTAGCTTTTTCGCTATCCATAAAATTGCTTTGTTGCTGAAATTGTTGTGTTTTTTTATCTACCCATCTCTTCAATAACAACGGAAATAAAAATCGAAACAGAAACTTGAATGCATAGTAAACAAGTACAATAATGAGTATAGTGCGTAAGATTTGCATTTAATTAGTTGAAAGATTAGAGGTTTGAGGTTTGAGAACGATATTACATTTTTCTGAATTTCCAAAATTACACATTTTTACTTTGTTCTCGACATGGTTTAACCCCACTATTGTTCTGTTAAACCTACTCGAACTGACAGTATCTATAACATTTTCACTTTCATATTTCCACCTATTTACTTAAATATAAATTTCGTTCAGCATAAATATCTCTAAAGAACTTGTCTTTCAAGCTGTCGATAAATCTTATGGCTTCTCCTGTAGATTTCATTTCCGGCCCTAATTCTTTATTCACATTAGGAAATTTATTGAAAGAGAACACAGGAATTTTGATAGCATAACCTTGTTTTTTAGGATTAAAAGTAAAATCTGTTACTTTGGCTCCTAACATTACTTTGGTAGCATAATTTACATAAGGCTCATCGTAAGCTTTGGCAATAAAAGGAACGGTTCTAGAAGCTCTTGGGTTGGCTTCAATTACATAAACCACATCATCTTTTACAGCAAACTGAATGTTTATTAAACCTACTGTTTTTAAACGAACGGCTATTTTCCTAGTAATATCCTCTATTTGAGTAATAATTAAATCACCTAAATTATAAGGAGGCAGCACTGCATAAGAATCTCCAGAGTGAATACCTGCAGGTTCTATATGTTGCATCACACCAATAATATAAACATTTTCGCCATCGCAAATAGCATCTGCTTCAGCTTCAATTGCTCCACCTAAAAAGTGGTCGAGCAAAATCTGATTGTCGGGCATTGCTTTTAAAATATCCACCACATGGTGTTCTAGTTCTTCTTCGTTAATAACAATTTTCATTTTTTGTCCACCCAACACATACGAAGGACGAACTAATAATGGGAAACCTAAATCTTTAGATAGTTGTATAGCTTGTTCGGCACTTTCCACTACTCCAAATTCAGGGTAAGGAATATTTAATTCTTTTAACACATTAGAAAAACGCCCTCTATCTTCGGCAATATCTAGCGCTTCAAAAGAGGTGCCTATAATTTTAACACCGTATTTTTCTAATTTTTCAGCTAATTTTAAAGCGGTTTGTCCACCTAACTGAACAATAACTCCTTCGGGTTTTTCGTGTTGAATGATATCGTAAATATGTTCCCAAAAAACAGGTTCAAAGTATAATTTGTCGGCAGTATCAAAATCGGTGGAAACAGTTTCTGGGTTACAGTTAATCATGATGGTTTCGTAGCCCATTTCTTTGGCGGCTAACACTCCATGTACACAACTGTAGTCAAATTCTATTCCTTGTCCGATTCTGTTCGGTCCAGAACCTAACACAACCACTTTTTTTCTGTCGGTAACCACAGATTCATTTTCATCCTCAAAAGTAGAGTAGTAATAAGGTGTTTGAGCAGGAAATTCAGCAGCACACGTATCAACCAGTTTGTAAACTCGTTTAATGTCCATTTCATTTCGCTTGGTGTAAACTTCGCTTTCTAAACATTTTAATAAGTGAGCAATTTGTCTGTCGGCATAGCCTTTTTGTTTTGCCTCATACATTAATTCTTTAGGAATGGAATTTAAGGTATAAGCTTCAATTCTTTTTTCGAGTTTTATAAAATCCTCAATTTGTCTTAAAAACCAATGATCAATTTTTGTTTTATCGAAAATCGTTTTAAAAGGAATACCCATTTTTATGGCATCATAAATATGGAAAAGTCTGTCCCAACTTGGATTTTCTAAACTTTTTAAAATTACATCTTGGTTAGTCAATTCCTTACCATCAGCACCCAATCCATTTCTGTTTATTTCTAAACTCTGACAAGCTTTTTGTAAGGCTTCCTGAAAAGAACGTCCGATTCCCATAACCTCGCCAACAGATTTCATTTGAAGTCCTAAGGTTCTATTAGCTCCTTTAAATTTATCAAAATTCCATCTAGGTATTTTTACAATAACGTAATCTAGTGTTGGTTCAAAATAAGCCGAAGTAGATTTAGTAATCTGATTGTCTAATTCAGTAAGGTTATAACCGATAGCTAATTTTGAAGCTATTTTAGCAATAGGATACCCTGTTGCTTTTGAAGCTAAAGCAGATGAACGTGAAACCCTTGGATTAATTTCTATGGCGATAATGTCTTCTTTTTCATCAGGACTTACAGCAAATTGTACATTACATCCTCCGGCAAAATCTCCGATGGAACGCATCATTTTAATTGCCATGTCTCTCATTTTCTGATAAGTGGTGTCAGACAAAGTCATTGCAGGAGCAACAGTAATAGAATCTCCTGTATGAATTCCCATGGGGTCAAAATTTTCAATAGAACAGATAATTACTACATTGTCGTTTTTATCTCTCAATAACTCTAATTCATATTCTTTCCACCCCATCATGGCTTTATCTATCATCACTTCGTGGATAGGAGAAATATGTAAGCCTTGGTTTAATAATTCATCAAATTCTTTTTCATCGTAAACGATTGCAGCCCCTGCTCCTCCTAAGGTGTAAGAAGCTCTAATACATAAAGGAAAGCCATATTCTTGAGCTACTTCTTTTCCTTCTAAGAAAGATTTTGCAGTAGTTTGTGGTGCCATCGGGACACCAATATCTTCCATTAATTTTCTAAACGCTTCTCTGTTTTCGGTAATTTCAATTGCAGCAATATCCACCCCAATCATTTTTACATTGTATTTTTCCCACAAACCAGTTTCATCACATTCAATACAAAGATTTAAAGCAGTTTGCCCTCCCATGGTAGGCAAAACGGCATCAATGTCGTGTTTTTGTAAAATTTCTTCAATAGATTCAACCGTAAGTGGTTTAAGATAAATATTATCAGCAACCACTTTATCCGTCATAATAGTTGCTGGGTTGGAATTGATTAAAGTAACTTCAATTCCTTCGTCTCTTAATGAACGAGCTGCCTGAGAGCCGGCATAATCGAACTCACAAGCTTGACCTATTACTATTGGACCGCTACCTATAATTAAAATGTGTTTGATGGATGAATCTTTTGGCATTTTCTATTTATTTTTATTTTCAATAATTATTTCTTGCGTTTGCGAAATTACTTTAATTTGCTGATTGATTAAAGGCTTATTTTTCAACAAAACCTAAAATTTTGTTCAAAAAAAAGGGATGCTTTTGCATCCCTTTAATTTATATAAATATGATTATCTCTTATGTCTTGGTTCATCAGACACCGTTAATCTCTTTCTTCCTTTAGCTCTTCTTCTTGCTAATACTTTTCTACCATTTGCAGTTTCCATTCTGCTCATAAAGCCATGTTTATTTCTTCTTTTTCTTCTGGATGGCTGAAACGTTCTTTTCATGTTTTCTATGTTTTATTTTATTTCGGTCTGCAAAAGTATATTTTTTTTCTTTCTCTGCAAGTAAAACTTAAAATTAATTTTATTTTTTTATACGCTACCCAATTTTTGATTAATTAATGCTAATGTTTGTTGCTCAATAGCTATTGCTTTCTGAAATATAATTTCACTATCAGCGATTAATTTTCCTGCAAAAGGTCTGTCTTTAATGTCTTTAACATTAATCTTAACATTAAAGTAAGCTCCCGCCACAGCTGCTTTAGCACACATAACACCCACAGCACCATCAGAAAGAGAAGATTGTAAACCTGATTGCATCATTTCTTGCATTACTTCCATAGACTCGCATGCTGTTTTCATTACTTTAAAAGGTACTTCTGCAGCATATTTAGTTGCATTTTCTATGGCTTCATCTCTTAGCTTAATTTCTTCGGTTGTTTCTTTTGGCATTCTAAAACCATCAATAATTTTATTAAATGCATTGGTATCTTCATCCACTAAATTCAACAAGGCAGTTTTGTATTGCTGTCCTTTAACTGCCCAATCAGAAAAATATTCCCATTTATCGTCCCAACCTCTTTTATGTCCTGATAAGTTAGCTACCATAGTTCCCAAAGCAACACCCAACGTACCAACATAAGCTGCAATAGAACCTCCACCCGGAGCCATAGATTCTGCAGCTGTTTCATCAGCAAAGTCTTTTAACGTTAAGTCAATTAATTTTTTTGGAGCATCTTTTTCTAAAATATATTCTATTATTTTTTCTTCTGGATTAAAAGGTTTTAACTCATCTAACCCTAAAGATTTTATAGCAATTTTAATTTTTTCTTTTTCAGAACAACCTAATGAACGTTCTTGTTTAATCAAGAAATAATCTGCAGCATCTAACATCGCTTTAAGTGGGATTAAACCTACTAACTCAGAGCCTGTAACACGCAATCCTCTTTCTTGAGCTGCTTTACACGTTTCATCAAAAGCCACATGCATGGAAGTAATGGAAATATTAGTTAAGTTGTAAGAAATTTGAGCAATGCCATATTCATCGATAAACCAACCAATACCTTTTACCGCTTTTAATTTTCCTGGGATTCTTTTTTCAACTCCATTTTCTTTTACTAACCTTCCTGCTTCTCTAATATCAAAGGCAATTGCATTGGCTCTTCTGGTTGATGTTGAGTTTAGGTTTACATTGTAAGCAATTAAAAAATCTCTCGCACTAATAGCTGTTGCTCCAGATTTCTGTACTTGTTCATTAAATATTGCAGGTCCAAAATCAGGCTTCCATGCAGCATCATTCAATTTTTCTTTTAGTCCTTCATATTCTCCTAATCGACAATTAGCTAAATTCTTTCTTTTTTCTTCTTGAGCAGCATTTTCATAACAATAAACAGGAATATTTAACTCTTCTCCTACTCTTTTGGCTAATTTGTGAGCATATTTCACCGTTTCTTCCATAGTAATTCCAGAAATTGGTACTAACGGACAAACATCTGTCGCTCCAAAACGAGGGTGTTCACCTTGATGGCCTCTCATGTCAATTAATTCTGCTGCTTTTTTAATTAATAAAAATGCTGCTTCAATAACTGGTTCTGGTTCTCCTACAAAAGTAATTACCGTTCTGTTAGTGGCTTTCCCTGGATCTACATCTAATAGTTTAACACCATCAACAGTTTCTACAACAGCAGTAATCGCTTTAATCTTTGCTTCATTTCTTCCTTCGCTAATATTAGGAACACATTCTATTAATTGCTTTGACATAAGTATAATTTATATAGTTAACTTAAAATTTATTCAACCACAAAACTAAGTGTTTACTTAATAACCTGAGTTCGATTATTATTTTAAAATTCAGATTTTCATAAAAGTTAATATACAAGGCATATTTTCAAAGCTTTAGCAGGCTAAAGCAAGAAAAAATAACGCAGTAGATTGATTTTTAGGAAAAAACATTTTTTTTAATCCACTTCTAAACAGCAATTTTCTGCCTAAAAATACTTTATAATAACTCGCTATTATTTCATCATTTTTAGTTGAAACTCACTATTTACAAGTGGTCTGAATTCAAAAGAATAATCGACTCAGGTTAATAACTTAAAACTATTTTATAACATCTATTTTCAGTAATTTCGCCACTTTAATTTTGCTGTATGAACAAAACATTATCTAACAGAATTAACAATTTAAGTGAGTCGCAAACGCTTGCTATGACAAGGTTAAGCAGAGAACTCCAAGCGGAAGGAAAAGATGTAATTAGCCTAAGCATTGGCGAACCAGATTTTGATACGCCTCAGCTTATAAAAGATGCTGCAAAAAAAGCGATAGACGAAAACTATACGCACTATACGCCTGTTCCTGGTTATCCTGAACTTAGAAAAGCTGCTGCCAACAAATTAAAAAGAGATAATAATTTAGCTTATTCTTTTGAACAAATAGTGGTTTCTACAGGAGCAAAACACGCTCTTACCAATTTAGCATTGAGCATTTTAAATCCGGGTGATGAAGTTATTTTATTGGCTCCTTATTGGGTAAGCTACATAGAAATGATAAAAATTGCTGAAGCTACTCCCGTAATAATAAACACTACTATTGAAACCGATTTTAAAATTACTATCGATCAACTTAAAAATGCCATTACACCAAAAACCAGAATGATTTGGTTTAGCTCTCCTTGCAACCCTAGTGGCTCTGTTTATACTAAAGAAGAATTATTGGCAATTGCTGAATTGGTGAGAAATTATCCCAATATTATTATTGTTTCAGATGAAATTTACGAACACATTAATTTTGTTGGTAAACACGAAAGCATTGCTCAGTTTGATTTTATAAAAGACCAAGTAGTGGTGGTAAACGGTGTTTCAAAGGGTTTTGCTATGACAGGTTGGAGAATTGGTTTTATTGCCGCTCCAAAATGGATAGCTGATGCTTGTACTAAAATGCAAGGTCAGTTTACTTCGGGAACTTGTAGTATTGCCCAAAAAGCGGCTGAAGCTGCTTTAGAAGCTGACACTTCTATTGTGAACGATATGGTGGCTGCTTTCCAAAAGAGAAAAGAGTTGGTGTATGATTTAATGAAAGATATTCCCGGAATTAAAATGAACCAACCTAAAGGTGCTTTTTATTTTTTTCCTGATGTTTCTTCTTACTTTGGAAAATCTTATAACGGAGAAGTGATAAAAGATGCAACAGATTTATGTATGTTTTTATTAAATAAAGGCTTAGTGGCGTTAGTTAGTGGCGATGCTTTTGGAAATCCTGAGTGTTTAAGAATTTCTTATGCTACTTCTGAGGAAGTATTAAAAGAATCCATTAACAGAATTAAAAACACCTTAGCTTTATTGAAATAATTGTTATTTACGAATGAACCCAACAAAAAAAGTAGCTTTATACACCCTTGGTTGTAAACTGAATTTTTCAGAAACTTCTTCTATTGCCAGAATGTTTCAGGAAGAAGGTTTTGCAAGAGTGGATTTTAACGATACGCCCGATGTTTTTGTAATAAATACTTGTTCGGTTACCGAAAATGCTGATAAAAAATGTAAGCAATTAGTAAAAAAAGCCAAAAAAATAAATCCTGATGCATTCGTAGCTATAATTGGCTGTTATGCTCAATTAAAACCTGAAGAGATTGCTCAAATTCATGGTGTAAACATGGTGCTTGGTGCTGCAGAAAAATTCAAAATTGTTGATTATTTTAATCAGCAAGAAAAAAATGAAATTGCTCAGGTTTATGCTTCAAAAATTAAAGAAGCTAAAGATTTTATTCCTTCCTATTCTCATGGCGACAGAACTCGTTCTTTTCTTAAAATACAAGATGGTTGCGATTACTTTTGTACTTTTTGTACCATTCCATTGGCGAGAGGAAAAAGTAGAAATCAATCCATAGCCGAAACAGTAAAAGTTGCTGAAGAAATTGCTAAAACCAACATTAAAGAAGTAGTTCTAACTGGCGTAAACATTGGAGATTTTGGTCAAGGAGAAGGAAAAGAAGATTTTTACCAATTAGTACAAGCTTTAGACAAAGTTGATGGCATTAACAGATACAGAATATCCTCTATAGAACCCAATTTACTGAGTAATGATATTATTGATTTTGTAAGCGAATCTGATAAGTTTATGCCTCATTTTCATATTCCGCTACAATCTGGTTCTAACAAAATATTAAAAATGATGCGTAGAAAATACCTAAAGGAATTATATTCCGAAAGGGTTTATCGTATTAAAGAAAAAATGCCTCATGCTTGTATTGGTGTTGATGTTATTGTTGGTTTTCCTGATGAAACAGAGGAAGATTTCTTAGCAACTTACAACTTCTTAAACGAATTGCCTATCTCCTACTTGCATGTATTTACTTATTCCGAAAGACAAAATACAACTGCGGTTAAACTAGATAATCCGGTACCGAAAGAAGTAAGAAGCGAAAGAAGTAAAATGTTGCATATTCTTTCTGAAAAGAAAAAAAGATATTTTTATGAGCAGTTTTTAGGAAAGTCGTTTAATGTTTTACTGGAAGCCGAACAACACGAAGGCTTTTTAAATGGTTTTACTGAAAATTACATTAAAGTAAAAGTTCCTTACGAAACAGCTTTAGAAAATACCATACAAGAAATCAACTTAAAAACGATTGATTCAGAAAATGTTGCTGAAGGGGAATTAATTTTAAATTATAATCTGAAGACGGAAGTCAGGAGACCGAAGTCCGAAGTTGAATAACCATTAACAAATAACTATTAACTTTGGCTTTGTGCGTTGGAAACTCCTCTCCTTTGGGGAGGTTGGGAGGGGCTAATAATCAACTATTAAACTTATAAACTTTAAACTAAAATAATGTTTCCATTTCTATCAGATTTAATCAACTATTTATTCGGATTTTCATTTTCGTTTCCATTGCCTATGTTTGGGTTTATGGTAGCCTTAGCTTTTATTGCAGCCAATTTGCTTTTTGTGCAAGAAATGAAAAGAAAAGAAGCTGACGGATTATTATCTGCTGATACAATAAAAGTTATTAAAGGTAAAAAAGCATCTGTAAATGAATTGCTTAGCAACGGACTTTTCGGTTTTGTTATTGGTTTTAAATTAGGAGGAATTATTTTAAATTATGCTCAAGCTGCTGAAGATTTACAGTCTTATGTGATGTCTTTAGAAGGGAATTTACTTTCAGGAATTGTGTTGGCAGCTGTATTAGCTTACCTAAAATATAGAGAAGCAGAAAAAAACAGATTGCCAGAACCTAAAGAAGTAACAGAAGTTGTTCGTCCGTACCAACATGTGGGCAACATGACATTTATTGCTGCCATTGGTGGGATTTTAGGAGCAAAACTATTTGATGCTGTTGAAGATTTAGAAAGATTAATGGATGATCCTATTGGTGTAATTTTATCAGGTTCGGGATTAAGCATTTATGGCGGATTAATAATTGGTGGTGGTGCGGTAGTCTATTATGCCCATAAAAAAGGATTGAAATTGGTGCATGTTATAGATGCTTGTGCTCCGGGGTTGATGCTCGCTTACGGAATTGGCAGAATTGGCTGTCAGCTTTCAGGTGATGGTGATTGGGGAACAACCAATGAATTGCCTATACCGGAAGCATTAAGCTTTTTACCCGATTGGATGTGGTCTTTTACCTATCCTCACAATGTAAATGGCGAAGGGATTTTAATTGCTGCTTGTGAAGGAAATTATTGCGAAGAACTATGTAGAAAAGGCTATTGCTATGCCTTAGAAGCCCCCGTTTGGCCTACTCCATTTTACGAAACCGTAATGGCTTTCATGATTTTTGGTGGTTTATGGGCTTTCAGAAAAAAAATAACTACCCCCGGAGTGATGTTCTCTTTCTACCTTATTTTTAATGGTATCGAACGTTTTTTAATAGAAAAAATAAGAATTAACCCGGATTATAACATTTTAGGCATGAAAGCTACACAAGCAGAAATTATTGCTGTATTGCTTGTTATTGTCGGAATTGGTGGTATTTGGTATGCTAAGAAATCTTACAAAGGAGCTACTTAAATAATTTAGCCTAAGCTAACAAAATACAAAGCTTGACAGTTTAAATAGGGCAACAGGCTTATGAACCTCAAAATTTGCTAAAAGCAAACTCTAATATTACTCACTCGGTGCAACCGAGCGAGTGGGGTGAACGTTTTTAATTTTTAAAACTAGATAAATAATAACACTACCCACTACCCCCCTAACTAAAATATAGGAACTATCATTTGATTTTCCAACTCTATTTCTTTACCTTCTTTTATTCTCTCTCATAAAAAAATCGCCCCTTTATATAGTACTTCCACACCCCTTCTCTAAGTCCATTTTTAACTTCTCCTTCCTCTTCTATTACTCCATCACTATCATATTTTATTATATGACCATTTCCATCTTTAAAAGAACCAAAGTCTAACTCATTACCCTCCTCATCATTATATTCATAAACATTCCATAATACATCATTTTTATATTCAACTCTGAATTTTATATTCTTATTTCTATAATATGAGGAATACTCTCCATCTATTTTTCCATTTTTATATTGCAATCTTATGTCAATATTCCCATTTCTATAATAGAAGTTGTTTAAAGTCCTTTGTTAATAAAACACCAATAGTACAATATATTGA
>JAVVER010000115.1:0-10547 GCA_032251145.1 Vicingaceae bacterium | reverse complement strand
ATGAATAAAAAGCAATTTTTCAATTAATTACAAACTAAATTTTAAGAAAATGAAATCAAAGATTCACAAACACCCAAAACAAGCAATAAGAAATGTTTGTAAAAAAATAATTTATGGAATTTCGTTCCTTGCCTTAGTAGGGATTATAGTTGTTGGTTGTCAAAAAGAAAATTTGAAGCCAAATTTAAGTAGCCAACCTTATAAAGAAGTAAAAGAAGATAATTTAGCTAATTTAATTAAAGAAATAAAGCATTCAGAAGATTACCTATTGCTTAAAAAATCATTTGACAAAAGAAAAGATAAAGCATTAGAAGATTTTATTGATTTATCAAATGTGGATTGGGATAATTCTTTAGTCGAAGATTATGAAGATGGTAGTTTTGTTGTCTTATTTAATGTATATGCTCCTGATATGGTTTTAATTGGGAATTTAATATCTTTCAATAAAGATGAAAGTAGTCATTTAATATTTGAATCCTTTGAAGAGTTTAATATGGAAACGGGAGGTTTTTTTAATTATTACTTTCAAACTTATGAAAGTAAATTAAGTGTGTCAGCTGAAATTGAAGAAGGCAAAATATTAATCGGAACTGTATTGAATGAGCCAGTTTATGCTAATTCTTGGTGGGATTGTACAACTCAATGTTATAAAAGAGGTACGGATGCATGTGATAGTGATCCAGAATGTAAAACACTTTGTGATGGCATTGGAGGTCTTTGTACTGGTGCTATAATGATGTCATGTGGAATCCATTGCTTGTAAGTTTTTTAAAATGTATGATATTATGACTGAATTGTTATTGATAATATTTTATGGGTTAATGTTATTTTTATGGGTACTTGTATTAATAGACATTATAAAAAATGCAAAAAACTTGCCTTTAAGACCAGTATATAGATATATTTTAATTATGATTCCTTTTATTGGTCCATTCATATATTTTTCTACAAAAAAAAGAAGAGGAAATATTTCCTCTTCTTTTCAAATAAGAAATAAAAATGAATAAAAGAATTATAAAAGGCTATTTAATAGGACTGGTTTTAGCAATTGTTACTATAATAAGTTTCTTTTTTGTGTTTACTAAAAAAATTGAAAAAATTACTCAAAAATTAGATAAAGAAATTGAAATCCCAGATTTTATAGAAGTTGTTTCTAAAGATGCAGAAATTAAATTAAATAGAGTAAGCACCAATCATAATGAAATTCTCCAATTTAATGACAATAAAATTATTTTTATAAATTTTTGGGCAACTTGGTGCAGACCTTGTATCGAAGAGTTGCCATCAATATTTGAGTTAATTAAAAATAAAAGTGATAAAGTAGATTTTTATATAATTTCTAAAGAACCAAATGAAGAGATAAAAGAATTTTTAGATGAAAAAAAAATTGATACGAAAATGCCTTTTTATTCATTAACTGATAGTGTTAATTTTTTAAAGCATGAAGGAATTCCTAGAACTTACATAATAAAAAATAATGTTATCTACTTGTCTTCTATAGGAAAAACAAACTGGAATCATAATAAGGTAAATCAATTTATAGAAGGTTTATATTAGGGTTAATAATTAATTTGTTTAATGTTATGTGTGTGAATATCTTCATTAAATAAACACTAATACCCCAACACCGACCCTAACCACCTTTCTGCCACATCAAGGTTTAGTTGATTTGCTTTAGCATAAGCCTCTACTTGGTCTTTATCTATTTTACCTACGCCAAAATATTTACTTTCTGGATGGGCAAAATACATTCCGCTTACGGCAGCAGTTGGGTACATAGCTAAACTTTCGGTTAACTCAATTCCTGTTTTATTGGTAGCATCTAACAATTGAAATAAATCTGTTTTTAAGGTATGATTTGGACAAGCAGGATAGCCTGGTGCCGGACGAATACCCACATATTTTTCTTTAATCAACGCATTGTTATCTAACACTTCATTAGCGGCATAGCCCCAATATTCTTTACGCACTTTTAGGTGCATCAATTCAGCAAAAGCTTCTGCTAATCTGTCTGCTAATGCTTTTAACATTATAGAATGATAGTCGTCATGATCGGCCTCAAAACGAGCAATGTGTTTTTCGATGCCAATACCAGCTGTTACCGCAAATCCACCAACATAATCTTTTATTCCACTTTCTATTGGAGCAATAAAATCTGCTAAGCTGATGTTGGGAACGCCAGCCGCTTTTTTAGATTGTTGTCTTAATTGATATAACTGTCCAATTGGGTTATTTTCTTCATATACTTTAATGGTATCATCAATTTCTGTGTTGGCTTCCCAAATACCAATCACTGCTTTTGCTTCCAACCATTTTTCAGCTATAATTTGTTGTAGCATTTGTTGGGCATCGGCAAAAAGTTTTTTTGCTTCATTTCCAACTACTTCATCTTCTAAAATCTGAGGATATTTTCCTGCCAATTCCCATGTTCGGAAAAAAGGTGTCCAATCTATGTATTCGGCAATTTCTTTTAAATCGTATTCAGAAAAAGTCTTTGTACCAATAAATTTGGGCTTTTGTGGTGGATGAGCTTCCCAATCAATTTGGTATTTATTTTTTCGGGCATCAGCCAAACTAATCGTTTCTTTAATTTGCTGACGTTTGCTATACGTTTCTCTTAATCGTTCATACTCTTCTTTCACATTTTGAACAAAAGCATTTTTCTTTTCTCCCAATAAATTTTCCACTACAGTTACCGAACGAGAAGCATCTAATACATAAACTGCTTGGCCACTAGTGTAATGTTGATCTATCTTTACTGCTGTATGTACTTTAGAAGTAGTAGCTCCACCAATTAATAATGGAATGCTCATGCCTTCTTTTTCCATTTCTTTAGCTACATATACCATTTCGTCTAAAGATGGCGTTATCAGCCCAGAAAGCCCAATAATATCTACTTTTTCATCTTTGGCTATTTGAATAATTTTTTCTAAGGGAGTCATTACGCCTAAATCAATTACCTCATAATTATTACAAGCCAATACAACACCAACAATGTTTTTACCGATGTCATGTACATCACCTTTTACAGTTGCGAGAAGGATTTTTCCTGCAGCCCCTCCAGACCTCCCCGAAGGGGAGGCTTTTATGCTTTCCCTTTGATTAAGTTCCTGCAAAATAATATCTAACGTTTCGTCAGTATTGGCTAATACTTCTTCATTAGTAAAACGAATAACTTTAAATCCTATTTTTTCAAGCCATTCAGTTCTGACGTTGTCAGTTTCTTTGTTTTCAGGTAACTGATGAATTTTTCCATCAATTTCAATAATTAATCTTTTTTTCAGACATACAAAATCAGCAATATTTTGTCCGATTATATGTTGTCTTCTAAATTTAAAACCCTCTAATTTTTTATTACGAAGAAGTATCCACATCACTCTTTCAGCCTCAGTAGGTTTGAATCTCAGTTCTTTTGCGAATTCTTTTAATCTATTATATAAAATCGGATCAGCGGTTTGGTAGCTTTCAAAAGCCCCTCCTTCGGAGGGGTTGGGGAGGCTTTTCTTCTCTTCATCAATATAAGGTAATAAATAAGCCACTGCTTTTTTCATTACTCGGGCAGATTTCACCACTTGAGGCAAAAACATTTTTCCTGAGCCAAACAAATCTCCCACTACGTTCATGCCGTTCATTAGGTGTTGCTCAATTACATTAATAGGTTTGTCAACATTCTGACGAGCTTCTTCCACATCTTGCTCAATAAAATCGGCATTTCCTTTTACCAACGCATGCGTAATTCTTTCTTGTAACGGCTGATTTCTCCACTCGTCATCTTTTTTCTTTTCTTTAGCGGAACCCACCACAGATTCAGCAAAATCTAATAATCGCTCAGTGGCATCATCTCTTCTGTCGAGTAATACATCCTCTACATGTTCCAATAAATCTTTCGGAATATTGTCATAAACTTCCAACATAGACGGATTTACAATCCCCATATCCATACCTTCGTTAATAGCATGATATAAAAATGCTGAGTGCATGGCTTCTCTCACTGCATTATTTCCTCTAAAGGAAAAAGAAACATTGCTAACACCTCCACTAACATGAGCTCCTGGAAGATTTTCTCTAATCCAACGGGTAGCTCTAAAAAAATCTAAGGCATTTTTTCTATGTTCTTCCATCCCTGTTGCTACAGGAAAAATATTCGGGTCGAAAATAATATCCTGAGGAGGAAAACCTACTTTATCTACCAAAATACGATATGATTTTTCGCAAATCTCCACTCTTCTTTCATAAGAATCAGCTTGACCAACTTCATCAAAAGCCATTACAATTACTGCTGCACCATAGTTTAATATTTTGGTAGCTTGTTCAATAAATTGCTGCTCACCTTCTTTTAAACTGATAGAGTTGACTACACTTTTACCTTGCACATTTTGTAATCCGGCTTCAATAATTTCCCATTTGGAAGAATCTATCATAATAGGAACTCTAGAAATATCAGGCTCAGCAGCGATTAGTTTTAAAAATTTTACCATTGCTTCTTTTCCTTCAATCAAACCATCATCCATGTTGATGTCGATAATTTGAGCTCCATTTTCTACTTGTTCACGAGCAACAGAGAGGGCTTCGTCAAATTTGTTTTCATTAATTAAACGCAAAAACATTTTTGATCCTGCTACATTGGTACGCTCGCCAATATTTACGAAATTGGTTTCAGGCGTTACAATCAAAGGTTCTAATCCGCTTAATGTTAAATGAGGAAGATGTTCCCATTTATGTGTATATTTTCCTTTATAATCAGGGTGTAAACTCATGGTTAAGTGTTATTAGCCCCCTTAATCCCCCGAAGGGGGAAATAAGATGGCGATTAATGTTTGTATGTCAAGTAAAATTTTCTTTTCATTTTATTATTAGTTATTCATGTAGCCTCGTGCGTTAGCAAAGCCCCTCCTTCGGAGGGGTTGGGGAGGCTACCAATTCAGCAATGGCTTTTATATGTTCTGGAGTTGTTCCGCAACAACCACCAACTATATCTACTAAACCTTCATCTAAGAACACTTTAATTTGTGCAGCCATTTGTTCGGGACTTTCATCATATTCGCCCATTTCGTTAGGTAAACCTGCATTGGGATGTGCTGAAACAAAAAAGTCAGATTTATTACGCAGTACTTGCAAATAAGGGCGAAGAGCTGCTGCTCCTAAAGCACAATTTAAGCCTATACTTAACGGTTTGGAATGCTGAACAGAAATTAAAAAAGCTTCAGTAGTTTGTCCTGAAAGTGTACGTCCACTGGCATCAGTTATAGTTCCTGAAATCATTACAGGTAAATTGGTATTTAATTCTTGCTGAATCTCGTTGATAGCCAACAATGCTGCTTTAGCGTTTAATGTATCGGTAATGGTTTCAACCAATAACAAATCGGAGCCGCCTTCAATTAATCCTTTAGCTTGTTCTTTAAAAGCAATACGTAATTCATCAAAAGAAATATTTCTATAGCCAGGATCATTTACATCAGGCGACATGGAAGCTAATTTGGTAGTTGGACCAATGGAACCTGCTACAAAACGAGGTTTTTCGGGTGTTTTTTTTGTGAATTCTTCAGCCACTTCTTTGGCAATTTTAGCACAAGCATAGTTGATATCATAAACTGCATCTTGCAATTGGTAATCTTCTTGGGCAACAGAAGTACTTCCAAAAGAGTTCGTTTCTATAATGTCAGCTCCCGCTTCTAAGTATTTGCTGTGAATGGCTTTAATTACTTCAGGTTTGGTAATAGAAAGAATATCATTATTCCCTTTTAGTGGACTAGAATGATTTTTAAACCGTTCACCTCTAAAATCTTCTTCAGTAAGCTTGTATTGTTGAATCATAGTGCCCATTGCACCATCCAATACTAATATTCTTTTTTTGAGTTCGTCTTTAATATTTGCCATAGTCAATAAAACAAAAACCCTTCTGTTTGGATAAGCAGAAGGGTTTTCTTTTATATTTTTCTACTTATCTTTTCCCGATTTAACGAGATAGGATTTAGCACCGATTTTCCAACTCCGATAGCTATCGGAGCTTATAGTTGGTTGCCAAGGTTTCGCAGGGCCTATTCCCTCCACCTTTCTTGATAAGCACGGAGTCCGTGCAGACAATTTTATTTCTAAAGAACGTAAGTACAAAAATAAGTAAGATTTTAATGCCTTACAATTTTTTGTTAAAAATCAGTTTTCAAAAATAATTAAAGAGATAAATAAAAATGATTTTTCCCTACTCCAACACTATTTTTTCTATCACTTGCTCTTTATCTGAACTTATTTTAACCAAATAAATGCCTTTATTGTATTCTGATAAGTTAACACTCATTTGGTGGTTTTGAATAGATTGAGAAAAAATAACCTGCCCCATTAAATTGATGATTTTAATGTTGCCGTCTGCAAATTGTTCTAATTGGGTAATGGTGAAATTACCTGTGGTTGGGTTAGGGAAAAGAGATAGGTTGGATAAACTGTTTTCTTCTATCCCCACAAGACATGAGTTAGGACAATTTGTACTAAAAGATGTTTGAGGGTCAATATATAACCAATTAGCATTTGACCAACCCACATTATCAACTTCAATACAAGTTAGATTGGGATTGTTAATAGCAGCGAAATCATATAAATTAGAATTAGTACCATTTTTTATATTTAAACAGGTAAGCTGATTGTTATGACAATAAAAAACATCCAAAGCAGTATTTTGAGAAACATCCAAACTTGTTATTTGATTGCTACTACATGTAAAATGCTCTAATAATATATTTTGCGTTACATTTAAATTGGTTAATTGGTTGCTATCGCATACAACCCATGTAACAATGTTATTTTGTGATAAATCTAAACTACTGATATTGTTGTTTTCGCATACAATCTGATCTAAAAGTGGGTTCTGCGTTAAATTAATACTAGCTAATTGATTATAATCACAGTATAACCATTTGAGCAAAGAGTTTTGATTGGTATTTAAAGTAGAAAGCTGATTATTTGAACAAGCTAACCATTCTAAGTTATTATTTTGTGTAACATCTATATTAGAAATTTGATTATTGTTAAATGATAAATAAATTAGTCCCGTATTTTGGGTTACGTCTAAGGAGGTAAGTTGATTATAACTACATTCTAACGAAGTTAACTGACTGTTTTGAGTTATATTTATAGAAGTAAGTTGATTGTTTAAGCAATTAAGCACCTTCAAAGCTGGATTCTGAGAAAGATTAAGGTTTGTTAATTGATTATGATTTGCATGAATCTCAGTAATAGCAATAAAATCTTCTATACCCGTTAAATTAGTAATATTTTTATTTGTAATATACAAAACAGTAACTGTATCAATATTAGCAGTAGGAACACTTCCATTAAGTGGAGGAGAATCAAGCCATACATCAATCAATGCTTGTTCAAAATTAGAATCAGGAATAGCTGTGTTTTGAGCAATAATGAGAGAAGGAGTAAAGACTGTCAAAAGGAATAAAATTGTTTTCATGTGTATTATTTTATTTTCATTACTTTACCGTTGTATGTTTGCTCTCCCACTTGTAAGGTATAAAAATAGGTGCCTTCTTTTAATTGGGCAACACTAAAACTAATTTGTTGTTTTCCTTCATTTTGTGGGGTATAGTTTTGAGTTTTTACTATTCTTCCTGTAATATCAAATAATGTAAAAGTACTAGGCAATGACAAAAATTGAGTGTAGCTAATGTTTATTAAATTACTGGTAGGATTGGGATAAACAGTTAAGTGTATAATTTCTTTTTCACTTTCAGGTTGGTAACCGTATAGTTCTTTGTTGAGCTGGTGCATCATGGCATCTATTTCTTCTTGTGTAAGTTGTTCTCCTGTTTGCATATTTTGACGTTGATTGTAATTAGTGTATCGACAATCATCTATGCGAATATCAACATTTGAACCTTCTTTAATATCCACATTAGATTGTAAATCGATACTGTTTCCAGCTACCATGCGATAGTAAGCATCGGGTTCTACTGTTAAACCATTAGCTACAATATTATTAATCGCTGCTTGAGTTACATTTTGATAATTGGAATAGATGTGGTTATTTACTAACCCAGGAAATGTTACGTCTGGCATCCATTGAATACCATTTATAGGTTTTCCCGCTGGATTAAAATTCCCATCAATATTACCAACAGCAATGTTGTTCATGTTAAAATTAATAGCTTCATTGTACTCACTATTTGAATAATGACCAGGCTGACCAGTTGTACCTATTCCATAAGTTCTATTTACATAATTCAAATTAGAAGTAAATAAACCTGTGTTTAGATTTGCATCACTTCCACATCCAATATTAAATGGCACATTACAAAAATGTTGCATATTATAAAACACAATGTCATTTTCAAGACCTATTCCAATACTTGGAGTTGAACGTGTTAAATCATTAACGTCATTATTATTATTTACTCTAGCAGCAGAAAAAGCCACGGCATCCAAACTCCTGTCAGCAATATATTCACTTACTCTACTGCCATCACCTGTAAGCACAAACATTAATTTTCCTGTTAAATCCCCCATACTGGGCCAATTGTTTAATTGAGCTGCTGCCCGCATATTTCCAAAGTTGTTTCCAATTAAATCGCGAGGCTTATAAATCATATCCGGGTTAGGCACTAAAGACAATAAACGGAAGTCTAAATCAGCGGGAGTTTGGCCTTTACTATAATTCCAATCACTTTTTAAATCAATAAATAAAACAATCACATCGTGATTAGGATGATTATTGTGCCATCTTTTTATTTCGTCAATACAAATTCCAAAGGGCTGATTTCCTGATCTACAGTTATTATTATTGCTTGAGCTAGTATGTGCGACACCCCAATTCCATGTTGTTGAATTGTTAGTTGACCAAACATCTAATTCTAAAACCCTAGTATAAAATAAAGAAAAGTATAAAGAAAAAGCAACACTAGTTTGATAGGTATTATGCCCAGCCAACCGATACACATTATTTAATTTAGCACAATTAATAGTTGGGTTGGCTAATTGGGGAGTTAATTCTCGATTTAATAAATGAAACTCTTGTCCATTTTTATCCGTAACACTCAGTCGATAAACATAGGTACTTCCTTGTAAAATTTCATTATCTATTTGATGACCATTTGTACTATCCGTAATAATAAAATTAGCTAATCGTGAGAAATTAGGAGTGTTTTCAGTACTTAACATCGCTTTTTCTATACTTACGCTAACTATATTATTATAGCTTAAATTGGGAAAATCAACAAAATCAATAGCATTTAATGAATCGGTATTTTCAAAATCATCGGGAAATAATTCAAAAGAGGTAAAAATACTTATAGTACCCTCAGCTACATTAACCGACATATTGGCTGTGGTAAATTTTACTTTTACGGCTTGTGCATTAAGTGTTAACAACAAGAATGCTAAGTAAGTTAGTGTGAATTTTTTCATGATTTTTTGTTTTAATACATTAATATTATTTACCTATTGTGATTCGATAAGTAATAAGAGAGTTTGCTATACCAAATATTGGAATGTTTTTGAAAGCAATACCTCCAAAATCAATATTTGTTCCTATTAAACTTTTGTTTGATATTTTGTAATAAAATTGAAATGAAACTCCATAATAAGGACTATTATAAGGGATATTTCCATTGCTGAGTGGAAAACCAACCTTTACACCTGTCGTGAGTTGAAAACTTGAACTATTTAAATATACATAACCTCCTTGAATTCCTAAAATCTCAATATATCCATTTGCATCTCTTTCAGGGTGTTCATATAAAAAAGGAGTTATTTTATATCCAATATTAAAACCAAAGTATATAGAATTGTTTAAATTAGCATTAACAGGTATAGAAAGATTAAGCCCTGCACTTAAAAGATTAATATCAATGTTTGTTTGTACTTTATTTTTAATTGTATTAATACTATCATTTTGTCCCATCATAGGCAGCAGAAAAGAAAGAGATAATAGTATGGTAAGGAGTTTTTTCATGAATTAATGTGTGAATGCGTAAATGTGGGAGTGTGTAAATTTGCCTATTCCCTTTCCCCTTTCAACACTTTATTATCTGCTTCCAATTGTTCCATACGTTTATTAAGGGCAATAATGTAGAGCGTTAATTCTTCTACTTTTTCAACTAACACACGGTTTATTTCTCCTAAATCAGCTCCTTCCTTTTCTACATTTTCAGCTGTAGGCATATTGGGCAAATGTTTGTTTGTAGTTATGTATTCTTCTAATTGGTTAATGGTCATCAATTGATAAGTTGGTTCAAAAACGTAGTCAGCCCAAAGTGTTGCATTTACTAATACTCTTCTTGCTCTAATTATTCCTTCCACCGAAAGTTTAGCTCCATTTACTGCTGTTGTTCCAATACCCACATTACCATCTTTATGAATGAATAAACGAGTATTTTCTTTAACTGTTGCATCAGCAATATTAGTTTGACCACTTGAAGCAGGAGCTGCATCTGTAGGTATTGTAGCAAATATTATCGAACCAAATATATCACCATAAATAACCGAACCTCCATTGTGCTGAGAATCACTACTAGTTTCCCATAAATGGGTTGCACTTCCAATTCGTTGTG
>JAVVER010000114.1:0-10643 GCA_032251145.1 Vicingaceae bacterium | reverse complement strand
TAGAAACAGGAAGTGCAACTACATGGCAAATAGATTGGGATACAGCAGGAGTAGCCCAAGGTTTTGGAAATTTAGTAGTAACTACAACTAATCCTCATACAATTTCAGGGTTATCACCACAAAGTGAATACAGATATTATGTAAGAAGTATATGTGCAGTAGGAGATACAAGTTTTTGGGGAGGTCCTTATACCTTAACCACCTTATGTGCACCAGCAACAGCACCATGGTTAGACGATGTTGAAACACATACACCAACAACTAACTCAACCATAGAAAACTGTTGGTCTTCTTCTCCATCAAATAATACAACTACTTTCAGATGGAACATTGATGGAGCAGGTTCAACACCAACAGGAAGTACTGGTCCTTCAGGAGCGTATAGCGGTAATAATTATTTTTATGTTGAATCTTCTAATGGTTCAACAGGTGATGAAGCTTTCTTATCCTTGCCATTAGTTGATGCTTCAGCATTAACATTGCCAATGTTAGAATATTATTATCACATGTACGGTTCTAATACTGGTGATTTATATGTAGAAATGTTTGATGGAACTAACTGGACAAAAATTGACTCTATTAAAGGAGAACAACAAACAGCAGATACTGACCCATGGATAAAACAACAAGTAATATTAAGTGGTGCTGTTTCAGATACACTTCAATTACGTTTTGTAGCTGTAAAAGGTGGAGGAATTCAAGGAGATATTAGTATTGATGATGTAAATATTTTAGAAACTCCATCTTGTCCAGAACCAAACTTCTTAGGCGTTACTAACTTATTAGCAAATCAAGCAGATTTTGTATGGACAGAAGTAGGAACTGCTACTAACTGGCAAATAGAATGGGCGTTATCTGGATTTACTTTAGGTAATGGAGTTAGGCTAAATACAACCATAAATCCACATACACAATTAGGTTTAGCTCCTCAAACAGATTATGACTTCTATGTAAGAAGTATATGTGGTGTAGGTGATACAAGTTTGTGGGTGGGACCATACACATTTACAACTCCATGTACAGCTGTTAATGCACCTTGGTTAGATGATGTTGAAACACACACTCCAACAACCAATGCAACCATTGAAAATTGTTGGTCAACAAATCCTACAGGTGCAACTAATAATTACAGGTGGAATATTGATGGAGCAGGCTCCACACCTTCTGCTAGTACAGGTCCTTCAGGTGCATTTAGTGGTAACAATTATTTCTATATTGAAGCAAGTAACGGTTCTCAATTTGATGTAGCTGAACTTTATACTCCTTTAATTGATGTTTCTTCTTTAAACACACCAGAATTAGAGTTCTACTACCACATGTATGGACAAACTATGGGAGATTTATATATTGATATAAATGATGGAACGAATTGGATTACGGTAGATTCAATTATGGGAGAACAACAAACTTCAGATACTGACCCATGGTTAAAAAGAAACGTTATTCTATTAGGCTATACAAACACTATTCAAGTTAGATTTAGATCTATTAAAACAGGAACTAGTTTCTATGGAGATATGTCTATTGATGATGTTAGAATACAAGAAGCTACTGTTTGTTCACCACAAATTGTTAATTTGGGTAATGATACCACTATTTGTAGTGCAGATTCAATTGTACTTAATGCAGGTGCAAACCATATCAACTATTTATGGTCGGATGCATCAGAAACAACTTCTCCTACACTTTTAGTAGATTCTACAACTTTTGGTATGGGCGTTCACACTATTTCTGTTGAAGTTGTTGATTCAACTAATAGTTGTGTATCAAGAGATACTATTGTAGTGGAAATTACTATTTGTGTTGGTATTGATGATTTATCGTCAAATATTGACTTGAATGTATATCCAAATCCTAATAAAGGACAGTTTACACTTAATTTAACAACACAAAATACAACTGATTTACAAATTAGAATAACTAATATTCAAGGTCAGGAAGTATTTGTGAAAAACAACTTCGATAATATTAATGTAATCAATGAAGAAATTAATATTGGAAACGTAAAAGGTGTTTATTTTGTAAATATCATTACCAACAACGAAGTGATTACTAAAAAGATTATTGTTCAATAAGTAATCAGTAAATAAATTATAAAGAAGCTGCAGCATTAATTTGTTGCAGCTTTTTTAGTTTATTAAATCTTTTTCATAACTTCCTGTAAACATACCTTTGTTTGAAAAACATGATTGTCCTAATCGTTTCATAAAATTATTAGACTAATTTTGTCAATACTTACTTTTATGAAATACAAATGAAACGACCATGAATAAAAAAAATTTGTACAAGAGAATGATTGTTTTGGGGAGTTCCATATGACCGAATTAACACAATATAATAAACATATGAAACCAACTATCGCAATAATTGAAGGCGGTTATAGCCATGAAAAGGTAATCTCACTTAAAAGTGCCGCTACCGTTTTTGAAAATATAGATTTAGCAAAATACACTCCCATTAAAGTAAGGATTGATGAAGAGGGTTGGGTTGCTTTTATTAATGAAAATAAAACGTCTATAAACAGAGATGATTTTTCTGTTACGTTAAACAACGAAAAAATTAAATTCGATTTTGCTTTTATCGTTATTCATGGTACTCCTGGTGAAGATGGAAAATTACAAGCCTATTTTGATATGCTAGACTTACCATATTCTACTTGTAATCATTTAGCTGCTACGCTTACCTTTAATAAATATGTGTGCAATCAATTTCTTAAAAGCTTAGGAATTACTGTTGCAAATGCAGTTTTAGTAAGAAAAAATGAAATAATTGAACCGGAAAGCGTTATTGAAATTGTTGGCTTACCTTGTTTTGTAAAGCCTGCTGATGGAGGAAGTAGTTTTGGCGTATCTAAAGTGAAAGCACTTGGTGAGTTATTGCCTGCTATTCTAAAAGCACAAGAACATGGCACAGAAGTATTGGTAGAGGCTTTTATGGAAGGTAGAGAATTTACTAATGGAGTTTATCTTTCTGAAAATGGAATTAAAGTACTGCCCATAACCGAAATAATAACTCAAAATGAATTTTTTAATTTTGAAGCTAAATATTTAGGCGAATCGCAAGAAATTACTCCAGCAGCTATAGATGCTGAAATGACAACTACAATAAAACAAATAACACACAAAGTATATCAACTTTTAGGATTAAAAGGAATGTGCAGAGTAGATTATATTTTGGTTGGAAAAGAGCCTCATGTAATTGAAGTGAATACTGTTCCCGGATTATCCGCACAAAGTTTAATTCCGCAAATGGCAGCTTATGAAGGGATTTCTCTAAAAGAGTTGTTTTCAGAAGTAATAACGGTTGCAACTAAAAAATAGAATAACATGATAATATACAACGTAACAATAAATATTGAAGAGCAAATACATGGCGATTGGCTGATTTGGATGAAAGAAGTTCATATTCCCGAAGTGATGGAAACAGGTTGCTTTATCGAACATAAAATTTGTAAAGTTTTATCAGTGCAAGATGATGAGCAAGGACATACTTATGCTGTTCAATATACTTGTGAAAATGAAACACAATTAAACAAATATCAAGAAGAATTTGCTCCCAAACTGCAAAAAGAACACTTAAATAGATATGATGGGAAGTTTGTTGCTTTCAGAACCATATTAAAAGTTGTTTAATTAACTTCATCATCCCATTCTTGCAATAATTCACTAACTTTGCACAAACAAATTTAAACTTATGGAAACTACAAAAACATTATCACCTTATACGGTTTATGCGGAAATGACTCCGAATCCAAACACCATGAAATTTGTGTCGAACAGATGGTTAGTTACCAACGACAAAAGTTACGAGATTTTAGCCAATCAAAGAGTTGGAGGACCATCTCCTTTGGCAGAAAAGTTATTTAATTTTCCGTTTATTAACGGTGTTTTTATAGCAGCTAATTTTGTTACATTAACCAAAAGCGATATCATTGAATGGCAAGATGTGGTAATGGAATTAAGAGATTTTATTACCGAATATTTAAATGCAGAAGATGGTGTTGTGATTAGAGAAGAGTTTTTAAACGCACCTAAAGAGGAAGTTGTTAGTGAAACAGCATCAGACAATACTGCAACTAACACTGAAGCTAAAAACTTTACCGATTTTGAGCAAAAAATTGTTGAAATTTTGGATGAATATATTAAACCTGCAGTAGAAAGCGATGGTGGAGCTATAGAATTAGATTCTTACAAAGATGGCGTGGTAAAAGTGGTTTTAAAAGGCTCTTGCAGCGGCTGTCCATCATCAACTATGACATTAAAAGCAGGAATAGAGCAAATGCTTAAAAATATGTTGCCCGAAGTACAATCCGTAGAAGCGATTAATGGGTAAAATGGTTATTGGTTACCTCTCGCAAAGACGCAAAGACGCTAAAGTTGTTATTCGTTATTACTTACCCGTATGTTTATAAACTTTTAACCTCATAAACTTTTAAACTAGCCTATAGGCTTTTAGTTCTACCTCCATCAACAGGTAAGTTAATTCCATTAATATAAGAAGCTGCTGGAGAAGCTAAAAATGCTACGGCATTGGCTACTTCTTCTGGTTGAGCAATTCTTTTCAGAGGGACTTCGTTTGCCATTTCTTGAAATAAAACATCGGCAGATTTTCCTGTTTTTTCTGATTTATTCCCTACAATAGATTCTAATCTCACTGTGTTGGTAGCTCCTGGAAGCACATTGTTTACCGTAATACCAAATTGTCCTAATTCGTTAGCTAAGGTTTTACTCCAATTGGCAACAGCCCCTCTAATCGTGTTAGAAACCCCTAATCCGTTTAGCGGTTGTTTTACTGATGTAGAAATGATATTAATAATTCTGCCATATCCGGCTTGCTTCATTTTTTCTTTTACTGCTTGCATTAAAATATGGTTGCAAAGCAAATGATTAGAAAAAGCACTTAAAAAAGCATCCTCATTAGCATCCTCAATAGAACCGCCAGCAGGACCACCAGTATTGTTTATTAAAACATGAATAGACTTGTCTGTTTTAAGCATATAACGATTTACGTTTTTTTTAACTTCCGCAGGAATTGAAAAATCTGCAACAATATAATCGTGTTGCTGTTGATTGTTTGGAAGCTCTTTTAAAACTGTTTTTAATTTGTCTTCATTTCTAGCTATAAGTGTAATGTTTGCTCCAAGATGAGCCAATTCCATAGCAATAGCTTTTCCTATTCCTTGCGTACTTCCGCAAACAATTGCATTTTTATTTTTTAAACTTAAATCCATAATTGAAACTAATATTTTTGATTAAACGACTTCTTTTTTCAATAAACCAGCTCTTCTTAATAGTGCTTCATTATCAGGTTTTCTGCCTCTAAATTTTTCATATAAATCCATCGGGTGTTCACTTCCTCCTTTGGATAAAATGTACGCTTTAAATTTTTCTCCAGCTTCGGGGTTAAAAATACCTTTTTCTAAGAAATATTCAAAAGCATCGGCATCTAACACTTCTGCCCACTTATAAGAATAATATCCAGCAGAATAACCTCCTTGGAATATATGTGCGAAAGAAGCACTAAAACAGATTCCATCTATAGTTGGATAAATTTGTGTTGGTTTCGTAGCTTCTTTTTCAAATTGTTCAACATCATTAATGGTGGCAGGAGAAGTATGCCAAGCCATATCCAACAACCCAAAATTCAATTGTCTTATAATGGCGGTTGCTTCCATAAAATTAGAGGAAGCTTTAATTTTTTCTACCAATTCCATTGGGATGACCTCTCCAGTTTCGTAATGAAATGCAAAAAGTTCTAATGCTTCTTGTTCGTAACACCAGTTTTCTAACAATTGTGAAGGTAACTCAACAAAATCTCTATAAACACTTGTTCCTGATAATCCCGGATAAGTAGTGTTAGCTAGCATTCCGTGTAAGGCATGTCCGAATTCGTGAAACAAAGTAGTTACTTCATTAAAAGTTAATAAAGAAGGTTTTGTTTTAGTTGGTTTAGTGAAGTTACAAACGTTAATTACTTGTGGTCTAATGTTTACACTATTTTTTTTACACTGACTATTAAAGGTAGTCATCCAAGCACCATTTCTTTTGCCTTCTCTAGGGAAATAATCGCCATAAAAAATAGCTACTAATTCATTGTTTTTATCGGTTACTTTATAGGTTTTTACATCTTCGTGATATTTATCAATGTCAAATACTTCGGTAAACTGTAAACCATATAATTTTTCGGCAACTATAAAAGCTCCCTTAACCACATTTTCGAGTTTAAAGTAAGGTTTCAATTGCTCATCATCTATCTCAAAAAGCTTTTGTTTTAATTTTTCGCTGTAATAAGCACCATCCCAGCTTTCTAATAATTCTGGACCACCATTTTCTTTAGAGAAATCACATAATTGCTTGTATTCGTTAAGAGCAACAGGTTTGGCTTTGTCTAACAAATTATTTAAAAAGTCCATTACATTTTTAGAAGAAGTAGCCATCTGCTCTTCCAATACAAAATCTGCATGGTTGTTATAACCTAATAAGTTGGCTCTTTGCTCTCTTAATTGAGCTATTTGTAAGACATTGTTTCTGTTATCGTATTCATTGTTGTTGAAAGCTTTAGCACCAGATGCTTTAGCCAATTTCTCTCTCAATGCACGATTATCGGCATAAGTCATAAATGGGAAATAGCTTGGCATGGCTAAGGTAAATACCCAGCCGTCTTTATTTTTTTTCTCGGCAGTCATTTTTGCTGCTTCCACAACGCCTTCGGGCAAACCGCTTAAATCTTTTTCATCGGTAATGTGCAGCTCGTAATTGTTGATTTCTGCCAATAAATTTTCGCCAAAATTTAAGGATGTTTCAGAAAGCTTTTTATCTATTTCTCTGAGTGTTTTTTTGTCTTCATCGTTAAGATTAGCTCCATTTCTAACAAAACTTTTGTAGGTTTTGTCCAACAACATATCTTCTTCTGTGGTAAGCTGAAAAGTTGCTTTGTTGTCGTAAACTACCTTAATTCTTGCAAAAAGTTTTTCATTTAATCCAACATCATTACCAAATTCTGACAACATTGGAGAAACCTCTTTGGCAATTTTTTGAATTTCAGTACTTGTTTCAGCAGAGTTGAGGTTAAAGAAAATATGAGAAACGCTATTTAATAATTCACCACTGAAATCAAGTGCTGCAATGGTGTTTTCAAAAGTGGGAGCTTCCGAATTATCGGTAATAGTGTCTATTTCTTGTTTGGCTTTATCAATAGCAATTTCAAAAGCAGGTTTAAAATGTTCGTTTTTTATCTTGGAAAAAGGTGGTGTATTGAAAGGCGTATTAAATTTTTCTAATAATGGATTTGTCATGTTTATTCTCAATTTTTGATTTTGGCAAAGTTAGGGATTAATCGTGAAGTTAATTGAAAAAGCCCCCGAAGAAAAAGCCCCTCCTAACCTCCCCGAAGGGGAGGAGTTTCCAACACACAATTCAGCTTCTAACTCAACAGTGTCTTTGCGGTTAAATAGAACACAGATAACACTGATTTAGCGGATGTTTACAGATAATCGTATAGCATTGAGCTATACTCAACGCTGTTAAATATCGCTCCGTTGGAGCTTGAAAAGCACTTTTGAGGATTTTGTGAAATAATGTATATTTACAAAAAAATAAGTATGTTAAATCTACATATATAAGTTAGCATTAATTAATAAATGAACCTAAAGATATTCATAATCTGTCTCGTAATTCTTACGAGTTGTTCACGTTCAAAAAAGGACAAAGAAGAATCTAAAAATACTTCATCGGAAAATACTATTATTCATTATGATTCATTAATAACAGGATATGGTGGACACATTTTGTTCGAGAAGACTAGCCACCCAACCGAAATGCTTAATTTAGAAAGCATAAAAGAAACTCCTCTTGACAACACTCGCTCACAAGAATTGCTTGGAGACCTAGGAAGAAAAGATACTTTAAAAATTTTCGCTGAATTTACTCAATGTGGAGAATTTGGAGGGAATCGAGAATATATCAACATTTATAGAGGAGATTCAACTCTTGAATGTAGGATTGTTAAGGACTCAGTTGTTTGCCACTTTGATTCCAACGGAAAAAAGTTTTTTCGGATTGAAAATAAAACTTACACTATTTCCAAAAGTACTACTAAAGCGATAACTAACTACTTAGAACTACTCGTAAGGTATTCTTTGAAAGAGAAAGAATGGTTCGCAAATGTAGCAGGATACTTTTCTGCCAACATCACAAGAGGAGTTGACTACAGAAAGGACTTTTCTGTTGATGTTTTTGATTCAGAAGGACATTGGATTTACTTTGATATATTAAAAAACGAAATAAAAACTACCTCTAATAGAGTAGATGACTCAACTAGATAAACTTAATGTATTAAGTCAGTTCGAGTTTGGCATTGCGTACTCAAACTTACAGCAACCCTCCAAGCATGTTCGCTTGAAGTAGCGGAAGATGTTCTTTACCAAACAGATTTTTCTGTTTTCTTTACATTGTCTTTAATTAAGTTTCCAAATTGATTATATTCTTTTTCAATTTCATACTCGGTAAATCCATCTAGTCTTCCAACTCTATAATTGCTTTTGTAAGTTTTTAGTGTTCCATTTTCATTAAATTCAAGATATATCAAATCATTGGTTTTGGTAGATGTATTTATTTGAACTTTTTCATAGAGTCCTTTTAATTTATATAGTTTAACTTCACGTTTTGTATTTTGTTTTTTAAACTTACTCCAATTTTTACCTGATATTGTCATAGATGAATCAAATTTATTGTACCAATTAGCTCCATTAATAGAATCTAAATATTCAAAAACATCTCCTCCTTGTTCTATTCTAAAATCAAAAAAATTACTTTTTAATTCAACATAAGTCATATCAAATTTTTTCAAAATGTTTAATTCTTCTTTTGTCCATTTGGGAATCTTAAAGGGAACAAATAATTTATTATATTTTATGAAAATTGTAGAATCTTGATATAAGTTGAAATGAACAGTTAAATCAAAGAAGCTAGAAACTAATACTTTATTAATTTTTAAGTTCTTTTTAGGGTATGATTTTAATTTTTCAATTTGATTACTATTCTCTTCTAAAAGCAATGTATTTGTGGTAAATTGTTCACAAAAAATATTGTTACCATCAGAATCGAAATAAAAAGTTAATTTAATCATTCCTATTTCTCTATCATCAATCATTTTAGATGGGTAAAGAAAACTATCTACAATCAATTTATAGTTGTTATCAGAAAAAAATGGGCTATAACTATTATGATAATCATTAAAGTAACAAGTGTTATCCAATGTTTTAATTTCATAACTATTAACTTCATTAAATCTAATTTTAAAAGCAGAAGAATCAATTTTTGAATCTAAACAACGGACTATAAAATTATTGTGATTTCCAGTCAAAGTGTAACCACTAAGTGTTGGTTTTGAAACTTTATTGTAGCTACTATCAAGATAAGCTATACCTTTAAATTTAGGAATATTCTGACATGGGATTTGGCTCAATAAATTTATTGAATTCAGAATAAATATTATGTTGATTATGAATTTCAATTTAGCACTTTTTGGTTTAGTAAAAACATTTATTAAACCTTCCTTTTTCTTTCAAAGATATAAAAAATACTTCACTTGCAAGGTTATACCAAGTGTGCATATTGCCATAAATCTCCAAGTATGGACGCTTAAAGTAGCGGAAGTTGTTTTTTTAACTTTGCACTTCTTTTGTCTTAATACAAAAGAAGCAAAAAATCAAGACTGCTGATAAATTTATGGTTTTCTAAGTGGTTAAATTTGCCACACAACCCAAGCCCTGTAACTGTTTTGCTTTTTGTTGCCAAGCAAAAGGAACTATTGCCTGCTCTTTGTTGATTTTTTGCAGTTCAAGGATTGCTTACACAAAGCCCTCGCTAAATTGTAACCACAAGAAACGACTTTAAAAACTATAAATTTGATTGTTTACTAAAAAGGAGTTATATCTGACATTTAAAAAACAATAAAAAAGCAACAGATAAAAACTAGTTAAATTAATCAGAGGTCTGTCTTCGTCATAGTGAAATTTTTTCTCAACTTCGGTCTTCCGACTTCTACAATTTCTAATTAAATAGCGTCTTTGCGAGAGATTTCGTGTGCTTTGCGGTTAATTCAACTAATGCCTAACGCCTCGTACCTAACTCCTTTATTCAAACTCTACCACTTCTAAATCTTTAATTTCATTGTTGTCGAGTGTAAACCGCACAATGGTTTTAACTTTATGAAACCCTTGTTGACCCACTGCTCCAGGGTTAATGTGCAGCAGATTTAATTTTTCATCAAACATTACTTTTAGAATGTGGGAATGTCCGCAAATAAATAATTTAGGAGGGTTTCTCCTTATTTCTTCTCTAATGTCTTGGTTGTACCTGTTCGGGTAGCCTCCAATATGTGTTATCCAAACGTCCACTCCCTCGCAATTAAACCGCAAATTTTTTGGAAAGCGAGTTCTTATATCTTGCCCATCAATATTGCCATAAACTCCTTTTAGCGGTTTCATTTTTTCCAATTGTTCTATTACTTCATAATTGCCAACATCTCCGGCATGCCAAATTTCATCGCACTGTGCAAATAATTTTTCCAATTTCGGATGAAAATATCCATGCGTATCTGAAATAAGTCCTATTCGTTTCATTTTTTTTATTTTGACTCAC
>JAVVER010000113.1:0-10687 GCA_032251145.1 Vicingaceae bacterium | reverse complement strand
CATCTAATTTATTAACAAACAATATGTTGAATACTTTTTAAGGGGTGACTATGTAGAGTTGGATGAAAACCACAAGATAAATACAGCAATATTGGAGCAATTAATAAAAGCAGATAAATCTAACGAACTACATCCATTTTTGGTAATTGCCTCGGCAGGAACAACAGATACAGGTGCAATAGATCCATTAGCAGAAATCGGAAATATTGCTCACCAACATAATTTATGGTTTCATGTAGATGCTGCTTATGGTGGTTTCTTTGTGATGACATCCAAAAAACACTTGTTTAAAGGAATGGAAACAGCCGACAGTTTAGTGGTTGATCCACACAAAGGATTGTTTTTGCCTTACGGCTTGGGAGCTGTTTTGGTAAAAGATAAAGAAGCATTATTACACTCTAACCTTTACACAGCTAACTACATGCAAGATGCTATGAGTGATGAGTTGACTAACAGCCCTGCAAATGTTTCTCCTGAATTAACCAAACATTTTAGAGGATTAAGATTGTGGTTACCCTTGCAATTGCATGGTGTAAAACCTTTTATTGCTTGTCTGGAAGAAAAATTATTGCTCACCACTTATTTTAGAGAGAAATTAGTGGAATTAGGTTTTAAAGTAGGCCCCGAACCCGATTTATCGGTAAGTTATTTTTGGTATCCTGATAAAGAAAATGCAAATGCGTTTAATAAAAGCTTAATGCAACACATCCACCAAGATGGTAGTGTGTTTTTGAGTTCTACTGTAGTAAACGAAAAATTTGTAATACGAATGGCAATTTTATCTTTTAGAACTAAACTTACCACCATAGACAAAGCACTGGCAATGATAAAAAGCAGTTTAGCAAAAACGAAGCAATTAAAAAGTTATTAATTTACTTTATTTAGTTTACCCAACTCTAATTGAACAAAATCTACTAATTCCTTAATATAGTCTTGAGAGAAATCAAAAGCAATTCCTGCGGTAGCATATATTTCAGAAATAGGTTTAGTATAACCTAGTTTTAGGGCTTCTATGTATTGATTTAAGGCTTTTTCTGGGTGTTGTTTGTAGTTTCTCCACACAGCAATTGCTCCTAATTGAGCCATGCCGTATTCAATGTAATAAAAAGGCACTTCGAACAAATGCAGTTGTTTTTGCCAATAATAACTTCTTTCTTCTTCGCAATCCGACCAATCAACCAGATCACTACTAAAATTATCCATTAAAATATTCCATAATTGTTCTCTTTCTTTGTGAGAATGGTTGGGTCTTTCGTAAACCAAATGCTGAAATTTATCTATGGTAGCTACCCAAGGTAAGGTATTTAAAACCCCTTGAAGTTGTTCTTTTTTAGCTCGTTTTAATTCAGCTTCATTGTCATAAAAAACATCCCAATAATCCATAGAAATAAGTTCCATACTCATAGAAGCCAACTCTGCAACTTCCGATGGAAATTCTTTAAAAGCAGTAAGCGACAACTCATTGGTTAAGAAAGAATGTACAGCATGTCCGCCTTCATGAATCATGGTTACCACATCTCTTTGAGAACCAACAGAGTTCATAAAAATAAAAGGTACTCCTGTTTCGTAAAGCGGATAGTTAAAACCTCCCGGAGCTTTACCCACTTTAGAACTTAAGTCGAGGTGCTTAATTTCTTTCATGGTTTTCATGCACTCGCCAAAATAAGGATGGATTTTATTGAAACACGTAATGGTTTTATCAATTAGTTCTTCTTCTGAAGCAACTGGTTTTAAAGGTTGCTCTCCGTTAGGATCAACCATTTTATCCCATGGTTTTAAGGTTTCCACGCCTAATAAGTTTTTTCTTTCGCTATCAAAATCATTAATAACTGGAACTACTTCTTTGGCAATAGATTCGTGAAATTCAAAACAATCTTTTGGCGTATAATCAAACCTACCTAGCTCAGCAAACATGTAGTCTCTGTAGTTTTCAAAACCTGCATTTTGAGCTATTTTATGACGAAGGGTTATCATCTCACTAAACAAATCGTTTAGTTTGTCTTTATCGGTAATTTTTCTGTTTGAAATAGTTAAATAAACCTCCTCACGTAACGCTCTGTCATTTTCTTTCAAAAAGTTACTGGCTTGCTGTAGGGTAAGCGATTTGTTGTTGAAATTGATGGTCATACTGCCAACAATAGCACCATATTTTTGGGCATTTTCCATCAGTGTGGTCTGAATAGGAACATTTTCTTCACGAAAAATTTCCATTTCTTTTTTGATGGCTCTTAGGTATATCTTATAAGTATTTTCATCCAATTGAGAAAGTAGAGGAGAGGCTACAAATTTTTTATTAAGTTCGTTATTTATGGGAGCAATTTTAGGTTCAATTTCATTAATAAAATAATGAAAATCTTTGCTTAGCTCTTCATTAGTAGTATCAATATTCATTTTAATATATTTCCAACCCACGTTTTCGCTAACAAAGGCATCTAATTCACTTCTATCGTTGAGCCATTTTTCCAGTTCGGGTAAGCTAGTAATGTCTCTATTTTTTAAATCTTCGTAAAAAGGAGCAACGGATTCCCAATTGCTTAATGTAAAAGAGGTAGGAATAAATTTTCTATTGTTGTTGGCTTGTTGATGAGCGTCCATAGTGGTATTAGAATGATTAAAAGAAAAATCCTACCGACAAAGCAATAGGATTTTTTATTATGCAATTAAATTATTGGCATTATCCTTTTTTAGAAGGAGTAGCCGTTTTTGTTGTAGCCTTAGCTTTAGAAGTTTTAGGCGTAGTTGTTTTTTTGGCAGTTACTTTTTTAGCGGGAGCAGCTTTTTTTGGTGCTTTAGCATCTTTTTTATCTGTAGCATCTTTTTTAGTTGTTTTTTCTTCTTTTTCCTCCTCTTTTAATAAATCGGCTTTAATAAGAATGTTGAACCACTGAAAAAGTTTCTTTAAATCAGAGTTATACACTCTTTCTTCATCAAAATCAACTACTTCTTTTAAGTAAGATTGAAGTTCTTCAGGCTTAGCTTTATGGTCTATAGCTGCTTTTCCAGCTGTTTTTTTATACAATTTTTGATATACTTCAACAAGTGGCATGTCGTCTGTTTTAGTATAAATGCTAATGTCTTCAATGGCACTAACTTTTTCGGAAGCATAAACAGGAAAACGTTTACCGTCTTCTATAGATTCTGCAATTAGTCCGTTTTTTGTTTGTGAAACAATTTTGTGTAAACCGGGTTTTCCCGTAATTGAAATGATTGATGTAATGTTCATACTGTATTTTAAAATTTATAAAGACAAATGTAGTAAAATAATGTTTTATAGATAAATTTATTAATTAACAATATCATTTTTAAATCAACATTACTTAGACAAGTTCTTTCAATTTTAAGAAATAGCACTGACTTACCGTGCGAGGGCTTTTGAACAAACGGTGCGAAATCCTGAGTAATCGGACCAGGAAATGCGGTGGCTGGTGGGTAAAGATTACAAAGGATTTGGCGTTTGTTCTTGATTTTTGGCTCTTTTTATCAAGAAAAAGAGCATAATAAATTAAAGACTCAGAAATCTCTAAAATAATAAAGCTGCTAAAGATGAGTAAAATAAAGTAGTATAAATTCAAAAAAATTGATACAAGTTATTGATAATATCTGAAGCTACTAAGGTATTTTCACTTAACGCTTCTTTGGCTTTATCTCCTGCAAAACCATGAACATAAACTCCTAAAATTGCAGCCTGAGAAGGAGTATAACCCTGAGCTACTAAACCTGTAATTATTCCGGTTAGTACATCACCGCTTCCAGCTGTAGCCATTCCGGGGTTTCCGGTAGCGTTAAAATAGATTTCTCCGTTAGGGCAAACAATGCTGGTATATGCACCTTTAAGCACTACAATTACTTGATGTTTAATAGCAAATTCTTTTTGTAACTGCCATTTTTCCTCACTATTGGATGTTTTTCCTACCAAGCGTTCAAATTCTTTTGGATGAGGAGTAAGGATAGTGTGTGGCGGTAAAAAAGCCAACCATGTTTTATTTTCTGCTAAAATATTAATGGCATCGGCATCTAAAACAAGAGCTTGTTTGCAATTTTGTATCAACAGTTTAATACTATTTTGAGTTTGTTTTTCTGTTCCTATTCCTGGACCAACACCAATGCTATTATAATTCGATAAATCAGGAAGTTCGTTGATAAAATCTTTTTCTGAAGTAGAAATACACATTACTTCAGGATTGGCAATTTGCACTACATTTAAGCCAATTTCTGGGACTAAAGCAGTAACTAAACCAGTACCTATTTTTAAGCAAGCTCGAGACGCTAAAACTGCAGCACCCATTTTTCCTTTACTTCCTGCAATAATAAGTGAATGTCCGTAGCTTCCTTTGTGACTAAATTTAGTACGTTTTTTCAGTAGAGGCAAAACAGATTCGTGCGTAACAAAGTAAGTATTGGTAACCACATCCTTTAAAAATTGTTGGGAAATACCTATATCGATGATAATGAATTCTCCTACATATTTTTCAGTTTCTACAGCAAAAAAACTTTGTTTAGGTTGTTGTATGGTTAAGGTGTAATCAGCTTCAATAATGGCTGCTGAATTATTGTTGATGTTGCTATCGGCAAATAATCCAGAAGGAATATCTATGGCAATAACAGTAGTGTTTGAAATATTGATTTTGTTAATAATTTCAGCAATAAATCCGCTTATTGGTTTTGATAGTCCGTTTCCGAAAATAGCGTCAATAATTAATGTGTTTTCAGGAAGTTGGAAATTAAAATTATTTTCAGTTAAAAAATGGATGTCAGCTTTTAGAGTTTCTAATTTTTTTAGGTTTTCGGAGAAATCCGATGAATATTTTTTAGAAAATTCAACAACATAAACAATTACCTTGAAGCCTTTGTTTTTAAGTAAACGGGCTATTACTAAGCCATCGCCACCATTGTTGCCAATTCCACAAAAAACAATAACAGGAACATCAGTAGCATAATTATCAATTATCCAAGAAGTACAATTGGTGCCAGCTCTTTCCATTAAGTTTAATGAAGAAATAGGTTCATTTTTAATGGTAAAATCGTCAGCTGCTTTGGTTTGTTCTGCGGTTAAAATTTTCATAATTTATATTTTACATGGTGTTATTTTGACTCACCCCCAAGTTATCTTGCGATAACTTTTCCCCCTCTCTTTAAAAAGAGGGGGTTAGGGGGAGAGTTAAAAATACTATTTTATTTTTCGAATTTTTTAATTATTACCTTTTACCTTATAACGATGAGCTATACTAAAGAGTAATTTTAACGATAAAGTTAATGATAACAACTGCAATGTTAAAAATAAACAGGTATTTTAGCCATACAGCACCATGTTTAAATTTAAAAATGATATGTAGCGGTAAAAGTAGCAGCATAATAATTATAGAAAGTAGGGGAGGATAAATCAGGAAACTTTCTACAAAATTCCCTTTAAGCAAAGCAATAAAAGCACGTTGCATTCCGCAGCCCATACATTCTATATCGAAATATTTTTTGTACGGACAAGCCAAAAGGTTATTTTCCAGCCAATTTATTACACTCATTTAATTGGTTTCAGATTCTATTAATTTTTGATCTAAATCAATACTAGTATAAACGCAAAAACACATTGGACACAATTTAAAAAACACATTGGACACAATATTAGAAATTTATATGGGATAATTAGCTGTTAATACCTCAGTTTTTCTCTTTCTTTTAACACTACCTGTATAAGAAGCCGATAAAGGCTTATCCAACGTCTTAGTAAACCAATTATTAGCTTTGATATAATCGCCTAAAATATCTGATGGGTATGTGCTTAACAGAAACTTACCTTTCATGTTAGCTAAGGCATCTAAATCACGTTTAAAGTACTCATGTGTGTAACCTCCATAATGTCCTTGGTTAGTATCTATGTAAGGAGGATCAACATAAACAAAAGTTTCTTCAGTATCTCTACTGTTTATCACTTTATGAGCCTCGTTTTGTTCTATTTGTACATATCTAATTCTTTCACTTAGTAGTTCCTTAAAATTATCTACTTTGTTTTGAATAGTAATAGCTCTTTTATGTTTATCATATCCCCAAGAACCTATCTTAGAAGAAAAACCCTGATTAGTAACAACCCAAAAAGCCCACGCCCTTATAACTTCATCGTCTGCAAATAACCAAGGACAATCATAAATAATCATTGCTTTTTTATAGGTTTCTCTACTATGTAGAGTTGCTTCAATTCTTTTTCTTAAACCAAAGTAGTTATGTTTAAGTACTTCGTAAAAATTAACGATATTCATATTAACATCATTAATTATTTCAACCTTACTTTTTGTTTTAGCCCAAAAAACAGACCCTCCAACAAAGAAAGGCTCTACATATATTTTATGATCAGGAATTAAAGGAAGAATATCCTTTATCATAGATTGTTTGCCACCGTAATAAGTTATAGGAGTTTTAATAGTTAGTTCATCCATCGTTTCTGAAGGATAAACCAACTATCTTGCCATAATTAGATTCTAATTATCTTTTTTAGTACAGTGTATGGCGGTCTGTTTTCATGTGGTTGATCTCCACCTGTATCAGCTGTTGTTCCAATCGTAGCTTCATGAGGTGTTGTGTTACCCATAGCCGTATTCGATGGATATTCGCTATTACCTCCTGTACCACTACTCTTTATTACTTTATGACTATGCGAAGGCATTTCAGCTTCTGTCAATACATGCTCTTTTTCTCCACCTGTTTTAGCAACCGCATTATAATCGCTATCAGCAGCATCAAAGCCAACAACAAACTTACCACTAAGGTTAGGTAAATTAAAAGTCGTAAAACCATTTCCAACTCCCCAAGTTGTGCCAATTACAGCAAACAGAGCAGCGTATGTAGTTCTACTAACCGCAGCACCATCACACTCCAAATAACCTGAAGGTATAACAGCTCCTGCAAAATCCTTTACCACTCCTGAGCGTTCGGTATCTACTTTTTCACGAATAACATCATAAATTCGTTTAACAAATGTCATTGCTACACCACCTGAAGGTAAAGAGGTAGCGTTAACTATTTTAGTTTTCCTTAACTCATAAGTGTTGTTGCTTTGGGTATTTTGAAAAACCTTAAGCCCGGCAGGATCATAAGTAATATCTACTATCAAATATTCAGATTCTCCAACTCCTAAAGCTGGTAATGATTGTGCAGGACAATGATATACTTCACCGCCAAAAGATATATAACCTTCCGTATATTGAGCATTACCACCAACTATACTTCTAACAACTCCCGATAAAATAATAGCATCAGTAGCTAATATGCCGTACATTGATAACAATGCTTTAAATCCTTCAATATAATTGCCTTCAATATATCTTAAATCGTCTAACTCTATTGGAATACCACCTGTGTCTGTTGTCTTAAATCTATTCATTGTTTTAAATATTATGGGATTATTTTAAATCCAAATTGTTTGCCAGCCATTCTGTAAACATCTATTTGGTTTGTCATTACTATTTGATTGAATGTTATTGATGCCGGCACATTAACCCAAAAAGTAATTGTGCCATTATATTCAAGCGTATTATACATATATAAACTAACCTGACCTTCTGATTTGTTATACAAATAAGTTTTAGGTCTAGATTCTAATTTATTGAATAGGTAATTGATTGGAGCTCTTTCAGCATCAGAAATAAAAATACGTCTTAAAATCGGATCATAAACATCGTTTAAATAGTGTTCAATGTATATAACCTGACCGTTAAATAACAACTTGTAATTAATCTCATCTCTAAATACCTGTAGAAAATTATTACTAGTCTTAAAAGGCTTTATTATAGAATAAATAAAATCTAAAATAGCAGGCTGTCTTAAATCAGGCTCTATCCATTTGTTCGATATGTCTCTAAAATCAATATTAAACATTAATATAATTAATTGTTGCTGTTAGCGGATTAGCACTATCAATTACCATGTGTCCTGCATCGGCTTGGTAACTTTTATCTATTAAGGAATAAGGTAATGCTCCAAACTTAGCCCATGCAGATGTTAGTGTCGGATCAACAACGCCATCTATCAACTGAATAACATCAGTAAGTTGTGTTAAAACCAACACGCCATTAAATGGTAAATTGCCTATAAACTCATTAATAGCATCATGCACAGGAAAAACACCCGGAGAACTAATTGATTCGCCAGTACTGGTTAAAACTAAAGGATCATAAATAATATCGTAATGTATTTTTAACTCATCAGACACACGAGATATTATAGTTAAATCTGTACCGGCAAGTTTAACCTTTTGCATATATGCCTCAAATGCGTTAAATTCTGATAACGACAAAGGTACAGGAGTATTACCTGTAAGCTTAGCCACTTTTAACCTAACCTGTCCAGCTCCTTCAACAACAGCTGCTCGTTTAACTATTTGCTGAGCAATATTAATAGCAGAATACTGATATCTGTTATTTATCCATTGCAAAGATGAGCCATATTGAAATATTAAACATTGATCTCTATACCAACTTGGCGTTCCTGCAATTATCTCTCTAGAGCGTATTTCTATTTCTTCTTTATGCTTATCTAACAACACCTCATTTAACCAAGCACAAAAAGCCACTACCCATAAAAAAGAACGCCAAATAGCAACTTTACTATCACTCGTAATGTCAGTAAGAAATGTTTGAGAAGTATGTATGTTCGCCTGAAAATCATTCAAAGAACTAAATGTTTGCATCTCTACAACCATTTCATCGTATATATTAGCTATTGTTCGTGCCATATTATCCTAATAATGCTTTTAATTCTGCTATTTCTTCTGGTGTTGTATTTTTTAGTGCTTCTAATAATGGATTAACCTCCTTCACTTCCTCTATTGGTTGCGGAGGAAAATTATCAGCATAAAACTTATCTTTTTCTTCTTTGGTTTCAAAATAAAGCCACTCAGAACCGTTAGAGTGCTTACCAAAGTGTTCTTTAGGTATTTTCTTTTGGTTTGTTTTGGAAATTACTCCTTGCGTGTGTTTAATTGTTATCATAACTTTAGGTTTGTCTTTTTCTTTCTAAAATTGCTCCAGATATATAACCGACATCAGTAATATCATTTAATTCTATCGAAACAATAAAATATTGATCAATACTCCAATCAACAGCATACTCTCCACTTGTTAAGGTGGCTGTTGTATCTGATGTTGGCGCGTCCTTATAAACGAAATTAAATGCGTAATACGACTTCATGGAACTTAATGAATCTATATAATAGGTCCTATTATAATTAAACTGACGTGCTGCTGTGTTTTGTGCCCATAATCGTACTGGTGCACCTGATAAATCAGGAGAGGTATTAAGGTATGCTCTTGGTTTGCAACCTGATATAAGGTTTTTTCTGTAAAGTACCTCTGTTTTTAAAACGTCTCCAACTTGAATTTCTCCAGCTGGTATAGGGATAATGACTAAAACGGTATCAACAAGGCTTCCTGTGTGAGATGGATTACTTACGTCTATGCCTAAAATCTTAACACCAATATCGTCTAAATGAGCAACTGTACCGTGTTTCGGTCTCCAAATTTGAGTGTAACTAGAACCACCCCCACCTATCCAAGATGTAAAATCATGTATCAAGGAGTCTAACCCAGCCAACCAATCAAACCTACCTACAGAAGTTTTAATTTTATCAGTTTGTAGAGCTACATCATTCGTGGTAAAATCTATATCTCCAGTCATCGTGCCTCCTGAAAGCGATAGTTTATCTGCAATAGCATTATTAACTGTGGTAGCAAAATTAGGGTCATTACCTAAAGCAGCTGCTAATTCATTCAATGTATCTAATGCTGCTGGAGAGGAATCTACTAAATCGGCTATTGCCTGAGCAATATCATCTAATCCTGCTACGGTAATATCTTTATTTGGATAAGAATACACTCTATTAACAGTTAGTGCATCTAAATCTAAGTAAGCGATGGCATTAACATTATTCATTATTGGTAACAAATTATTAGGGCCAGCAGTGCTTAATTGAGCAGAGCCGTGAAATATAATCTCTGTACCGGGTTGCATATCAATATCACCACTAATTGCACCACCAAGAGAAACCGATAACTTGTCATTCAAATTTGATTGTGTGGCAATAATTGCTGTAGAATTATTGCTAACATCGCTCTGTAAAGTAGCAATGTCAGTTTTATTAACAAATACATCATTTTGCAATCCCAATAATTCAGCAGTTTTTGCATTAATTGCAGCAATAATAAGGTTGAGCTTATCCGTTAAGTAAGTTGCTAAAAGTTGTAATTCATTCATTAGTCAATTGTATTTAATCCTGCATCCATAATTGTTTCAAAATCGGCAAATACGCCAACATTACCTGCTAATTGTGCTGCTTCACTAATTTTGTTGAGCGAAGAATCAGCAATGTCCTTCAACAGTTCATTCGCATCTGCCGAACGCACTTTGTTAAGTGGTAGCAAAGGCATCTTCGTGTCTATTTTTGCAAAAAGTGATATCTTATCTAATTCTGCCATTGGTTATGTATTAAAATCGTTACTATCAAAGTCATTCGCATCAAAATCGCCATTGCTTCCAACAGGTTGTGTTGCAATTGCGAGTTGTTTATTACTAAAATAAACTGCAATTTCTTTATCTTTTTTTGTACCTCTCACTTTTAGCGCTGTTCCCGGTAATAAATTAGAATTGAACGTCAATCCTGCATTATCTTCAATTAGCCAATCTACTGCTTCAATGTTTCCAT
>JAVVER010000112.1:0-10842 GCA_032251145.1 Vicingaceae bacterium | reverse complement strand
CATCAACAATTTAAAAGTTCTTATCACTTAATAATTAATAATGCACAACGGGTAACTTATAATTCTTAAACAATTTTAAACCTGCTTTTTTTGAAGGGAATTAAATTTTTTAACATTTATTAAAAAAATAATTAGTCTTTTTTACCAAAAACTGATAGTAATACTATTATTTTTGCAATTAAAACTAATTAAAATGAAACAGTTACTTTCTAGCATTAATATTAAGATAAATGAAAATATTTTTCTTAAAAATCCTGAATCGAGCGAGTTAGGCAAAAAAATTATAGCTGGAAGCATTGATTTAATTAATAAAATGGGCTTTGAAGCTTTTACTTTTAAAAAGTTAGGTCAAGCAATTGGTTCAACGGAAGCCTCTATTTATCGCTACTTTGAAAGCAAACATAAATTGCTATTGTATTTAAATTGTTGGTATTGGAGTTGGACAGAATATAAAATGATGTTTGGGTTGGCAAATATTTCATCACCAGAAGAACGCTTAAGAAAAGCGATTCTATTATTAACTCAAGAAGTAGTTGAAGATAATAGTTTTATGCATATTAATGAATTGAAGTTAAACCAAATTGTAATTTCTGAATCATCAAAAGCCTATTTAACCAAAGAAGTTGATCAAGATAATAAACTGGGAGCTTATACTGTACAAAAGCAATTAGTACAACGAGTAAGCGATATCATTCTTGAAATTAACCCCACCTATAAATATCCTCACATGTTAATCTCTACAGTAATAGAAGGAGCTCATTTACAACGCTATTTTGCTGAACATCTTCCAAGGCTAACAGATACTTCAGATAAAGATGATTACATCACCTCTTTTTATACCGAATTGGTGTTTAAAGCCATAGAAAAATAATGAAAATGGAGCAAAAAGACACAACTCTATTAACTCCTGTAAAGCGTTTCTTTAATCTACTAAAAGTAGATAGGCAAGAGGTATTTAGTATTTATATTTACGCTCTTTTTAATGGAGTAGTTACGCTTTCTATTCCATTAGGCATACAGGCTATTATTAGTTTTTTAACCGCTGGAGAGACTTCAACTTCGTGGATTATTTTAGTGGTTTTTGTAATATTAGGTGTTGCATTTACAGGTATTATGCAAATTATGCAGCTCTCTATTACAGAAAATCTACAACAAAAAATATTTACCCGTTCTGCTTTTGAGTTTGCTTATCGAATTCCCAGAATTAAATCTGAATCGGTAGATAAACATTATGTGCCCGAGCTAGTTAATCGTTTTTTTGATACACTTTCTGTTCAAAAAGGGTTGGCAAAAATCATCATGGATTTTTCGAGTGCCTCCTTACAAATTGTTTTTGGGTTAATTCTATTGTCTCTCTACCACCCTGTTTTCATTATGTTTAGTTTAGTTTTAGTGATAATAGTTTATCTTATTTTTAAATACACCATCCCAAAAGGAATAAAAACAAGTTTGTCGGAATCTACTTATAAGTATGAAGTGGCTCATTGGTTAGAAGAAGTTGCCAGAACTACTTCTACTTTTAAACTAGCAGGAGAAACAGATTTGCCTTTAACAAAAACCGATGAAAAAGTATTGGGATATCTTCATTACAGAAAAGCTCATTTTAAAACATTAATGACTCAGTATATAAATTTAGTAGGGTTTAAAGTAATTATTGCTGCTGGGTTACTGCTTATTGGTGGTGCTTTAGTAATAAATCAACAAATGAATATTGGTCAGTTTGTAGCTTCAGAAATTATTATCATTTTAGTATTGGCTTCAGTAGAAAAATTAATTCTAAGCATGGAAACCATTTATGATGTGTTAACAGCTGTTGAGAAAATTGGTTTAGTAACGGATTTACCTTTAGAAAAAGACAGTGGAACTAAACTTAATAAGGATAACAATGGCATTGAGATTAAAGTAAAAAATTTAAGCTATCAATTTAAAGATGAAAACACGCCTATTGTTAATGACATTAGTTTTACATTACAGAAAGGAGAAAGACTAAGTGTTGTTGGTGCAAGTGGTGCCGGAAAATCATTTTTATTACAATTAATTGCTGGACTTTATGAAGAATTTAAAGGTTCAATTGTGTTTGATGGATATCCAATTAATAGTCTGTGTAAAGAAAACTTAAGAACATATATTGGAGATAATTTTTCTAAAGAAGACATTTTTAAAGGTACAATAGCTGAAAATATTTCAATTGGTAAAAAGTCTATTACTATTGAAGATATTAAAAATGCCGCAACTATTTTAGGACTGGTTGACTTTATAGAATCTCAACCACAAGGCTACAACACAGTGCTTCTTTCTGAAGGAAAAAATTTACCTAAAAGTATCCGATTAAAAATTATTTTAGCAAGAGCTATAGTTGGAAATCAAAAATTATTATTGCTAGAAGATAGCTACAAACAATTGCCGCTAATTGATAAACAACGCTTTTTAGATTACATTTTTGCTGAAGATAAAACATGGTCCATTATTGCAGTGACTGATGATTTGGATATTGCAAAAAAATTCAATGCTATACTTGTTTTAGAAAAAGGACAAACAATAGGTTATGGTTCTTACGATGCTTTAAATAAAGAAGGTTTATTGTCTAATATATTTCAAAAACGATAAGAAAAATGCTCAATTTAAGTACGAATAGAATAGATGGAAAGATTAATACGAAGGAGTATGTTTCTTTCTCTAAAGCTACAGATTATAAAGCTACAAGAGTGTTTACTAGGATATTGTTGGTATCGTTTTTTGTATTATTATTGTTGGTTTTTTTACCGTGGACACAAAATATTCGCTCTAGAGGGTATATCACCACTTTACAACCAGACCAACGCCCACAAACCATAAATTCTGTTATTGCAGGTAAAATTGAAAAATGGTTTATAAAGGAAGGGGATTTTGTGAACAAAGGAGACACTATCTTGTTTATTTCTGAGATTAAAGATGAATACTTTGATCCTGAATTATTATCAAGAACAGAAGACCAAATAAAATCTAAAGAGCTTTCTGTTAGGTCGTATATGGATAAGATTAATTCATTAGATACACAAATTGATGCTTTGCTTCAAACTAAAAAGTTAAAAACAGAGCAAGCAAACAATTATATTAAACAAGCTCAATTAAAAATTTTATCGGATAGTGTTGATTTGGAGGCGGCTAAAACTAATTATCAAATAGCAATAAAACAATTTGAACGACAAGAAGAGCTTTACAAGCAAGGGCTAAAATCGCTTACTGATTTGGAAAGTAGAAAGCTGAAGTTACAAGAAACACAAGCAAAAATGATAAGTGCTGAGAATAAATTACTAACAAGCAGAAATGAATTGATTAATGCTCAGGTTGAAATTAACTCTATCTTGAATCAATATCGTGATAAATTATCAAAAGCTGAATCTGAGAAATATGCAGCATTATCTAATATGTATGATGCCGAAGCTGTAGTTACCAAGATGCAAAATCAATATATGAACTATTCTGTTCGTAAAGGAATGTATTATATTACAGCTCCACAAACGGGTTACGTTACTAAAGCTATTCGTTCGGGAATTGGAGAAACTATAAAAGAAGGAGAGGAAATGGTAAGCATAATGCCTGCTAAATACGATTTAGCAGTAGAAATGTACATAAAACCATTTAATTTACCATTGGTTAACAAAGGACAAAAAGTGCGTTTTATTTTTGACGGTTGGCCTTCAGTAGTGTTTTCGGGATGGCCAAATGTTTCTTATGGAACTTACGGAGGTAAAGTTATAGCCATAGATAATTTTATAAGTGAAAATGGTAAATATAGAATTTTAGTAGCTCCAGATAAAGATGATGTAAAATGGCCCGAAGCTCTTAGAGTTGGTTCTGGAGCAAATGGAATAGCGTTATTAAAAGATGTTCCTATTTGGTACGAACTGTGGCGAAATTTAAATGGTTTTCCTCCAGATTATTACGATTATAATGAGGCAAATAGTGTTTCACCAACTACACAAAAATAATGTTAAGAAAAACACTCGTCATATTATTTTTATTTGTTTTTAGTGCTGAGTTGTTGACCCAATCTATTGAAGCAAAACCATTGACTTTTAATGGGTTTATGGGTTTAGTAAAGAAAAATCATCCCATTGCAAAACAAGCTGAACTTCAATTGGAATTAGGTGAAGCTTATTTACAAAAGTCAAGAGGAATGTTTGATCCTCAGGTATTTTCAGAAATTTCACAAAAATATTTTGATGATAAACAATATTACAATCTTAACAACAGTGGTTTGAAAATACCTACTTGGTACGGACTTGAATTTGGAGGTGGTTACGAACGTAATGAAGGCGTGTTTTTAAATCCTCAAAACAGTGTGCCAAATGCAGGTTTGTGGTATGTCGGAGCATCTATAAATATTGGTCAGGGATTATTTATTGATGAACGAAGAGCGGAATTAAATAAAGCTAAAATTTTTGTAAAAAGCACCCAAGCAGAACGCCAACTAATTTATAATGAGTTGCTATATAATGCTGGAAATACTTACTGGGAATGGTTTAATGCTTTCCATACCTTGAAAATTTATGAAGAAGCTTTAAGCTTAGCTGAGGAAAGGTTTGAGGCAGTAAAGCAAAATGCAAAATTTGGAGATGTACCATTAATCGATACTGTGGAGGCAAGCATACAAGTTCAACACCTTATGCTTAACTATCAACAAGCGGATTTAAATTATAAAAATACAACCGCATTGCTGTCCGTTTATTTGTGGGATGAAGGTATTATTCCGCTAGAAATTGACGAAAATACTATTCCACTTACGTTAGAAATGGTTGAACCATTAACTGTTTCAGGAAATTTAATGGCTCAATTAGATAGTATTTCATTAACCCATCCCGAATTGGCTCAATATGAGTTTAGGTTGCAACAACTTCAGTTAGATAGAAGACTAAAACAAGAAATGATTAAACCTACACTTAATTTAAAATACAATGCTATTACAACTCCTTTAGGTAATGATGCTTTTGCCGCTTATAATACCAATAATTACAACTGGGGATTGGAGTTTAGCATGCCTTTATTCTTAAGAAAAGAACGAGGAGATTTAAAAATTGCTCAATTAAAAATTAATGAAACCAAACTCGATTTTGATAGTAAAAAAGCAGCCATCAATTACAAAGCTATAGCAGCTATGAATGAATTGGGAACTTCTTTTAATCAGGCTAACTTATATGCCAAAACAGTTAAAGATTACCTACAACTATTAAATGGCGAAAAACAAAAGTTTAACGCTGGAGAAAGTTCTTTGTTTATGGTAAATGCCAGAGAATTGGGCTACATCAATACACAACTGAAATACATTGAGTTAATTGCTAAAAACCAGAAAGCACGACTTACCACAGATTTTGCACTAGGAATACTAAATGCTGATTAATTTTACTTCAATTTCTTAGTTTTCAACCGTATAGAATTTCCAACAACAATTACATCTGAGAAAGCCATTGCTAAAGCTGCTACCATAGGATTTAAAAAACCAAGTGCAGCAACAGGTATTGCCAAAACATTATAGAAAAATGCCCAGAATAAATTTTGTTTAATGGTGATTAAGGTGTGTTTGCTTATCAAATACGCTTCATATACCTGAGATAAGTCTTTATCATTAAGTAAAACAATTTGTGCAGAATGCACTGCTACTTGCGTGGCTTTACTCATAGAAATACCTACAGCAGCTTTTGTAAGTGCAGGAGCATCATTTATTCCATCGCCCACCATTACCGTTGGCGACTGTTTTTCTAATTCATCAATTTTTGCTAATTTCTGTTCTGGAAGTTGTTCACTATAAACAGTTTTAATATTTACTTTGTTAGCTAGTTCTTCACACTTTTTCTTCACATCGCCACTTAACAAAATTGTATTTAACCCTTGTTTATTTAGTAAGGAAATGGTTTCCGGAACATGTTGTTTCAATTCATCTTCAATATCAACTCCAGCAATAAGTTCCTTGTTTTTAAAAATGAAAATAGCGTGTTGTTTGTCTTTGGTTTGTGTCTTATCAATTCTAAATGAACCTACTTGATAGTGATTATTTTCTTTATCAAAAGCTTCTAAACCTACACCTTTTATTTCATTAATAGTAGGAAAATCAATAAGAGAAGCATCTGGTTTTAAATAAGCTACAATAGATTGAGCAATGGGATGCGAAGAATGTTGTTCGATGCTAAAAAGTATATTTTTAAGTGCTTGCTCTTCAACAGAAGCGTATAGTTTGGTTCTTTTTATGGAAAACTTTCCTGTGGTAAGCGTTCCTGTTTTGTCAAACACCATATTTTTAGCATTGGCAAATAACTCTAACGTGCTTCCGCCTTTAATTAAAATTCCTTTTTTAGCTGCTCTTCCTATTCCTACCATTACTGATGTTGGCGTTGCTAATCCCATGGCACAAGGACAAGAAATTACCAATACCGCTATACTTTGCATTAACGCTTGTTGCATGCTTATATCAAAACCAAAATGAGCAATTAAAAAAGTTAGTAAAGCAATAACTAACACAATAGGAACGAATATAGCACTGATTTTATCTCCTAATCGTTGAATGTTTGGTTGATTTTGTTGGGCATTTTTTACCATTTCAATAATTTTTGAAAGGACCGTTTCGCTACCCACTTTTTCAGCTTTAAACTGCATGCTTCCATCCATCATTACTGTTCCGCCAATCACTTTTGAACCGATTTCTTTTTCAACAGGAGTACTTTCTCCAGAAATCATGGATTCATCAATGGTAGCAGCACCTTTAATAATTTCTCCATCAACAGCTATTTTATCTCCGCTGTTTACCTGAATAATATCTCCCACAGTAATTTCGTCATAACTAACAATGGTGGTAGAGCCATCAGGCATTATTTTTTTTGCTTCACTTTGTTGTATCTGACTCAATTCTTTTATGGCAGTAGTGGTCTGATTTACTGAGCGATGTTCCAACACATTTCCTAATAATACTAAGGTGATGATGGTGGCAGCGGTTTCAAAAAATAAATAATTGTGTGCTTCGTGTGTGCCGTAGTAGAGGTAAATTCCAAAAACACTATAAACAAAAGCGGCTGTCGAACCTATAGTAATCAACACGTCCATATTAGGAACACCAGTTTTTAGTGAACCCCAAGCACTTTTTCCAAAATGAAATAATCCAATTAAAAAAACAGGAATACACAATGCCAATTGCACCCAACCATTATTTAAAATATTGTCGTGTGGCATAAACATGTGTAAAAACAGAGGAATGGTAAAAATTAACGAAATGTAGAATTTTTTCTCAATGGATGATAATCCTTTTTGTTCTTTAGGAGTGTCAATTACTTTATAACCTAATTGGTTGATGCTGTCAATAATTTCTTGTGTTTTGAGTTTGGTATTGCCATCATAAGTAACCTCACCTGTGGAGAAACTTACATTTACGTTTTCCAACCCTTTTTTAACTAATTGTTTTTTAATGCCTAATGCACAATTGGCACAGGTCATTCCTTCAACATTTAGGGTAATATTTTTTTTATCGATCATCAATTACAAAGTTAAGAAAAAGCAGTGCAGCTATATTTTTTTAATAACGAAAATAAAAAATAGTAGTGGAATTATTTTGTATAAAAAAAAAAGTATATTTGCCCTCTCAAAATGGTGGATGTAGCTCAGCTGGTTAGAGCATCGGTTTGTGGTACCGAGGGTCGTGGGTTCGAGCCCCATCTTCCACCCATTTCAAAGCTGCTTCAAACGAAGTGGCTTTTTTTGTTTTATGAGTTATTATGATTACATATTATATTCAAAAAGTTTAGACAACTATTACATTGGTCAAACTAATAATGTAGATGTAGGTATTAGTCCTTAGTTCCTTACGCTCATTGCATGGCTTCAGAAGGACAGTATGGGAAATAAATTAAAGGGGTAAGTAATGAATACTATTATTTTTTTTATAATGTATTGATTTTACCCGACCTAAGTAACCACCTATAATGCCCTCGCAAAACTTAGCTCGTACTTTTTCTTTACTTCCAAGCAAATGCTTAAAAGAGAGTTTAGGTATTCGTAATCACCAACGCTCTTGAGATCGTTTCAAGCCATGAACAAAGAGAAATTGAACTCGTAAAATTTGCTAAAAGCAAACTCTAATAGTACTCACTCGTTGAAACCGAGCGAGTGGGTTTGAATTAACAATCAATATTCAACAATAATTTATTTAAACTTAGAGGAACTGTTCCAAGCGAATGCTTGAAATAGCGTGTTATATTTATGAATTTAAAACTACTTTGCTTCTGCTATAAAAGCCATAGCAACTATAAGATCTTCGGGAGAGGTGATTTTAATGTTTTCTTTATTGCCACTTACTAAATGGATTTTTGTACCTGTTGCTTCAACCACACTTGCATCGTCTGTAAAGGCTTCTGTAAATTCTTGTTGGTAGGCTTTTTTTATGAGTGACGTATGGAAGCATTGTGGGGTTTGTACAATTTTATAGCACGATCGTTTTACTGCTTTGTTCCCTGTTTTATCTACATGACGAAGTGAATCTACCACATCGACTACTGGAATGGCATTTTGATGTTCTTCTGCTGCATTGAAACAGTTAACTATGGTTGTTTTACTAACTAATGGACGAACGCCATCATGTATTGCTACAATACCTTCTTTATTAACTATAACTAAGGCGTTTTGTACGGAGTGAAAGCGTGTTTTTCCTCCTGCTACAATTTGATGTGGAATTTTGGTAAACCCCTTTTTATAACAAAGCTCCTCCCAAAAGTCGAATTGATTTTCGGGAAGAGCTAGTATAATTTGAGCTTCCGGATAAGTGGAATAAAATTTCTCTATGGTATGCATCAAAATAGGTTTACCATTAAGTTCAAGAAATTGCTTGGGCATGTTTTCTCCCATTCGCTCTCCTTTACCTCCGGCAACTATTATGATGTATTTATGCATTGCTTAGTTCTTCTTCGTTGAAGAATTCATCTGCACTAGCGGTAAAAGTGTTTCCGTTATTATCACCCTCATCATAACTATTATTACTGTTGTTGTTTTCATAGTTATTGTCTTCTTTCTTTCTGCCTATTGAGCGGATGTATGCGTTTAACATACGATGAATTTTTTCAATTTCTTCAATTAATTCATTTTGTGTTGTTTCATCTATAAGACCTCTTTCGTTAGCTTTTATTGTCCAACCTTTGGTTTCTAATAAACAACCTCTTGAAATATAGCAATAATGTTTTTTATCTTTAAAGTTGTACCTTCCGTAACCTGAGGCAATGTTTGAAGAAATAGCATCTGCAGCTGTTACAAATGATTTTCCTACGGTTTCTTTGTTAAACCCTTCCCATTTTTCTACAATTTTCCACACGGTAGATTCTAGGTTTAGGCATTCTTGGTAAAGTTTAAGGTCTTCTAGTTTCATAATTTTTATTTATTAATTATTATCAGCCCCCTCAATCCCCCGAAGGGGGGAAGACGCCATCGCACAAAGCCATTATTGCGGTTTTATTTGTTGACTGATAACTGTTTGTATTTCATTATTTATTGTTATTTGTTTATTATTAGCCCCCTCAATCCCCCGAAGGGGGAAGTTTCCAGCACACAAAGCCATTGTTAATTGTAACTCCTAAGTACTTTTTACTTAGATAATCAACATGGCATCACCATAGGTAAAGAAGCGGTATTTTTCTTTTATAGCTTCTTTATAGGCTTTCATCACATTATCGTAACCACCAAATGCAGTTGTCATCATTAACAATGTTGATTCGGGCATGTGGAAATTTGTTATCATGCAATTAGCAACACTAAAATCGTAAGGAGGGAAAATAAATTTATTTGTCCAACCTTGATATGGCTTAAGTAACCCATCTGTTGACACAGAAGATTCTACTGCTCTCATAGATGTTGTTCCTACTGCACAAATTTTTCTTTTTGCTTTTTTAGCGTTATTTACTTTATCAACACATTCTTCATCAATAAAAGCTTCTTCTGAATCCATTTTGTGTTTGGTAAGATCTTCTACTTCTACTGTTCTGAAAGAACCTAAACCAACATGAAGTGTAACAAAAGCGAAATCTATCCCTTTTATTTCTAATCTTTTCATTAGGTGTTTACTGAAGTGTAATCCTGCGGTTGGAGCAGCAACAGCTCCTTCATTTTTAGCATAGACAGTTTGGTATCTTTCCGCATCTTCTGGCTCTACTGCTCTATTAATATATTTTGGAATTGGTGTTTCTCCTAATCTGTTGATGATTGCTTTAAAGTCTTCGTAAGAACCATCGTATAAAAAGCGAAGTGTTCTACCTCTTGAAGTGGTATTATCTATTACTTCGGCAACTAAATCATCATCACCAAAATATAGTTTATTTCCAATTCTAATTTTTCTTGCAGGATCAACTAACACATCCCACAGGTAATTTTCTCTGTTTAATTCTCTCAATAAGAAAACTTCAATTTTGGCACCTGTTTTTTCTTTGTTTCCATACATTCTTGCTGGAAAAACTTTGGTGTCGTTCATTATCATTAAATCACCATCATCAAAATATTCAATGATATCTTTAAACATACGGTGTTCAATTTCTCCAGTGTCTTTGTGTAAAACTAATAATCTTGATTCGTCTCTTTCGTCAGCTGGTTTATCGGCTAGTAATTCTGGTGGTAAATTGAATTTAAATTTTGATAATTTCATCTTTGTTTTTTAAGTACTAAATTGGTTTAAAAAATAAGTTTGCAAATGTAATAATATATCTATTAAATACAAGTGTATAAAAAGCTAATTACTGTCTTTTTTTAACTAAAAAAGCCTATTACTTAACTAAAATAGTAATAGGCTTTTTAATTAGTCGAACCTTAAAAATTCCATTTTAGGCTAAAGGTTTTAAAAAA
>JAVVER010000111.1:0-10919 GCA_032251145.1 Vicingaceae bacterium | reverse complement strand
TCTATTTTTTAAAACCTTTAGCCTAAAATGGAATTTTTAAGGTTCGACTAGGTAATTTTATCCCACACCTTTCTCACCCTTAGAATTTAAATTTATAGAGACACTTTGCTATGTAAACAACTACATAACAATCATATAGTGTTTTTGGTTTTCTAAAATATTTTTAAAATTAAAAAATTTTTATATTCGTATTCATCAATTTTTTTATACTTTAGCAATAAATATAAAACATATAACTAAATAATACCTATGAAAAAAATACTATTAACAATTTTATTATATATAATTACCCTATTTTCTGTACATACTCAAAATGTAGATTTCGATAAAAAGAATTTTAGTGGCAACAAAGAGGGTTTTAAACAAGCCTTAGCAGATTTACATGAAGGCAATTTAGCTTATTTTAATGGAGTTTTTTCTCAGGCAATTGAACCCTTTGAAAAAGCTCATAATTTCAATCCGAATAATGCTGAACTAAATGGAAAAATTGCTGATTGTTATTTTCAAATAGACGATATTCATAAAGCTAAACAACTTTTAGAAAGTGTTTTTAAATTAGATGCTCAACCTGATGGTTATTTTATTTACTTAAATGCCCAAATAAAACATAGCGAAAATGAATTTGATGAAGCTATAAAACTCTATAGAAGTTCGAAAATAAAGGGTTCTAACATTAAACCCAATGAATTGAATAATGTAGATAAAAAAATTAAAGAATGTACTTACGCCAAAAAACTCATTAAAACACCTATAAATGTAGAAATTTTAAATGTTGGCACATCTATTAATTCATCAAATCAGGAATATGTTCCAGTTATTACTGCTGATGAATCTGAATTATTTTTTACCTCAAGAAGAAATGACACAGAAGGTGGCGGAAGAGATAACCTAATTGATGACTTTTATGAAGATATTTACTACAGCACTAAAAACGAAAATGGTGAATGGCAACCTGCAACTAATTTAGGTAAACCCGTAAATAGTGAATTCCATGACGCTACCGTAGGGCTTTCAATTGATGGTCAGAAACTTTTTATTTATAGAGACAATCAAAAAGGTATTGGAAATATTTACGTTACCGAGAAGAAAGGTACTGAATGGACTGAGCCAACTGAATTACCAAAGCCTATTACTTCTAAATACCAAGAAACTTCTGCAAGTTACGATTATACAGGAAAAACTATTTTTTTTGTTAGCGACAGACCTGGAGGAAAAGGTGGAAAAGACATTTACAAATGTACGCAAGATAAAGAAGGCAAGTGGGGCGATGCTATAAACTTAGGCAGTCCAATAAATACAGAATTTGATGAAGATGCTATTTTTCTTCATCCTGATGGAAAAACATTGTATTTCAGTTCAAACGGAAACAATTCTATGGGAGGCTTCGACATTTTTAAAAGTAGTTTAAACAAAGGAAAATGGACTACCCCTCAAAATTTAGGATACCCTATCAATTCAGCTGGTGATGATGTTGCTTTTGTACTAACAGCAAATGGCGAACACGGATATTACACTTCTGGAAAAACAGGTGGCGAAGGTAAAAGAGACATTTATAAAATAGTTTTTCTTGATGAAATTAAAAATAATAGTCGCCCCAAACTTACTTTGTTAAAAGGAATTGTTTTTGACAACAAAACAAAAAAACCATTAAGTGCTTTAATAGAAATTTTTGATAATGACAAAAATGAAATGGTTTCCTCTTACGAATCAAACAGTGCAACCGGAAAGTATATGGTTTCTTTACCTGCTGGACATGATTACGGAATTAGTGTGAAAAAAGAAGGTTATCTATTCTATTCAGAAAACATCAACATTCCTGATACAGCTGCTTTTCAAGAAATAGAAAAAAATATTGGATTAGATAAAATTGAAAAAGGTAAAAAAGTAGTCTTAATGAATATTTTTTATGACTATAACAAGGCTAGTTTAAGGTCTTCATCATATAATGAATTAGACAAAGTGGTTGAACTGCTTAACAAAAATGCTAAGATGAAAGTAGAATTAGCTGCTCATACCGATTCGAGAGGTGGCGATGCGTATAATTTAAAACTATCTCAAGAAAGAGCTCAATCGTGTGTAGATTATTTAACTTCTAAAGGAATTGATCGCTCTAGATTAATTGCTAAAGGTTATGGAGAATCTCAACCATTAGTAAAAGAAGAAGTGATAAACAAAATGGCTACTGAACAAGAAAAAGAAGCTGCTCATCAGCAAAACAGACGTTCGGAATTTAAGATTTTAGAGAATTAATTGATAACTTTTAGACTTCCAAGGTTTTTAAAAACCTTGGAGGTCTATATGTATTATTTACTCGGAATAACAACCATAGTTTTTACTTTATTGTCTTCATTTTTTATAGAAAAAAGAGCCTCTTTACCATAAAGTAAATCTAACCGTTGTTGGGTATTTGCTAACCCAAAACCTGTTTCTGAACTAGCTTGCTCATCATAATGTCCGCTATTGTAAATAATTACTTTTAGCTTATCGGCTTCTATTGATGCAGTTATCTCTACCGTCCCGCCTTTTGAGAGTTTAGAAGTGCCATGTTTTATAGCATTCTCTACCAAGGTTTGTATCATTAATGGAGGTACTAAAAAGTTTTTGGTGTTTTCGTTTATAGCTAATTTAATCATTAACTTTTCTTCAAAACGCATTTTTTCTAAACTCAAATAATCTTCCACCATTTTAAGTTCTTCAGAAAATGGAACTAGGGTCTTTTTCCCCATCAACAAAGAATTTCTTAACACGTTTGATAATTCCGTTACCGCTTTTTTTGCCAATACTGGATTTTCGTCAATTAAAGCCCTGATGCTATTCATGGAGTTAAAAACAAAATGTGGATTTAACTGAGAAATTAATCTGTTCAGCTCAATTTCATTTTTTGCTGCTTGCCATTTTAGGTTCTTAATTTCTTCTTTTTTATAATTGGTTACATAGTGAAACAGAAAATAAAAAAGCGACCATAACAGATAAATGAAAAACCAACTCAACACCCCTGTTATTAAACCATTTAAAGATATAAAAAACGCCCTACCTTCAATTACTTTTTCTATAATAACTAACTTTAAAAAGTAAGTAATAAGTGCTTGTAGTAAAGAACCAAAAAAGATAGGGATGATGAGTTGCGTTACTGGCAAACTCATTAAATTCCTAATTATAATGATACACCTAAATAAATGTGATATTAAAAGTGTAATCAAAAAAATAGACCCCAAACTCAGCCAAAAAGAAATGGATAAATCATTATTAGATAGAAAATTGAAATACCCAACAACGCTCACATAAGTAGCCCATCCAAAAAGCTGGAGTAGCCAATATATTTTAGTTCTGGAATAACTCAATTTAATTTTAATTTATATAATAAAAGTAAGCGAAATAGCTAAATTATTTCGCTTACTCATCGATTTTTATTGTCCTAACCAAGTTTTTCTCAACTTCACTTGTTGTTCGGTAGCATTAGGATTAATAGCTATGTAATAATCTTGTGTTACCTCGGTTTGTATCGCTTTAGCTTTTAACAAAACCTTAGATGTTTTACCTTTCACTTTTCTTTCCACTAAAATTGCTACTTTTTCACCATCTTTGGTATTTGTTTGATAGTCAATAATTATATCTTCTAAATTATCTAAGCTAAGTTCTTTACCATTAATAGCTAAAATTTCATCATTAATTTTAATCTTTAATTTTTTTCCAAACTTGTTTAAATCAGCAATGTCCATCACAAAAAGGCGTTGTGTTTCCATATTAAAACCAATGGAAGCACCTCCAAAACCAACTTCCTTAACCGTAACGTCTGTTTTAAAATCAACACCTACTTTAGCCAACACCTCTTCGAAAGGCAATGGTTTAGAGCCCTCTACATAATTGGCAAAGAAAGCACGTAATTCAGGAGAAATTAATTGAGCAATTTTATCAAAAAGTTCATCGTCTTTAAAAGAAACTTCTTTTCCGTATTCTTCCGAAAGCATTAACATTAAATCTTTCAACCCTTTTTTACCACTAGTTTGGTCTCTTATTAAAATATCTAAACACAAACCTATTAATGCTCCTTTGTTATACACATTCATGTACTGGTCTTGATGTGCATCTAACGCACCTAAACTCATTTTTGTAAAAGGCAAATCGTCTTTAAAGTTTACTGCGGTAGCCATTTTATCCATTAATACATCAAAATAAGCTTCTGTAGTTATCATGTTTTGATAAACCTGAACATGATTGGCGAAATATTCTGTAACCCCTTCGTACAACCATAAATGTTTAGACATTTTAGGGTTAATGTAATCAAAATTGCCAATTTCTTCTGAGTGAATATTTAATGGAGTAACAATGTGAAAAAATTCGTGAGCAGCCACATCTACCAAAAATCCTGATAATCTTGCAGGATCCATTTCAGGTAAATAATAAAATGAAGAGTAAGAATGTTCTAATGCACCACTCCCTCCAGAGCCACTTACTCCTTCATAAAGGTAAATGATAAAAGCATATTTATCTACAGGTAATTTTCCACCTAAATATTCTTTTTGAGCTTCTAAAATCTCTTTAATATCTTTTGCTAAAACTTCTGCTGGAGCAACTTTATTTTTAGAATAAACAGATACTAAAATAGATGTCTCTGCAATTTTAAAGGTAACCGTATCTGGTTGATTATACATAATTGGCGAATCCACTAAGTCCATATAATTGTCAATAGTAAACTTGTCTGTATTGCCTGTAGTGGTTATGTTAGTTAACCCTGTAGAACCATAAAATTCAGCAGGTCTGGTAATATTTAACTCGTAAGTTAAGTTTTTCATATTATCGAAATAACCAAAAAACCCATGGTTATTTAATACCACATTTTGGTTTTCTTCAATGTTAGTTCCTCCTGGTTCAAAAACTAATTCATCCACATCTGCATCCCATGTATCTTCCACCCAATAAGCTATTTTTTTCATCTTATCGGCATCATGAATTTCCCATCTGTTATCATCTAATCTATTTACATAAAGACTTTTTCCGTTTACATCAAAAGCCTGAAAATCCATTACATATTGTCCAAAATCATAAATTTGATAGGTACCTGGAACAATTTTGGGCATGTTATAAATTATTTTACTCTCTTTAATTGCTGGAGTTTCTAAAGTAACTTCTATTAAATCGTTGCTAATTTTATTCAAATCCATATAAAATGAATATTTATCTTGACCAAATACACTACTTATAGCTCCGAAAAATAATGCTATAGAAATTAATATTTTCATGTTTTCTTAGTTTATAAATTAAATAATGAAACAAAAATAGAAAGTATGGAGTTAATAACGAAGATAAATTACACTAATGGTAATTTTTATAGATTAAAGGAAAAAATCAATGAATTATTTGGCTCATTTTCTACTTTCGCAACAAAACGAAGCTTTAATTATTGGAAATTTTATTGCTGATGATGTAAAGGGAAATCAATATAAAAAATATCCTGAAGCTATTCAACAAGGCATTTTAATGCACAGAGAAATTGACACTTTTACAGATAGTCATCCAGTAGTAGAAAATAGTAAAAATTTGATCAGAAAATTTCAGCGAAAATATACACCTGTTGTTATAGATGTTTTTTATGATTACTTTTTAGCAAATAATTTTAATGATTATTCTACTTTAGAATTGAAAGAATTTAGCTTAAAAACTTATTCCGTTTTAAATGAAAACATTGAATTATTAACTCCAAAAACTAGTTATATATTCCATCATATGAGCAAGAATAATTGGCTTTACAATTATGCTTCAATAGAAGGAATACAAAGGGCTTTAACGGGTTTGTCGAGAAGAACAACTTTTGAAAACGAAATGCAAGTGGCACATCATTTGTTATTGGAGTTTAAAAGTGAATTAAAAACAGATTTCGAACAATTTTATCCTGAGTTAAAACATCATGTTAGAAATATATGAAAACAAAAGTTTCATTTTTTCGTAACTATTTAAGTAAACTTATTATATTTGTTCGATTATTAAAAATTCGTTGGAATTTGATAACTAACAATATTTTAGCACCAATAAATAATGAAAAAACTAATCCTCATATTATTATTACTTCCCACAATAATGTTTGCACAAAGTGCAAGAGATATTAATTTAGTAATTCAAAAGACACTCGATTTAGAAGTTTTAAAAAAACATTATAAAGGTGATGAAATGACTGGGGAAACTCCAATACTTATTATTAATGACGATAAAATACCAAACAATCTTATTGTTTTTAAGTTTAATAAAAGAGTTAAAGTAATGACTTTTGAAGAAATTGAAACATTTAAAAACATTTATAAAGGAAGTCTAGACAGCTACTTCACCTTTGAAGTAATGCATTTTGAAAATGATACTGTGATAATTAAAGCATCCTTTAGAAAAGCAAATCCGCTGAAAATTGAAGTCACTATGCAGAAAAAGGAGAAAGATTGGGTGGTAACCTCTTCATCTGCAGAATAAGTATTATAATGGATGAGTAAACTCAAGCTCGATTTACACGATATTTACAACAAAGGACAACAGATTGAAAAAGCTCTTGAGGAAATAATTCAGGAAGCTGTTGACAAGAAAATTAAGTTAATAGAAATTATTCCAGGAAAAGGTTCAGGACAATTAAAGAAAAAAGTCATCCGATTTTTACAAGTACCTTCCATAAAAAATCAGTACCACCGATTAGAAAAAGACGCTAAAAATTTCGGAAGAATATTTGTCCATTTTAAATTTTAATAATAAGTATGTTTTCTCAAGGTCAAAAAATATTCGCACTAATTTTTATCATCTCATTTTTAGTGATTTTGACTTACCAATTTTTAAAAGATAGAAAAAGAAATAGGAGTTTATTTAAAGGTACTTATTGGGTACTAATTGCTATTATGGCTTTAATGCTTGGCTATTTATTACTTACCAAATTAATTCATTAAGGTAAATTAGATATAAAAAACTCAACGTATTAAAATAAAAAAGTCGAACACTTAGTGTTCGACTTTTCGGTTGTGGGAGATGAGGGATTCGAACCCCCGACCCCCTCGGTGTAAACGAGATGCTCTGAACCAACTGAGCTAATCTCCCCAACTGCTTTTTAAAGCGGATGCAAATATATGTAATTAATAATTATTAAAACAAGCAAAGATTCAAATTTATTTAAATTTTTTTTCACTTTAGTAACAATTAAAATTATCACTCTCATTAGTAGCTAAATAAGATATTACACCTTGGCAATTTCATTAAGGTTTATTTAAATTAACCACAACCTAATTTTATTATAAAGAATTTTGATTTAACAACTTTATTTAGTTAAAAAAATAGTCATTATATCTACTTCATTAAACCAATAAAAATAGCTATATTAACGTTGGTTTGTTAATTGTTTAATTTTTTATTGAAACTTTAGTAATACTTAACAACTTAATTTTATCAATCAATATTTACCTATATGAGAAATTAAAATAGTTATGACAAAAAAAATATTACTCTTAATTTTTATTTTGTTATTGGGAGCCATTGGTTTTATTGGTTATAATTTTTATAAAAACGTTAAACAACCCATTACTAGTAATGCTATTATAGCTGTTCCGCAAAATGCTGCGTTGCTATTAAAAGAAAAAAATATTACGGCTTTTTATAAAAAAATTGCTTCTACCAATATTATTTGGGAAGAACTCACCAACAATACCACTGCTTTTAAATCTATTAAAAAACAAACCCATTTTTTAGATTCAGTATTATCTATCAATGAAATAAGTACGGTACTTTCCGAAAAATCGATGTTAATGTCCATGCATTTATCGGGTGCCAACAGTTACGATTTTGTTTTTTACTTTTCTACCCTACCCAACATTGATGAAAAAAATGTGTTAACCTTACTTAAATCGAAGCTTCAACTGAATCCATCAGCAAGAAATTACGATGGAAAAAACATTTACAGCATCACTAAAAATGATAAAAAATTGTTTTTTGCTTTTGATAAATCCATTTTTGCCATTAGCCATAGCTCATTGTTAATTGAAGATGTTATTCGTCAGCTAAAAAGTGAAACTTCCTTATTAGACGACCAAGCTTTTAACACTATTTTAAGCACTACGGGAGAAGTTCCTGATGGAAATATTTTTATTAATCACCAACGATTGCCCAAATTATTAGCTCAACCTGTTCATCAACAATACAAAGAAAAAGTAGCAAAAGCTACCAATTATGCCTCGTGGAGTGCGTTGGATATTACCTTAAAATCTAATTCCATTATGCTAAATGGGTTTACCTCCGTAGATGCCCAACAAAATTCTTTCCTTTCGCTTTTTGCAGACCAAACCAATACCTTGGGCGGACCAAAAATTAACCTTACCAGCATAGTTCCTGCTAATACCGCTTTCTTGTATTATTACAGTTTTAGCAATTCCGAAAAGTTTTTTAAAAATAGGAAATCTTGGTTAAAACAAAACAACACTTATTTTGATTACGAAAAATATATTGATGCCATAAGTGGAGCTCATGCTATTGATATAGAAGCAGAGTTGGTTGCGAATGTAGGCAATGAATTAGCATTTGTAATTACCGAACCGCTTAATAAAGATTTAACGGGAAACAGGTTTGTACTTTTCAGAGTAAATAACCTAGAAAAAGCCAAAGAAAATTTAAAAGCAATTCAACAAAAAACAAATTTACAAACCACCACAGAAGATGAGCAAAGTCCTCAACAATTAGATTTTCAATTACATTTTAGCCAACTTTTTGGCAAGCCTTTTTTCGATATTAATCAGCCTTATTATTTATTTATTGATGATTATTTAGTTTTTGGAGAAACCGAAACCGGCATTAATGAATTTTACAAAAACTATGTTGCCGAAAAAACACTAAAGAAAGACGAAAACTTCCAAGCATTTAGCGACCAATTATCAAGCAGTGCCTCTATTTTTGTCTATAACAACATTGCTCGTTCGGTACATTGGTACAAAACATTTATGGACGAACGATTTATTCCCGAAATTGATAGCAACATTGAGTTTATAAGAAAGTTTGAAGCCATTGCCTTTCAGGTTTCGCCACAAAAAGACCAATTGTTTTACAATAATATTTATTTTAAATACAACCCTGTTTATAAACAAGACACCCGAACATTATGGGAAGTTTTATTAGATACAACAGCAACTGCTCCGCAAATAGTGTTGAATCATCAAACGCAAACTAAAGAAGTAATTGTTCAAGATGTAAATAATAAATTATATCTAATAAGCACCAACGGCAAAATATTGTGGACAAAACAACTTAGTGAGCGTGTCCACGGACAAATACATCAAATAGATATCTTTAAAAACAACAGGTTGCAATTGTTATTTTCTACCAAAAGTAAAATTTATCTACTCGATAGAAATGGGAAAAATGTAAATAAATTTCCTATTGAACTTAAAGCCGAAGCCACCACTCCTGTTAGTCCGTTGGACTATGATAACAACAGAAACTACCGTATTTTAATTGGCTGTAGTAACAATATTGTTTATAATTATGAAACTAATGGCGATTTGGTAAAAGGTTGGGATTATGATGCTTCTAAAAGCTCTCCAAGTAGCATTATCAAGCATTTTATTATTGGAAACAAAGATTATATTGTAATTCCAACCAAAAACGGAAGTATAAAAGTAGTACAACGAAACGGGAAAGATCGTTTGCAGCTAAAATCTACTTTGCCCACTACTGCCAAAGAAGTATTCTTAAAAGTAGAAAAAGATTTGGCTTCTTCTTACTTAATTTGTGCTGACTCTTCGGGCAATGTGGTAAAATTGTTTTTCAACGATAAGTTGGAAACGCTGAAACTTATTTCAGAAAATAAAACAGACTTTTATAGTTTTAGTCCTAGAAATATTAGTCCTACAGCTAACACGAGTAGCCATGTTTTTGCGTTAGAAAATCAAGTAATTGCTAGCGATAACTCGGCTAACTTACTATTTAAAACAGAAATTCCGGAAACCATCACACATGAGCCATTGTTATTTTCTTTACCCGATAAAAGCAAAAAAATTGGTGTAGTTACGAGTAATGCTATTTATTTAATTAACGATGATGGAGCAATTGAAAGCGATTTTCCTTTAAATGGTTCTACCAAGTTTATGATTGACGATATTAATAACGACAACACACTTAATTTGGTTGTGGGTGATAAAAATCTTATCTATTTATATAATTTGAAATAAAAAAAAAGTTTAGAACATCAACAAAATTGACATACAAATCTTCTTAAAAATTACTATTTTAGACATGTTAAAAAGCAATAAACTAAGCTTTTATTCTTTGTTTATTCTTAATCATTCTTAGTCTTCTTAAAGCTTCTAAATGTTCTTTTCTTTTTTTTTTAGGCTTATGGTTTTTACTCATGATGTAAAGCACTCCGAAAATTGCCCCTAGAAACAATGCGGTTAAAATAAACCAAATTAAATTTGAGTCCATGATGTTAGGTTTTAAGTGAAGCGATAGGTAGTCAATTCAGCATTAAAACACAGTTTTTAGATAAATGAAATAAAAATTTCGACCAATCTATAATTCTGCACTACAAAACATATAACGTAAGTTTTTTTAAATTGTTACTTTTATGTTTTATTTTTTAATGAAATAATTGATTGTGTTGCCAATATCTTTAAAAATACGGTGAAAAACAATTTAGAACTTTATTACTACCCCAGCTACCGCAAGCTTTTAGCTTGTGGTTTTCATCATCAACTTTTAAACTAATCTCTAATTTCCAATTTCTAACCAATAATCCAAAAAACTAAACTTATTTGCTGAATTTCGCCATCATTTTTATTTCAGATGAATTTAGAAAAGAAAATTTGGCAATACCTCCTTTTATTTTTCCTTGCTTTTATTTGGGGAAGCTCTTTTATTTTAATGAAGTTGTTTAAAGTCCTTTGTTAATAAAACACCAATAGTACAATATA
>JAVVER010000110.1:0-11033 GCA_032251145.1 Vicingaceae bacterium | reverse complement strand
ACATCAACAATTTAAAAGTTCTTATCACTTAATAATTAATAATGCACAACGGGTTGAGACTATATTTTTCATTCTAATTAGCTAAAAATAAAAAATCTGTGTAATCTGTAATAATTTGTGTTATAAGGAATCTACATCAAAACCCAGATTTTTTTAAATACACTTTAATTTTTTCGTGTTCTGGAGAATTTTTTCTATAAAATTCTAATGGATTTTCGAACATTTTCTCTTCGGTGATATTTTCTGTAAAAAAATTGGTCAGTTCTTTTTGAGTAATGGAATCTGATGTTAATTTTTGGGTAGCCAACTTTTCATCAACAAACTGAAGGTTAAACACATTTTTACTTTCCCAACTTACTTTTCCAAACATAAAACCTATATCTTTATTTTCAATATTATAAACAACAACATCTTTAATTTTTATACCGAAAACTCTATACGCATTGGCTTCTTTCACTCTGCCCGATGCATCAAACTTTTTACTTCTAACATCCATCACTTTTGTATTTAATTTACTAATTGTCAACTCATCTCTTTCACCGTTTTCATGGTAAGCTACCCACTCGCCCAATAAATTTTTCTCAAATTTTTCAGCATTTTCATAATCTGTAAGTGCTACTTCAGATTGATATGGACATCCAACAATAACCAAGGCAAACAATACAGCTAGCACATAAAACTTAAATCTCTTAAAAACCATAATTAACGTTTTGATAAGTAATTCATTAACAAACAAAATTAACACCATAAATGTAAACAATATAATCTAAACTAAAAAATTGTATTTTCGCAACAAAGCAATAGTATTTATTATCTTTGTCGTCCTTACAAAGAAAAATATATTTTATTTTGAATTTCGAAAACATAAGAGCTTACAAAGATGACGAGTATCAATCTATTATTAAAAAATTAATAGACATTGATGTTTTAATGGAAGCCATTCGTTTCTATTTACCAGAAATGACCATATATCAAATAAAAGAAAAACTACTTTCTTTTACCACTATACAAGATTTCCAAAGCGACATGGTTTGTTTGGTAATAGACAGAATTGTAAATCATTCTTCTGACGGCATTACCTTTAAAGGAATTGAAGAACTTAACCCCAATATCTCCAACTTACTACTTTCTAACCACAGAGATATTGTTCTTGATTCTGCTTTAATTAATTACGCTCTTAACTTTAAGAAAAAAAACACCAGCGAAATTGCTATAGGAAGCAATTTGCTTTCTCTTCCTTGGGTAAAAGATTTAGTAAGGTTAAATAAATCTTTTATTGTTAGAAGAAATGTTCCTAAACAAGAGGTAATTGAAGCTTCTAAAACCTTATCTGCTTATATTAACTATACTTTAAAAGAGAAAAAACAAGACATTTGGATTGCTCAACGAGAAGGAAGAGCTAAAGATGGTTTTGATAAAACTACTCCTGGCTTACTAAAAATGTTTGGTATGTGTACAGATGGAGATTTACTTACTCATCTTATTAGTTTAAACATTACTCCTGTAGCTATTTCTTATGAATATGACCCTTGCGATTATCTTAAAATTCCTGAATTGCTTAAAAAACATAATGGAGAAGAATATATAAAAGCTCCAAATGAAGATAATCAGCACATGGTATTAGGAATGAAAGGCTACAAAGGCAATATTCACATTTATTTTGGAGAACCTATAAATAATGATATTCTTAAGTTTAAAGAGATAAAAAACAAAAATGAATTGCTAAAATTAATTGCCGAAGTAATTGACGAAAAAATTTACCAGCATTATCATCTTTTTCCTACCAATTACATTGCCTACGACTTATTAAACAACAAAAATGAGTTTGAAAATAACTATACTAAAGCCGACAAAGAAAAATTTGAAGCATACATAGAAAAACGATTGGAAAACTTTAAAGGAAATGAGTTGGCAAAAGAAATTTTCCTAAAAATGTATGCCAATCCGGTGATGAATAAATTGAAAACAAGTAAATTAGAAATTAGAGATTAGAGATTTATTAACTAAAATACAATTAATTACAAAGCTCCGAAGGAACGTAATTTATACAACGAAGGGTAAAGCCCTTCGCTACTAAAAAAATTATTGAATTAACATAAAAAATATATACTATGAAAAACATTGCAGTAATAGGAGCAGGAACAATGGGAAACGGAATTGCCCACACTTTTGCTCAATCAGGATTTAACGTAAACTTAATTGATATTTCGCAAGCTTCGCTAGACAGAGCTATAGCAACTATATCTAAAAATTTAGATAGAATGGTGGCGAAAGAAAAAATTACTGAAAGTGATAAAAACAACACCCTTGGTAACATTACCACCTTTACCGACATGGAAAAAGGTGTTGCCAATGTTGATTTAGTGGTTGAAGCAGCTACAGAAAATGTAGCGTTAAAATTGAATATTTTTAAATCGTTAGATGCGGCTACTAAGCCAGAAGTTATTTTAGCATCCAACACATCATCAATTTCTATTACTAAAATTGCTGCGGCAACTTCTCGTCCGGATAAAGTAATAGGTATGCACTTTATGAACCCTGTGCCTATTATGAAATTGGCAGAAATTATTAGAGGTTATTCTACTTCTGATGAGGTAACCAATAACATTATGGAACTTTCTAAAAAATTAGGAAAAGTGCCTGTAGAAGTTAATGATTACCCAGGTTTTGTGGCAAACAGAATTTTAATGCCTATGATTAATGAAGCCATCATTACCTTACATGAAGGTGTTGCTGGAGTAGAAGAAATTGATACAGTAATGAAACTAGGCATGGCTCATCCTATGGGTCCACTTCAGTTGGCAGATTTTATTGGTTTAGATGTTTGTTTATCAATCTTAAATGTACTTTACGAAGGTTTTGGAAATCCAAAATATGCTCCTTGTCCGTTATTGGTAAACATGGTTACTGCCGGAAAATTAGGCATAAAATCAGGAGAAGGATTCTACTCTTGGTCGCACGGAACGAAAGATTTAATGGTAGCTCCACAGTTTAAATAATTGATATTATACATAAATGATTGGAAATTTGGAATTAACTTTCTAAATTTCCATTGTTTTTAATATCTCGACAACTAAAACTGCCTAAAATGAAAAAGTCGCACAAATTTATATTGTTTTCTTTTATCGGTCCGCTGGTAATGACTTTTTTTATTGCTGTTTTTGTATTGGTAATGCAATTTATTTGGCTTTACATTGATGAAATGTTGGGCAAAGGCTTAGAGTGGTATGTGCTGGCCGAATTGTTTTTTTATGCCACAGCAAACGTAGTTCCTATGGCTATGCCTCTGGCAATTTTACTTGCCTCCATCATGACTTTTGGAAATTTGGGCGAACATTTTGAATTAGTAGCGTTTAAATCTGCGGGGATTTCACTTCAAAAAGTGATGAAACCACTTATTATTTTCATTTGTTTTATTAGCATAGGAGCTTTTTATTTTGCCAATAATGTTATTCCTGTTGCCAATCTAAAATTTTATTCTCTTTTGCACGATATCAGAAGTCAAAAACCGGCAATTAATATTCAGCCCAATGTTTTTTACAACGAAATTGACGGATATACCATCAGAGTAAAAAATAAAATTCCGCTAGAAGATGGCAGGGAAATGCTTAAAGATGTAATGATATACAACCATGCCAATAATAATGGCAACCGACAAGTTACAGTTGCAGATTCGGGCATTATGAACTTATCAAAAAATAAAGCCTATTTTACCATTAAACTTTATCATGGTGTAGATTATCAAGAAAAACAAGAAGACAGAAATAACACTAAAAGCTACCCGCTTACCCGTTTTTATTTTGAAGAAAATGAATTTCAGTTTGATATAAGTGGTTTTCAGTTTAAGCGAAGTGATGAAGAAGCATTTAAACATGATTATCGTTTACTCAACCTCAAACAATTAATGTATAGAACAGATTCGCTGCATAAATTTACTCGCGAAGAAGCCGATTTTTTAAATGAAAATGTTCATTATGCCTATTTATTTAATGATAGCATTACAGACAAAAAAAACAATACTTTTCTAACTCCCGCTCAAAACATACAACAACACGATTCTATTCCTCATAAAGAAGTCAATCTAAAAGATTTTAATAAACAGCAAATCAGTCAGGTTTTTGGTATTGCCATAAACAATGCTCGTACACAAAAAGGCAGGGCAGCAGCAGCTAAAATAGAAATGAACGTATTGAAAGAAACACTTGCCAGAGTTAAAATTGAGTGGCACAGAAAATTCACTTTTTCCATAGCGTGTTTAATTATGTTTTTTATAGGAGCACCTTTGGGAGCTATTGTAAGAAAAGGTGGTTTGGGAATGCCAGTAGTAATTTCCATCATTTTCTTTTTAATTTATTATATCATTTCCATAACGGGAGAAAAAATGGCAAAAGAGCTTATTATTTCACCATGGTTAGGCATGTGGTTTTCTACATTTGTATTATTTCCACTCGGCTACTTTTTTACTTACAAAGCCACTACCGATTCTGCTTTGTTTAATATTGATGCTTATACCGGATTTTTTAAAAATATTTTTATCCGAAAAAAATAATACCGCTTAAGCATAGTGTTGGATGAAAAATCTATGTGAATTATTTTGAAAAAATACCAACAAATGGTATTTTTGTTATCGAAGTTGTTTAAAGTTCATATATAATAATGAAAATGAATTATTTTTTTACAATACGAGGCATTTTTGAGAAGCATAGCCATAGCTATGGTTAGAGAAAATAACGAAGTAGTGTAAAAAAAAAACATTTTTTAATTTATAGAGGGGACTGTAAACAACTTCACAATATAAAATTAAAAAAATGGCTAAAAACACATCCATATTATTAGGCGATTATTTTGATAACTTTATAAATGAACAAATAAAGACTGGAAAATATGCTTCAGTAAGTGAGGTTATTAGAGCTGCATTAAGAATATTTGAGAAAGAGGAAACCCAAAAAGCTGCCTTGATTAAGGCACTAAAAAAAGGGGAAAAATCTGGTTTTGTGGAAAATTTTGATAAAAATAAGTTTTTAGAAGAATTACACCGTAAACATCAAGCTGAATAATGTACTATAAAATCAGCAAAGAAGCTGCCAACGATCTTGAAACAATTTGGTTTTACACTTTAAAAAAATGGTCGATAGAACAAGCTGATAGGTATTATCAATTATTAATGGATGAAATTGAAAATCTTGCCAAAAACCCTACTATTGGAAAAGACTACAGCGAAGTAAGAAAAGGATTCTTTGGCTCACGAGTAAAATCTCATTTTATATTTTACAAAATCAATAAACAAAAAGAAAAGATTGAAATTATTAGAATTTTACATCAACGAATGAATATTAAAATTAGACTGAGTGAATAAATTTTTACTTTTCATATTATTATTTAGCTTCACTTTTATCTCAAAAGGACAAGAGGTTATTGATTCTTCGGAAACGGCAATGTTGGAAGTACAAGTGTTTGATGAAGATTCTGTAACTCCTTTAGATAGTGTTAAGATTTCAATTGTTGGAACAGATGGAAGTGGAAGATATTTTTTTACTGATAGTGTAGGTTTCGTCACTATTAAACTTAAACCTAATACCAACTATTCTCTTTTTATCAAAAAATATGGTTATATGGTAGGAAGAGGTAAAGAATCAACTATAAGTGAAAATTTTAAAGACAAATACGTCCATTCTTATTATCTATCAAAAATAATAACTTGTGGAGTCCCTTTTCCAAAAATACTTTTTTTAGAAAACAATATATCAAGAATAAAAACCAATCATGAAGAACATGATTCTATTTCATATTTACACGATATTTTAATTGACAACCCAACCATTGTACTAGAATTAATTGCTGTTAGATCTAAAAATGAACCTGAAAAGATTTCTCAAAAAAGAGCAGATAAAATAATAAAAGAATTAGTTGCCGAAGGAATAGAAAAAGACAGGTTGATTTTTAAAGATGGCGGTATTGGAGAAAATGAAAAAGAAGAAGACAACAGGTATGTCGTTTTTAAAGTTATCAAAACAGACTATGTCTCTAAAGGTTCCAAAAAATGAAAATCCTTCAAATATGCCATAAACCTCCACTTCCTGCTTTTGATGGCGGATGCAAGGCGATGCACGCTTTAACTGAAGGATTTTTAGCTAACGATATTTCCGTTAAAATCTTAACTATTGCCACGCAAAAACATCCTTATCAACCCGAACTTTTTCCAGCAAATTATTTGGAGCAAATCAACATAGAATACGCTTTTATTGATACTGCTATTAAGAGAAAAAATGCACTGGCTAACTTGTTTAGCGGCAAGTCTTATAATATCAGTCGTTTTTATAATAAAAATTTTGAAGAGTTGATAACTGCAACACTTCAAAAAGAAAAATTTGATATTATTTTATTAGAAAGCCTTTATACCACACCTTACATTGCTGCAATTCGAAAAAGCAGTAATGCTAAAATTATATATCGTTCGCACAATATTGAGTTTGAAATTTGGCAACGAACAGGCAATCAGGAAAATAATGCTATCAAAAAAAAGTACCTACATTTTTTAGCCAAACGCCTCAAAAAATACGAACAATCCATTCTCAATTTAGTAGATGGAATTGCCGCCATTACCAAAAAAGATGAAGAGCAATTATTAGCATTGGGTTGCAAAAAACCAATCACTACTGTTCCTTTTGGCATCAACCTTCATGATTATCGGCTAAAAGAAATTCCACAAGAAAAAAAGCTTTTTCATATTGGTAGTATGGATTGGATGCCCAATCAAGAAGCCATAAAATGGTTTTTGAATGAAGTTTGGTCGGCAATTATTTCCAAAGAACCAACCGCTACTTTTCATCTTGCCGGAAAAAATATGCCAGATGAAATTATAAAGTTAGCTGCCTCCATGCAAGGAATAATTAACGAAGGAGAAGTTGAAAATGCCAATGATTTCATCAGAAATAATAACATTATGGTTGTTCCATTATTTTCAGGCAGTGGCATGCGTATTAAAATTATTGAAGCAATGGCAATGGGGAAATTGGTGATTGGAACATCCGTTGCATTTGAAGGAATTGCTGTGCAGCATAATAAAAATGGTATTATTGCCAATACTGCCAACGAATTTAAAGAAGCAATTTTAATGTGCTTACAACACCCTGAAGTCGTTATTAGTATTGGACAAAAAGCAAGAAAAACGATTGAAGAACAGTATAATAATACCGTTATCGTAAAGCAATTAATTAATTTCATAAAAAATTAAGAATGAAAAAATAATTATGGACTCTCCCTCTGCACCACCTCTCTTTTAGGAGAGGGGAAAAGTTATCGCAAGATAATTTGGGGGTGAGTTGAATAAATTAAAAAACTAATTTAAGCTCCAACGGAGCGAAATTTAACACTGATGACTGTAGGTCATCGCAAAGAAGCAAAACCTTCAAGGTTTGATGACATCATTTGATATAAACCTTGAAGGTTTAAACAAAAAATAAAATAATGAAACTATTTGTACTACTTTCTCGCTTTCCGTATCCGCTAGAAAAGGGAGATAAGTTACGTGCATTTCATCAGATAAAAGAATTATCTAAACAGCACGAAATAGTTTTATGTGCTTTATCCGACCAAAAAGTAGAGCAAAGTTCTATCGATAAACTTCAAGAATATTGCAAAACAATTCTTATTATTAGGCTTCCTAAGTGGAAAATCTATTGGAATTTATTTTGGCAGTTATTACTTACTGATAAGTCGTTGCAAGTAGTTTATTTTTATAATAAATCGGCTCAAAAAAAGGTTAACCGAATTATAGCAGAATATCAACCCGACCATATTTATGGTCAGTTAATTCGAGTTGCCGAATACATTAAAAATATTCCCATTCCAAAAACATTAGATTATATGGATGCCTTGGCTCGTGGAATGGAAAGAAGAATAGCACAATCGCCTTTTTACATCAAGTGGTTTTTAACTACCGAAACTACCCGATTAAAACGTTACGAACATCAAATTTTTGACGCTTTTGATAATCTTACGATAATTTCTGAGCAAGATAAAAATTTAATCGTCCACATAAAAAACGATGGAATACAAATAATCCCTAATGGTGTAGATTATGAAATGTTTAAATTTCAGGAAAATACTGAAAAAAAATACGACCTCATATTTACAGGCAACATGGCTTACCCACCCAATATTGATAGTGTGATTTATTTGGTGAATGAAGTTATGCTTTTAGTTTGGAAAAAATATCCTGATATTAAATTAGTAATAGCTGGTGCCGAACCAGATAAAAAAGTGTTGCAATTAGCTTCCAAAAATGTTGAAGTAACAGGCTGGGTAAAAGATATTACCACTTATTATGCAGCGGCTAAAATATTTGTAGCTCCAATGCAAATTGGTACAGGTTTGCAGAATAAATTATTAGAAGCAATGGCTATGAAACTACCTTGTGTAACTTCTCAGTTGGCGAATAACGCTTTAGGAGCTGAACATCAAAACTCCATATTAATTGGTAATCAACCCGAAGAATATTACGAACATATTATATCTTTGTTGGAAAATAAAACCTTGTATAATGACATTGCAACATCAGGATATGATTTTGTAAAAAAGAACTACACTTGGGAAGGTACAACACAAAAATTGAATGAATTGATTGTAAATACTAAAAAGAAAAATTAAAAACTTGGGTGAAAATTTTACACGAACTCTCCCCCTAACCCCCTCTCTTAAAAGAGAAGGGGAAAAGTTATCGCAAGATAACTTGGGGGTGAGTCAAAAACTAAAAAACAATGAAAGAATTACAACAACAAATAGAAGCAGCTTGGGAAAATAGAGATTTATTGAAAGATGAAACAACAAAAAATGCTATCAGAGAAGTAATAGAACATTTAGACAAAGGAACATTGAGAGTTGCCGAACCAAAAGGTAATGATTGGCAAGTAAACGAATGGGTAAAAAAAGCGGTAGTGCTTTACTTTCCTATTCAACAAATGAAAACCATAGAAGTTGGTCCGTTTGAATTTCATGATAAAATGGAGTTGAAAAAAGATTACGAAGCGTTGGGTGTTCGTGTAGTTCCTCATGCTGTAGCTCGTTATGGAGCTTTTTTAGCTAAAGGAGTAATAATGATGCCTTCTTATGTAAATATTGGTGCTTTTGTAGATAGTGGAACAATGGTTGACACATGGGCAACAGTTGGTTCCTGTGCTCAAATTGGCAAAGATGTACATTTAAGTGGTGGAGTAGGTATTGGCGGTGTTTTAGAGCCTTTACAAGCTGCTCCGGTAGTAATAGAAGATGGTTGTTTTATAGGATCTAGGTGTATAGTGGTAGAAGGTGTTAGAGTGCGAAAAGAAGCCGTTTTAGGAGCTAATGTGGTACTTACAAAATCAACAAAAATTATTGATGTAAGTGGAGGTACTCCTATTGAATATAAAGGCGAAGTACCCGAAAGAGCTGTAGTAATTCCGGGTTCTTATACCAAAGAATTTCCTGCGGGAAAATTTAATGTACCTTGTGCTTTAATTATAGGGCAACGAAAAGCAAGTACCGATTTAAAAACTTCTTTGAACAATGCCTTGAGAGAATATGATGTTGCAGTTTAGTCTTTGCAAGAAAATGCCAAATACTGCGTTATTCTCGTTTTTGAAACAGTCATTTACCACATGTAAACTCCTTAATTTCAAAAACTTCGAAAGCCTTTTCTTTGACCTTTTCTTATCAAAGACTTTGAAAAAGACAGTTTTCTTACAAAGAAGTTGAATAGTATAAAATATTAATATGTTGAATAAATTTTTAATCATACAAACCGCTTTTTTGGGAGATGTCATTTTAGCTACTTCCATAGTAGAAAAATTACACCAAGCCTTGCCTGATAGTCAAATAGATTTTTTGCTACGCAAAGGCAATGAAAGTTTATTAAACAAACATCCTATCATTAACGAAGTAATTATTTGGAACAAACACGATAAAAAATACGATAGCCTGAAAAGAATAACCAAACAAATTCATCAGCACAAGTATGATGTGGTTATCAACTTACAACGATTTGCTTCTAGTGGATTAATTACATCTTTTTCAGGAGCTAAGCTAAAAATAGGTTTTGCTAAAAATCCGTTGTCTTTTTCCTTTAATCAAAAATTTCCGCACAACATTGGTGATGGAACGCACGAAATTGAACGGAATCATCAATTGATAAAAGCTTTTACGGATAATACTCCAGCCATGCCCAAACTTTATCCGAGCAACAACGATTATTTGGCGGTGGAGATTTATAAAAAAGAAAAGTACGTTTGTATGGCACCAACTTCGGTGTGGTTTACCAAGCAATTACCAAAAGAAAAATGGGCTGAATTAATCAATAGTATATCCGACAATTACCAAATTTATTTATTAGGAAGTCCTGCTGATGTAGCAGCTTGCGATGAAATAAAAACATTGGGTAAAAATAAAAAAGTAGTGAATTTAGCAGGAAAACTTTCGTTGTTAGCATCTGCTGCATTGATGCAAAATGCCCAAATGAATTATGTAAATGATTCGGCACCGCTGCATATTGCTTCAGCTATGAATGCTCCTACTACGGCTTTTTTCTGCTCTACTATTCCTGAATTTGGATTTGGTCCTTTAGCCAAAAATGCAAAAATTGTTGATGTAAAAGAAAAACTTACCTGCCGCCCTTGTGGCTTACATGGAAAAAAAGAATGTCCTGAAAAACATTTTAAATGTGGTTTTGATATTGTTATTGCTAAAAAAAATATAGTATGAGACTTTTCACATCTTATACTTTCAGCCGCTTTTCACAAACAAAAAAATTAGTTCTTAGTTTCATTTGCTATTTATGTTTTCTAGCATGCAGCAACGAAAATAGTAAAAAAACATTACCAGAAATTCACATTACAACCGATACTTCTGTTTTAAATTTTGGAGATTATAACGCATCAATTATTAACTATTATGATGAAAATAAACACTTGATTTTTACAGATGATAAAGCAAAATTAAAGTATAGAACCTGAGTTCGGGATAAGAAATTGTTAATAAAAATGTTATTTAAACATTTGATT
>JAVVER010000109.1:0-11096 GCA_032251145.1 Vicingaceae bacterium | reverse complement strand
TATTTTTTAAAACCTTTAGCCTAAAATGGAATTTTTAAGGTTCGACTAATTATTTTTCAATGGCATAAAAGAGATGAGTGGTTTTGGGTTGGTTTATGGTTAATAGCAGTCTCCATTTTTTTATTATGGACTTATTTGAACACATCCTATATACTTACCAAAGAGCATTTAGTTTACAAAAGCGGTCCCATAAGAGGCAAAATTAATATTGCCGATATTAGAGAGGTAGAAGCCAACAAAACGCTTTATGTAGGTATAAAACCTGCTTTAGCTCGAAAAGGATTAATAATTAAATACAACCAATACGATGAAATCTACATCAGTCCCAATACCAATGAAAGCTTTATTAAAAAATTGTTGGAGTTAAATGGGGAGATAAAGGTATTATAAGGAGTCTTTATTTTTTTGATGCTTCATCTTTCCAGTATTCTACTTCTTTTTTTAAGTCATTTATTCTTTCTTCAAACATTTGAATTACTTTATCTGAAAGTTGATTTACTGTTGAGCTATAAGCTTGAACGATGGAAGATGTATTAGATGGTTGTTGGTTGTTTTCTTGAATTTCATCCTTAAAAAAATCTGCAATAGGTTTTTCAAATAAACGTGCCATTTTATCTAAGACATTTATATCAGGATAGGTTTTATCTGCCTCATACCTACGATAAGTAGATTCAGATACTCCAATAGCCTCTGCTACTTGTACAGGATTTAGTCCTTTTTCTATTCTAAAACTTTTCAATTTACTTCCTATTTTCATGTGGTTGATTTAGTGAATATTAATAAGACAATTTACCGTTTTAAGAAACAAAAATAGAAAAATTAACGAATAATTGTCAAAAATGACTAACAAAACACCATAAACGACCAATATTTTGTCAAATTTGACTTGGTAATAATAAAATTAAATTAATAGCTTAGCTACGTTGAAATGTTGCAACAGATTTTAACACAACAAACTAAACCCAATCAAGGGAAATTATTAATTTTAAAATTTTATAAAATGAAAAATTTAATCTATGGAGTTTCATTCCTTGCCTTAGTAGGAGTAGCAATAATTAGTTGTCAAAAAGAAAGTATTAATCCAAGACACAATCAATCAATGATAAAAAATGATGACGATAACCTCCAATCTAAAGTTGGGTATTATCATAATGAGATACTTAAAGTATATTATACAAAACAACATCAATTACCTTTAAAAGAATTTACCGAAGATAATATTCAGTCAAAAGTTATAGAGGTATTAACTATAATTGATAAGGAAAAATTTCAAAAAGATGAGATTTTATCGAATATAAATGAATTAAATAGAGTAAAAAAGCAAATAGGTATTAGTTTACTACCAAGTAACCAAGGATTAAAAACAACTACAGATAATTTTTCAATTATCATTGATTACATATCAGTTTCAAATGAATTAAAAACAAAACTCACTTTAATAAATGAAGCAGTTAAAAATCGAGAAAATTCTGAAAAAATCTTAAGTTTAGTCAATGATTTAGAAAGTCAAACTTGGACTATTAATGACCAAGCATATGTTGATGTGTTTGTTCAGGTATATAATCATTCTTATAGTTATTGGAATAACAACAATTCAGGTAACAAAGCTGATGGAGATACAGTAATTTTAGCTGATGCTGCAGGGGCGTTATACGGTCTATTATGTGGCCCTTTTGCTGCAGTTTGTTCAATAGTTGAAGGGGCTCTTTTTTCTATTATTGCTAATAATTAATAATTTTAAAAAGAGGTTGTTTTGTCTTTATGATTAATTACATCCTCTTTTTTAACCTTTACTTTGTAAAAATGAATATAGAAATAAATTTTAAGTTAATCGTATTAATTTTAACATCAATTTTATTTGTTTTTTTATCGAAAAATAAGATTAAAAATGAATATTCAGCCCGTATAAGATATCTTTCAGGTAAATTGGCATTTACATTTATTGTAAGCTTTGTAATCGCATTAACTATTACAGAAATAGTTGCTCAAAATCAGTATCACATTGATAAGTTATACTTAATAACTATTCCTTTAATAATGTATTCAGCAACTAATTTATTGCTTCGTTATCTTCATCAAAAAAAGATGATAGAGATTGACGATAAAACAGAACTATTTAAAGGTAGAAAATATATAATTATCTTTGTTTTACTATCGTTACTTACATTATTTTTCATTATTATTTATAAGTAAATTTTTATTTCACATCGATTACATATACTTAAAAATATTAGGGATAAAATTTATGTGTTAGAAGATGGTAAAGTAAAAGCAGAAGGAAACCACTTGGAAATTTTAGAGTCTGATAATATTTATAGTGAATATTGGAAAGAATTAAGTACTGCTTAGTTATTTTATTATGTAAAATAAGTTGTTGAGTTTACCTTCCCCTCTCTGTTTCAAGCATCCGCTTGGAACAATTTAGAATAGCTAACATTAAATGATGTATTCCAAGCAAAAGCTTGATATAGAACCTGAGATAATGTGACTTGATGAAAAATTAAAATCGCCACTAATACACTAATAAAAATTCGTGCATTAGTGGCATCTTTAAACTCTTACTACCGTCAATTTTTTCCATTGAAAATAACCATAAATTACTATTATGGTATAAGCAAACATCAACAATGCATAAATCTCCAACCCTCTTGTATAATATAAATAAACGGATACCCCATCGATTGCTATCCAATAAAACCAATTTTCTATCCGTTTTTTTGCCATCATGTAAGTAGCAATAAAACTAAAGATGGTAGTAAATGAATCTATTAAAGGTTTTTGTGCTTCTTTAAAAAAAGAAGACAATATAAAATACATTCCAAAAGAAAGTACAGTACCGATAAGTATGAGCAACATGTTTTTTTGTAAAGTATCTTGATATACTTTTGTTATTACTTCTTGCTTTTTCCACATTATCCAACCATAAATACCCGCAAAAACATAAAAAACGGACAACAATGCTTCTGCATATAATTTAGCATATTCTATAAACAAATAGATGCTTATCAATGAGCCTAGTATCCCAAAAATCCAACATGAAATTTTGTTTTTTGCCATTAAAACTGTATAAAGTACACCAAAAATTACAGCAATAATTTCCAATAATAGTTCTATATGATTAAATATCCAAAGCACCATTCAGGACTTTCATTACAAAAATCATTTTACCATATTTTTCAAAAGATGTTTTTATTTCTTGTTGTATAATAGGCATTACTTCATCTATTTCTCCAACAATATGGGTGCTGGTTGCATTTACTTTAACCGTAATATTAGCATGGGTATTTATTCTATCAATAAAATCTTGTATGGGTGGAATGTAATCTGCATTTAACGGATAGTTGCTTATTTCTATGGTAGTTTTCATGGTAATATGTTTTAAAATAAACCTTCAAGGTCTAATACCATAATTGATATAGACCTTGAAGGCTTTTATTCTTTTGCATCTTTGCGATGACCTTCAGTCATCGCTATTAAATATCGCTCCGTTGGAGCTTAAATTCGTTTATGTATTTTCATTAGTGCATTAGTGGCGATATCTAAAGTTTATATCTGAGCTAAAATCGCATTAAAAGTTCCACTTGGACACATGGCGGTAGCTACTTTTTCAACAGATGGATAATAATATCCGCCAATATTTAACGGACTTCCTTGTACACTGTTTAATTCATTTACTATAGTGTTTTCGCTAGAAATTAAATCTTGAGCTATTGGCGTAAATTTAGTTTTTAGCTCCACATCTTTCGATTGTTTTGCCAATGCCTCAGCCCAATAAATGGCTAAGTAAAAGTGGCTGCCTCTGTTATCCAATTCACCTGCTTTTCTTGATGGAGATTTATCGTTTTCCAAAAATTTGCCTGTAGCTTCATCTAACGTTTCTGCTAATATTTTAGCTTTCGGATTGTTGTTTACTTCGCTTAAATGTTCTAATGAAACCGCTAATGCTAAAAACTCACCTAACGAATCCCATCTTAAATGATTTTCATTAACAAATTGCTCTACATGTTTTGGAGCAGAACCTCCAGCACCTGTTTCAAACAAACCACCGCCATTCATTAATGGAACGATAGAAAGCATTTTAGCACTTGTCCCTACTTCTAAAATAGGGAATAAATCGGTTAAGTAATCTCTTAATACATTTCCTGTAACAGAAATAGTGTCTTTTCCATCTCTTATTCTTGCTAAGGTAAAATCCATTGCCTCTTTTGGCGATAAAATATGAATTTCTAAACCATCAGTATCATGGTCGGCTAAGTAGGTTTTTACTTTAGCAATTAGCTTATTATCGTGAGCTCTGCTTTCGTCTAACCAAAAAACAGCAGGTGTTTGCGAAGCTCTTGCTCTGTTTACAGCCAATTTTACCCAATCTTGTATTGGAGCATCTTTGGTTTGACACATTCTAAAAATATCGCCTTCACTAACAGTTTGTTCCATCAACACATTGCCATTGCCATCTTTAACTTTTACTACTCCTGCTTTTCCAATAATAAATGTTTTATCGTGCGAACCATATTCTTCGGCTTTTTGAGCCATTAATCCCACATTAGGAACGCTTCCCATAGTTGATGGATTGTAAGCTCCATTTTTCTTACAATCGTCAATTACTACTTGGTATAAACCAGCATAGCTTGTATCAGGAATAATAAATTTAGTGTCTTTAGCGTTGCCATCAGGTCCCCACATTTTTCCTGAGTTTCTGATGTAAGCTGGCATAGATGCATCAATAATTACATCATTAGGCATGTGTAAATTGGTAATTCCTTTGTTAGAATCTACCATAGCTAATTTTGGACGGTTAGCATAACAAGCATCAATATCAGCTATAATAGCACTTTTTTCAGCACCATCTAAACTGTTTAATTTAGTATATAAATCTGTTAAACCATTGTTTGGATTAAATCCTAATTTGCTGAATGTAGCAGCATGTTTTTCAAATACCTCTTTAAAAAATACTTCCACAAAATGACCAAAAATAACCGGATCGGAAACCTTCATCATGGTAGCTTTTAAGTGAATCGAAAATAACACATCTTTTTGTTTCGCATCTTCAATTTGCTCACCAATAAAAGCTCTTAGTTTAGCTGCATTCAATACAGCCGAATCAATAATTTCGTCTTTTTTTACGGATGTTTTATCTTTTAAAACAGTAGTATCTCCAATATTGTCAGTTAGTTCTATGCTAAAGTGTGTATCCTTATCCATTACTACCGATTTTTCTGAACTGTAAAAATCACCACCATTCATGTGAGCCACATGCGATTTAGAATCTGCCGACCAAGCTCCCATGCTATGTGGATGTTTTTTAGCATAATTTTTTACCGCTTTAGGAGCTCTTCTGTCAGAATTTCCTTCTCTTAAAACAGGGTTTACAGCACTACCTTTCACTTTATCATATCTGCTTCTAATGTCTTCTTCTGTAGCATTTTTAGGACTATCAGGATAATCAGGAAGAGCATATCCTTTTCCTTGAAGTTCTTTAATAGCATCTTTTAATTGAGGAATAGAAGCACTAATATTAGGAAGTTTAACGATGTTAGCTTCAGGTTTTGTTGCCAAATCGCCTAAATAAGCTAAATCGTCAGTGATTTTTTGGTTATCAGATAAAAAATCAGGGAAAAGAGCTAAAATTCTTGCTGCTAAAGAAATGTCTTTAGTTTCTACTTCAATAGCTGCTGTAGATGTAAACGATTTTACAATAGGTAAAAGCGAGTAAGTCGCCAAAGCAGGTGCTTCATCTGTTTTGGTGTAAATAATTTTAGATTTTTGTGTCATGATAAACCGTATTTTATATGATAAAGAATATTGATAATTGAAGTGCGAAGCTACTCATAATATATGCTATTTTCAAACGATGAAGAGATAAAAAATTCATCCTTTTGGAGGGATTTAGAAAACAGCACTTTTTTCTTATCTTTGAACCTAATTAATAAGAGTTATCACACAAAACAAGGTCTATTTGCTAAGGACACACAAATTAAAAAATGTAAATTTCACTGATGGTCACAAATTATAAAACATCGAAGATGTTTTTGTGAGAATATTATTAGCAAAGCAGAAAAAATTTGTGCGATACGTGTCAATTTGTGTTTTAAAAAAACAAACTTAATTAGCTATATTTGTTAAAGATGCGACCATTTAAACTTATCTATTATATTTTATTTGTAACGGCAATAGTTGTTGTGCTTAGCAGTTTTATTAAAAAAGATAAGGTAAAAGATTTTTCAAAAGAAACACCTCCTGGAACAACAAAAATTGCAGATAACCTTTTTATTGACAAAGCTGAAGTTTCAAATTTTAGTTATCTCGAGTATCAATTTTGGTTAAAAATAGTATTTGGGAAAGATTCGGACGAATTTCTTTCTTCTCAGCTAGATACATTGGTTTGGGATAGTTATCTTTGTTTGTCAAGTTTTTATAATCCAACATATTTCATTCACCCTGCATATAAAGATTTTCCAGTTGTAGGAATTACACAACAACAAGCCATAGCTTTTTGTAAGTGGAGGGCTGATAGGGTTTTTGAAATTTATTTAATTAGGGCAAAAATATTAGAGCATCAACCAAATCAAAATGCAGAGAATTATTTTTCTATAGAAAACTATTACAATGGAAAATACAATAATACGCCACCTGATTTGAGGTACAACATTTATCCTGAATATCGGTTACCCACAAAAGAAGAATGGTTGCTGGGTAAAGATTTTTTTAAGAATAATCCACCTAAAAAAGTAAAGAAGCATAATCCGCTTTTATGTCGATTAACACATCAATTAAACGATAGTTTAATAACTGATAATAATTATAATGTTGAACCTTGTAGAATAGATAGTTCATTAATATCAAAAGAACCACTATTAGCAACATATTGTCCTAAAAACGAAGGTATCGCTTTTCATTTTTATGGAAATGCAAGCGAATGGTTGGCAGAAGAAAATAAAATAATAGGTGGTAATTGGAGAGATACTACCGACACTCATTTTGATATTCCACAACAGCAAGAATACCCCTCAGAATACGTAGGTTTTAGATGTGTTGCCACTTGGAAAAAATATGAAAAGAATTAAAATAATGATAGATAAAGAAAACCCAAAAAAGATAGAACGAATTAATGCTCACGGACATTTATTGCCCGAACCTCACGAGGTGCCTCAGTTTATGAAAGATAAAAAATTGTTTTGGATAGACGACAAAAAACAATTTATGCACCAAGGAACATGGTCGAGACCCATTACCGATAAAAGTTTTTTCTTAGATGAAAAAATAATATGGATGGAAAAAAACAATATCGACCATGCCGTAATGCTTAATCTTTCTCAAATTTATTGTAATGGTTGGGAAAAACAAGATGCCATAGATGCTATTCGTTGGCAAAACGATTTTAACGCTTCGGTGCAGCATAATCACCCCGATAAATTTACTTGCGGTTTCGTGGTGCAGCCGTTATACATAGAACAAGCGTTGAAAGAAATAGAACGTTGTGTAAAACAACATAAAATGAAATTGTTGTGTTTGCCCACACATTTTTTAAACGCTCAAAGTCAGTGGGTTTCTATTGCTGACGAAGTGGTTTTTCCTATTTACGAGTTGGCTAACAAATACAATTTAGCGGTAGAAATTCATCCTTATGATGGGGAGAAAATGGTAGCATTAAAAGATGAATATTGGCGTTTTCATTTGGTGTGGATGATGGCTCAGTCGGCAGATGCGTTGCACATGTTTACCCTTAAAAATATTCCCAATCGTTTTCCGAATATCAGAACTTGCTTTGCTCATGGTTGCATGTTGGGTCAGGCAAATTTTGGTAGAAGAGTGCAAGGTTTTGAGGGCAGACCCGATTTGTTTCAAGATGTGGAACATCCTAAAACCACACTCGGGCATCCCAATTTATTTTTCGATACCTTGGTGCATGATCCTTATACTTTACAGTTGCTTAAACATAGAGTAGGCAGCGAACAAATTGTTTGCGGATTAGATGACCCTTATCCTTTGGGAGAAATGGAATCTGTAAAAAATTCTTACCCAGGAAAAGTGTTGGACGATGCATTAGCACTAAATATTTTAACCGAAGAAGAAGTAAAAAACATTTGGAAAGATAACGTTAGGAGATGGTTGGGGTAGAGGAAGCTAAAGCCCCCTAATCCCCCGAAGGGGACTTTTCCAATACACAATCCCATTTTACGCAGTCCTTTTCTCCTCTTGAGAAGAGTAGATGTTGTTCGAAGCTGCGATAGCAGCGAGATTACAACATCAGAGGTGTGTTTTCTTTTGTCATCATACAAAAACAAAAATAGTTAATCAATATCACTTTATTTTTTTCTCAAAATGTGTATTTTCGACAAAAAATAAAAATGCCTGCCAAGCGGGAAAATACGGAGTAATTTATGTCAGAAACGATATTAGTAATAGGCTCTTCGGGGCAAATTGGAACAGAGTTAGTTGAAGAATTAAGAAAAATGTATGGCAACGATAAGGTTGTTGCTTCAGATATAAAAATGCCTCAACAAGAACAATCGGGTCCGTTTGAAATACTGGATATTTTAAACAAAGAACAATTGTTAGCTATTGTAAAAAAATACCAAGTTACTCAAGTGTATTTATTGGCAGCCTTGCTTTCTGCTACAGCAGAGAAGAACCCAGAATTTGGATGGCAACTAAACATGGACAGCTTGTTTAATGTGCTAAATTTAGCTAAAGAAGGTATTATTAAAAAAGTATATTGGCCAAGTTCTATTGCTGTTTTTGGTCCGACAACACCAAGAGTAAACACACCACAACTTTCCATTATGGAACCCACAACGGTATATGGCATTAGCAAACAAGCTGGTGAGCGTTGGTGCGAATATTATTTCAATAAATATAATGTAGATGTTAGAAGTATCCGTTACCCAGGATTAATTGGGTATAAATCACTACCTGGTGGAGGAACAACTGATTATGCAGTAGATATTTACCATCAAGCATTGAAAACAGGTAATTTTTCTTGTTTTTTATCAGAAAACACCTATTTGCCAATGATGTACATGCCCGATGCTATTAGAGCAACTATTGAGTTAATGCATGCAAAAGCAGAAGATGTAAAAATTCGTTCGAGTTATAATTTGGGAGGTATTAGCTTTTCGCCAAAAGAAATTGCAGCAGAAATAAAAAAACATCTTCCTAATTTTAAAATAAGTTACAATGTGGACGAACGTCAGAAGATTGCAGACAGCTGGCCACAAAGTATTGATGATGTTGCTGCTCAAGAAGATTGGGGATGGAAACATCAGTATGATTTGAAGGCTATGACTATAGATATGTTAAAGCATTTGAAATAATTTAGAGTCTGTCTGTAAAGTCCGATTTCTTCGTTATTCTTGTTTTAAAGACCAGTCATTTACGAAAGTAAACTCCTGATTTCAAAACTGCGAAAGCCTCGAACTCGAACTTTACAGTTCAGCCTTTCGACATTAATAGATTGACTCTAACTAACACAGAAAAAGTATAAATTATGGAAAAACTACTTAACTATATAAACGGAGAGTTGATTGAACCTCAATCAAAACAATATTTAGACAACTACAACCCTTCAAAAGGAGAGGTGTATTCTCTTATTCCTGATTCTGATGCTACTGATGTAGAATTGGCAGTGAAAGCAGCCAAAGCAGCTTTTCCATCATGGTCGGTAACTCCAAAAGAAGAACGCTATAAAATTATTATGCGTTTGGTTGACTTGATTGAGCAAAATTTAGATATGTTGGCAGCAGCAGAGTCTAAAGACAATGGTAAACCGTTAAAATTGGCTCAAACTGTTGATATTCCTAGAGCAGCAAGTAATTTTAGGTTTTATGCAACAGGCATTTTGCATTTTGCTTCAGAATCGCATGCTATGGAAGACCAAGCCATTAATTATACTTTAAGAGAACCTATTGGTGTTTGCGGCTGTATTTCTCCATGGAATTTACCGTTGTATTTGTTTAGCTGGAAAATAGCTCCTGCTTTAGCTGCAGGAAACACAGTTGTTGCAAAACCATCCGAAGTTACACCAATGACAGCTTATTTACTTTCAAAATTGTGTATAGAGGCAGGTTTCCCGAAAGGGGTGTTGAACATTGTACATGGTTTAGGCCCAAAAGTAGGAGCAGCCATTACCAATCATCCTGAAATTCCTGTAGTATCTTTTACCGGAGGGACAGTAACAGGTGCAGAAATTATTAGAACGGCAGGACCAATGTTTAAAAAATTATCATTGGAATTGGGAGGAAAAAATCCGAACATTATTTTTGATGATTGTGATTTTGAAAAAGCATTAAAAACTACGGTACATTCTTCTTTTGCTAATCAAGGACAAATATGTTTGTGTGGCTCTAGAATTTTTGTACAACGAGGTATTTACGAAAAGTTTAAAAATGCCTTTGTAGAAAAAACCAAGCAGCTAAAAGTAGGAAATCCCTTAGATGCTTCCACTAATTTAGGAGCGGTAGTTTCTAAATCGCACATGGAAAAAGTGCTTTCATATATTAAGTTGGCTCAAGAAGAAGGCGGTAACGTGTTAGCAGGAGGAAATCAAGTAAGCTTAAGTGGAGAGTTTGAAAACGGTTGGTACATCGCTCCAACTATTATTGAAGGACTATCCTTTAATTGCAGAACCAACCAAGAAGAAATTTTTGGTCCGGTAGTAACCATTATGCCTTTTGATACCGAAGAAGAAGTACTGATGATGGCAAATAGCACCAAATATGGGTTAGCTGCTACCGTATGGACAGAAAATCTTTCTAAAGCTCATAGAATAGCCGCCAAGTTACACACTGGAATTGTTTGGGTAAATTGTTGGTTATTAAGAGATTTAAGAACTCCTTTTGGTGGGGTTAAAAACTCAGGAGTAGGAAGAGAAGGCGGTTTTGAAGCCTTACAATTCTTTACTGAACCTAAAAATGTGTGTATTAAGTTGTGAGGGGAGATTACTTCTTAATGTAACTAAAAAATATAATAGTTGGCTGTTTGTTGAAAATTGAGTTGATATAAAGTTCGTAGTTGCCATTACACACAAAGGCTTGGCTTCAACCTCATATCTTTGAAAATTATTAATTTTAATAATTAGTCACCCCTTAAAAAGTATT
>JAVVER010000108.1:0-11185 GCA_032251145.1 Vicingaceae bacterium | reverse complement strand
AAATTAATGTTTTTTCTACTTTTAAACTGTACTATTTTTGGGGAAGCTTACAACAAAAGACTAATTACGAAATTTCATATAAAAATATAGATATAGAAAGAATTAACCGTCATTTCTCAGATAACAATAATACAACGACTAATTTTTTCATTTCAAAGAATGATACTTTATTGAAAGAGTATAATTATGGTTATGAGACAATAAAAGTAATAGACTATTTTAAATATAATGAATATGTTATTCCTAAGAATATTATATATGAAAACCGATATTCTGGAAAGAAAGAGGTTGTAATTCTTAATGAGTTTTCTATTAAAGACTCATTATTAGTTAATAATTTTAGAGATATTATTGATTTGGAGATTAGTGATATGAAATGATAGTTATGTAAAATAGCTTTTTCATTTTTTGAAATAAAATTTACTTTTAATTGTTTATGGCGTATCCACCGAAACAGGAATAACTTTTCCATTGATGAGAACAGGTTGTTGAGTAGCAAAATCAAAAATAAATTTAGCCATTTCTTCAGCAGTAGTTTGTGCTTCAAAACCCGGAAAAGCATTGCTAAGCATTTCTGTCTGTACCGAGCCTAAAGCCAAACAATTTACAAATACATTTTTACCTTTATATTCTTCTGCCAAGCACTCGGTTAAATTGGCTAAAGCAGCTTTTGAAGCACTATAAGCAGCCAATCCCGGAAATTTTATCGAACCCGGAAATCCACCCATGCTGCCAATATTAATTACATGACATTTTTTTGTTGCATCAAGTTGGGCAAAAACACTTTGTAAAAGTAACATGGGGGCAAAAACATTTACCTGAAAAGTCTGCTGAATAGTTTTTAAATCTGTTTTTTCAAAAGGCAAATGAGCCAAAAAGCCCGCATTATTGATAACAATATCAATGTGTTGATGTTCTTCAAGAATTTTATTTAATTGTAACTCAAAACCAAGCTGACTCAAATCAATCCTATAAATATAAATTTGCTTGTTATAGGTATGCTTACAAAATTCTTGTAATATTTTAAGCTGATTAGTATCTCTTGCTATGGCAATAATGTTGGTAGTAGCTTCTTGTGCGAATTTTTTTACTAATTCGAAACCAATACCTTTACTTGCTCCTGTTATTAATACGTTCATTCTAATCGTCCTCCAGTTTTAAAATGTTTGGCATAATAAGGATGTTCTAAATTTGAAATAATCACTCCTTTAGAAGTACTTGCATGTACAAAACGATTATTTGCCAAATAAATGCCTACATGATCTACTTTGTTGCTTCTAATAGAAAAAAATACAAAATCGCCTTCACTAAGTTCTTTTTTAGAAACGCTTTTGGCAACAGCCGCTATATCTGATGAAGAACGAGGCAATTCTTTCTTGAATACATTGTTGTAAAGCAAATTAGTAAAACCGGAGCAGTCAACTCCTTTTTTTGTAGTGCCGCCATATTTGTATTTTACACCTACCCATTCATCAATAAAAGCATACAACTCAACAAGCTCCAACTCTTTGGGAGAGGCTTCTAACAATTCGGCATATTTGGTTTTAAGTTCTAGCTCTTCTTTAGATAAAGTTGGTTCAGCAACAGAGACTTCTTCTTTTTTCACATCAGTTTCTTCTAATTCATCAAATACAACATTTACAGGAGATGTGTTGTTTTTTGTGGTGATTTTATTTTTTTCGGAAAGCGGTTGAGTAGTTTTACAACTCCACAATGCAAGTGCAGCAAGTAAAAGGTATAAACGATATTGCTGTTGTGATGATAACATTATAAAACTAAATTGAAACTACACAAAAATAATATTAAGTTGAGTTAGTTGTGTTGAAAATACGCAGTGGTTTTGAACAATGGTTTATTGATAGAGTTTTTTCGGTTATTCGTTAATTATTATCTGTAAATCAAACTTAAAATACGAAGTATAAAACTCCTATTAGGCAGATTTTAATGTTTTTTTATTATAAATAAGGGGTAGATGCTTCGTAGTGTTTGCTACACTGTGCTTCCTTACCTATGCGAGCAGGAGATTTGATTTTACACACTCAAGTTTAGGTAAAGTTATGATTATGGGTTCGGTAAACTCCATTTGTAAATTATATTCTTTACTTTTTGTTTCCCAAATGTTTCATAACAAAATGTCAGTTTTTTTCCTTTCTGCTTTTCATAAAACTTACAAGCGTTTGTATTATTTGAGATAACTTCAACGTAAAAATTGGTTTTATTAGCCATTAATTTATTAAAAACATATGAACCTATACCATAATTTTGAAATTCTTGTAAAATATAAAAGCTAAAAATTTCAAACTCTCCAAAATCCTTATTTCTGGACTTCCCAACAGAAATGAATCCTATAAATTTATTTTCTAGAATAAATTTATAGGATTCATTATCCTGACTAAGAATTTTATTTCTCCAATATTTTTCTATTTGAGTTATTTTATGGTCAACTAAAAAATCAATATCTAAAATGTTTTTATAAGTTTCAATAAAACACAACTTATGTATCAAACTAACTGTATAAACATCAGAGATAGAAATTAAATCTATCGTCACATCCTTCATAGCCTTTTAGTTATATTTTATTTGTCATCAGAAGTAATACCTGCATTAATTAAATAAGATGAATCAAATAAACAAACTCTATTTTTCGACTTGAATGTAAATTTCATTTTTATCGCTTTTAATCCTTCCCATGGTATTTCAGGGTAATGATAATCAACTGTATATAATACTTCCACAGGATGAGAAAGAGCATCTGAACCTGTTTTTAATATCCATTTGGTATTTAAAGATCCACCAGGATAAAAATCTTCTGAAATTTTTATAGGATTATCCCCTATTACTATAAGGTTTTTATCAGTTTTAAGTTCAACAGATATGTTATTTATCTTAATACCTATCAAACTATAACCCAAAATTCCTTCCCAAATTAATTTTGTATTTAATGTAATATGGTCGTCAGTAAGGCATACTTCGGAAGGTGTTGGTATTTCTGCTAAAACTCTACCATTTGGACAATTATTATCTTTTGAATAATTAACCATTTGAAAAATATTAATTAATTCGTGATAACTTATTTTTATTTCTTTACCTCCTCTCGTTCCTCCCCATGTTTCTTTATCCCACGGGTCATTAAATATAAAACCATCTTCATCATAACCTATTAATAATACACAATGCCCAGACATATCAATGTATTTTGCCATTTCTTCTTCCATAGGGTATATATCAGTAGTAAAATGTAATCTAACTAATTGAGGGCGACCAATTTTCACAAGAAGAGCTTTAAAAATCTTAAAATCGATATTTGATATTATCTCAGAATTAGAACGAATAATTTGTGTTGCCTCAATACCATTACTTAGTTTTGTTGCTATAAAATTTGCAGGATATAAATGATAAGAAGGTTTACCATTTTTAATTAAAAAATGTTCAAAATTTTCTTTATATGTAGCATGGTTAAATTTTTTGAAATCATCCCAACCAGCTTCTTTTGCTATTTCTTTTTGTGAAGGAAATGATTGCCCATCAAAACTCATTAACATTTGATAAGCAGCAGAACCACTCAAGTGTTTCTCTTCTTGTTTTATGTATGGTACATCATTAATTAAGAAACTTTCAGGTAAATTCTTAATTAATTTCTTGTCTTCACTCGGAATTCGTGGAAAGAATTTTTCAATTTCTTTTTTTTTCATAATTGTATAGTTTTTAGTAATTAATTGTTAATCTTCACAATGTTGTTCCTTGTTTCTTTGTTTGCTTTCAGATTTTAAAAGTAATAAATTGTCATTAAATGAGTCAGGATTTTCTTTAAAAATTGTTGGTTCAAGTTTGTTTTTTCCTCGATACCGCAAGTTTAGTGTAGTGTAACTTGTGGTAAGAGTACTGCCTCCTTGCACCCTAAACGAGTAAATTATCACAAAATAAATTGACAGTAATTAATTTAAAAACAAATATTTATACTTTTAACTTAATAACCTTGCTCAATCCCCTGAAAAAGGAAGTTGGAAAAAGTTGAAAAGTAATTTTTGTTATTTGATGTAAAATTTCAGTCATCTAGTCACCATTAGCAATTAACAGCAGTCTCTCTCTTAATCCATATATGCACTCAACACCGTTCCGGAAAGCCTGTTTAGACTAATTTCTATTGCTTTAGAAGCTAATTGTAATTGCATCAGCGTTAGTTCGCTATTTAGTAAAGTTAATTGTGTTAGACGAAAATCATAACCGTTTATCGTACCTTTTTTCAATTGTTCTGAGGCGGTTTCATATACTTTTTGCATGGTAGTTACATTGCTTTTCGCTAATGTAATTCTCTCGCCTAAAGAGACATGTTCGTTGTAAAGTTTCAACACATCTGCATTAATGTTTTGAGTTACTTCTTGCTTGGTTAATTGGGAATTTTCGGTAAAAATTTTAGTGTTTTTAATCTCTCGGTTTACTGCTCCGCCATTAAATAAGTTAAAACTTACACTTACGCCAACAGTTGGTCCGTAATTTTGATTAGAGCTAAAAAAGCCTACTTCAGAAAAAGTTTTAGAATATTGATAACCAGCAAACAAATCTATTTTAGGGTAGCGACTGGCTTTAGACATGCGCAACTCCGTTTCGGCAATTAATTCTTGCAGACGCTGCTGCTCCAATTGATTATTGCTGCTTTCAACCATTTTGGAAAGTTCTTCTTTGGCAGGAATTGGAAACAAACTAAATCCTTCATCAGAAATGCTAAGTTCATTTTCTAGGTCGTTGCTTAAAATTCGGTTCAATTCAATCTCTAGTGTTTTAATGGTGTTTTGTTGATTCAGCAACATTATGCTGTCTGTTTGGTAATCTACCAATGCTTGTCCGAAAGCCATAGCGGTACTCGAGCCTATATCTTTTCTTTTTTGTTCTAAATTTAATCTGAAGCGAGAAATATCAAGCGTTTGTTGGTAGTGTTTTAGTAATTGAGACTCATAAGACAGCTGATGATAAACCATCACGATATCTGAAACAGTCTGTTCTATGTAAAATTTAGAATTGAGTTCTCCTAATTGTTCTAAATAACCTAACTGATTTTTTCTGGCATAAACGCTAAAACCGTTAAAGATAGTCCAGTTGGCTAAAACAGATAAGTTTACATTGGTGTTTTTAGCATTACTACCTTCTCTTACGGATCCATCAGCAAACTCTTGTCGGGTATTGTTAAAAGAAGTGGAATAAGCACCATCTAGACTTACCGTTGGTAATTGTCCGGCATTGCCCATAGTGTTGTTATTAGCCGCAACTTGAGCTTCATTTTTTAATATTCTTATTTGATAATTGTTAGCCAACGCAACATTTATCAACTCTTGCAATGTTTGTGCATTTGCTAAAGAGCTAAAGCTTATCAAAATGGTAAGTAAACTATATGTTATAATCTTTTTCATTTGTAATTTTTGTACTTATTTTCAACTTTCAATCTCTTATCTCTAATTTCTAATCTCTAATCTCTAATCTCTAATCTCGAATCTTCAACTAAAATCTTTTTCATCTATAATTTTATTCTCTTTACTTGCAATGTACGTGTACAAAGCAGGAATTACATATAATGTTAATACTAATGATAAAAGCAATCCTCCGATAATTGCTAATCCCATAGGAATTCTACTGGTAGAAGAATCTCCCAACGCCAACGCAATTGGTAAAGCTCCTAATACGGTGGATAAACTTGTCATTAAAATAGGTCTGAAACGTTGTGAAGCGGCTTCAAAAGCTGCTTGTTTTAACGACATTCCGGCATCTCTTTTCTGATTGGCAAATTCTACAATTAAAATTCCGTTTTTGGTAACAATCCCAACTAACACAATCATTCCAATCTGACTAAAAATATTGATAGTTTGTCCGAAAATCCATAAGGTTAACACAGCACCTGCCAAAGCTAACGGAACGGTAAGCATAATGGTTAGCGGGTCTCTAAAGCTTTCAAATTGAGCCGCTAATGTTAAGTAAACTAAAATTAGTGCAAAAACAAAAATGATGAGTGTACTATCAGAGCTTTCAGCAAAATCGGAAGCAGAACCAGCTAATTCAGTACTAAAAGATTCATCTAAAACCACTGAAGCAATTCTTCGCATTTCATCAATTCCATCGCCCAAGGCAAAACCAGGAGCTAAATCGGCTTCTACAGTAGCTGAAGTATAACGATTATACCTCAATAAAGATGGCGGACGACTAGTTAATTCAATATCTACCAAATTATCAAGGGTAACCATTTCGCCATTTTTATTACGAACGGTGATGTTGTGCAAATCTATAGGCTCATCTTTTTTGTCTTTTTTAGCTTCGGAAAGTACATAATATTGTTTTCCGTCTTTGATGAAATAACCCAATCTTTCTTCATTTAAAAATGTTTGCAAGGTTTGAGCAATATCGGCTATGGTTACGCCCATTAAAGCAGCCTTATTTCTATTGATGCTTACTTTAATTTCCGGTTTATTAAATTTTAAATCCACTTGCGACATGGAGAAAACAGGGCTATTTTGGACACTATCCATAAAAATAGGCAAAGCAGCTTTTAGTCTTTCTAAGTCGGGAGCTTGTAAAATAAATTGAACAGGCAATTTATTAAATCCTCCACCACTGGTTTGTATGGTTGGATCTTGAATAACAAATGATTTAGCGAAGGTGTGATTTTTTAAGATTTGGTTAATTTCTCCTGCTAATTGAGCTTGAGATTTTTTTCTTTCGGAAGGTTCTACTAATGTAATTCTGATAAAAGCAGAGTTGGCAGCAGTTGAAGCTCTAAAAGTTGGGGAAGTAACGCCCAATAAAAATGCTTTCTCAGGAATGGTATCCATAATTTTCATTAACTCATATTGATAAGCATCCATTGCTTCGTAAGAAGTCCCTTCCGGAGCTGTAGAAACAATACGCAACTGACTTTTATCTTCCATTGGAGCTAATTCCGATTGCAATTGTGAACCAATAAAGAAAATACTGGCTAACATCACTAAAAATACTGGAAATGCCAACCATCTTTTATCCATAAATTTGGTTAAAGAAGCGGTATATTTTTCTGTACTTACATTTACTACTTTTCCAAAAGCACGCATTAAGGCATTTTCTCGTTTGCTTTTCTTCAACATTCGGGAACTCATCATTGGTGTTAGCGAAAGCGTAATAAAAGTAGAAATGACAATAGCTCCAACAACCACCATGGCAAACTCTCGGAACAATTCACCTGTTAAACCCGGCATAAAGAAAATAGGTAAAAACACACAAACTAAGGTGATGGAGGTGGCTAAAACAGCAAAAAATACTTCTCTTGATCCTTCAAAAGCAGCTTTCATAGGATGCATACCAGCCTCAATTTTAGTATAAATATTTTCCATTACCACAATGGAATCATCTACCACCAAACCTGTTGCTAATACTAAACCTAACAAAGAAAGTACATTGATGGAAAATCCGGCAGCATATAAAAATCCAAAACTCCCTAACAATGCAATTGGAATTAAAACAACAGGAATTAAGGTGGTTCGCCAGTTTCTTAAGAAAAAGAAGATGACCATCAATACCAAAATAAAAGCTAATACAATAGTGGATTTTACTTCACTTATAGCTTTTCTGATGGAGACCGTTTTGTCTAAGGCAACATTTAATTGAATGTCCTCAGGCAAGTCCTTTTTCATAATTTCTAACCTACGAAAAGCTTCATCAACAATTTCGATGTAGTTGGATCCGGGCTGCGGTTGCAAAGCAATTCCGACCATGGGTATAACGCCATTTCCTCTCAACAATGTTCTTTCGGCTTCAGCTCCCAATCGAGCAAAACCGACATCTTTTAATCTTATTAAGGTATTGTTTTCTTCTTTGATGATTAAATCTTCAAACTCCTCAACCGTATAAAGTCTTCCGATGGTTCTAACCGTCAATTCTGTTTCTGCACCTTCCACTCTTCCTGAAGGCAATTCAATATTTTGTTTACTGAGGGCATTTTTAATATCTATAGGAGTAATGTTATAATCACGCATTTTACTTGGGTCTAACTCCAAACGCATAGCGTATTTTTTTTCTCCCCAAATACGAATATTACTCACTCCCGGAATGGTTTGTAATCGTTCTTTAAAAATATTATTTCCTATTTGAGAAAGCTCTAACAATCCTCTTTTATCACTTTGAACGGTAATAGACAAAATGGTTTCTGCATTGGCATCGGCTTTGTTTACAATAGGAGGATCAGCATCAGGAGGAATATTTCTAACCGCCTGAGAAACTTTATCTCGCACATCATTAGCAGCATTATTCAAATCCATTTCGGGTAAAAACTCAATGGTAATGGTACTTCTACCATCCGTACTATTGGAACTTAGTGTTTTAATCCCGTCAATACTATTTATTTGTTCTTCAAGAGGCTCTGTAATTTGAGATTCTATAATTTCAGCATTAGCTCCAACATAATTGGTAGTAACCGTAACCACAGGAGGGTCAACACTTGGGTATTCTCTCACACCCAATGATAAATAGCCTACTATTCCTAAAATCACAATGATGATAGCAAAAACAGATGCTAAAACAGGTCTTTTTATACTTATATCTGATAATGTCATTTGTTAATAATTAGAAATTGGAGATTAGAAATTAGAGATTTCATTAAATTAAAATTTTATTACTTCTTCTCTTGCTTTTCAGACATTAATTCTACTGTTACAGGCATTCCGTCTTTAACTTGTAAAAGTCCAGTTGTTAAAACTATCTCACCCTCAGATAAACCTTCTGTAATATGTACCAAATCTTTAGTTCTATTACCCATTTGAACAATTTTTTTCTGTGCTTTTCCATCTTTTACCACATAAATGGTCTGGTCGGTTATGGACGGAACAATAGCTTGTGTTGGAACTAATAAAGCATCATTTATAAAATTGGTAGTGATAATAATTTCTGCAAAAACGCCCGGCATATACGTTTTATCTTCTTTTTGTTTTAGCATTGCTCTAACATTTATCGTTCTGGAATCAGCACTAACCACTGGGCTAATAGCATAAATTTCAGCTTCCAACGTATCATTTTCTATTAACACCACTATTTTTTTACCTATTGCTATGCTGTTCTGATGGTTTTGAGCCATAGTAAAGTCTATTTTAAGCTTATCAATTGCTGTAAGAGAAGTAATTACTTGTCCTTGAGACAAAAAAGCACCTTCGCTAAAATCTCTCATTCCTAACACTCCTGAAAAAGGAGCTTTTACATTGGCTAAATCTATATTTACTTTTAATTGTTCTGCCTGAGATTTTAAGGTTTCAACTGTAGAAAAAGCATTATCAACTTCTCCCTGACTGCTACCCTCAACTGCCAACAATTGTTTTTTACGCTCATAATCTTTTTGAGCATTTTCTAACGCAGCTTGTACACCCACTAATTGAGCTTTCCAAGAGCGGTCGTCCATACGGATGAGTTGTTGTCCTTTTTTAACTCTAGCACCTTCATCAAAATAAATGGCTAACACTTGTCCTGCAATGGGAGCTTTCAATTCCACTTGCTCGTTAGCCATTATGGTTGCTGTGGTTTTTACTTCACTATTAAAAGGTTGTGCAACCACTTTAAACCCTTTTACTTGCAAGCTTCCCTGACCTTGTTGAGCGTCTTTTTTGGCATCTCCACACGACCAGATTATTGCTGTTAGGGCAATGAGAGTTATATTTTTAATTGTTTTAATCATCGTTTATTTATTGTTTAGCCCCCTAAATCCCCCGAAGGGTGACTTATCCAACGCACATAGCCAAGAATCATCATTCTGTAAACTAATTTTGCATTGTAATGGGTGTTTTATCTGTTTATTTTTATTATTCTTTTTTTCTGACTTACCCCTGATTATTTTCGATAATCTTTCCCCTCTCTTAAAAGAGAGATGGTTAGGAAGTGAGCTATTTATTGTTTCTTTTATATGCTTTAACTATAAAATCAGGTTCGGGCAAACTACCTATGGTTGTAAATAATTTATCCATACTCCTCTTAAAACTTACTTTTTCTTCTTCGGTAAAATCTCTAAGTAATAAATCATTGGTTTGTTGTACTCCTTCTTTAATTTTAGGTAGGAGTTCCAATGCTTTATCGGTAACTTCTAAAATTTGACATCTTCTATCGTTGCAATCGGGTGTTCTTATCAATAATCCTTTTTCGCTTAAATAATCTACCATTCGCATAGTAGAAACTTTGTCTCTTTTTAATGCTTCGGCTAAATCTTTTTGGGTAACCTTTCCACTATTTTCACATAAAAAAAGCAATGGGGCAAAATACCTTTCAATGCCAAAAGGCTTCATAATAGATGACAAAGTACTCAGGTAAACTTCTGAAATACGAGCCATTTTGTAGCCATATATATTTTGATTAATCATTATTTTTTGCAGCAATCTAAAAAGGTTACAAATGTAACTAATTTAGGTACATGTATTTTTTTATGGAGTAAAATTTAGAAAGATTTAACGTTTTGGATAAAAAAGAACCTGACAGGTTTTCAAAACCTGTCAGGTCCTTTTTTATCATTAGCTTTTAGTTTGAGAACTGTAATTGCTTAATGAATGGTTTTTGATACTTCCAACAATAAAAAATTTGATCTAAAATAAGTGCTGGGAAAGCTACCACTTATAAGTTTGATTAACTTTTTATCACTTCGAAATTTCCTGAACTGCGATAAGATTGTGCCTTTTTATTAAAGCCTAATCTTGCAATTTCTTTTTCAACATCTTGTGCATTTGGTGTTGGGATTGTAGATGAAACCACCTGAAATTCGTAGCCTTTGGGCATATCACCACAGTTTCCTTTTGCTTTTAGTTTATAAACTGCCATAAAATAATATTTTAAAATTTCTGCCTACTCTATTTGGTTTTCAGCTTTCCCATTTGTTTGACAAAATTAAAGTGTGATGTCGCCAAAACGTGTCGTTATGAATGATTATTTTAGAAAAAAGGTTGAGTGGTTTGGTTTTCAGTTAGAATCAGGTGTTGATTTTTGGATATAAAAAGTTGTTAATTTCTATCATAACTTTTTCAAAGTCGTCTTTAATGAACTTTTCAAGTTTTTCAGCAAGATTTTCTATTTCATTTTTGCTTGTGTCTAATTGGTATTTTTTTGAAACCAAATGACAATAACGATATTTAGAATCACCAGAAGTATTTAAAATTAAGCCCTTTTCTTTTATGTGTTTATATATGTTTATGCCATTTTCTTT